>CAZJTL010000033.1:0-33008 GCA_964548905.1 uncultured bacterium | reverse complement strand
TCATTTCAGCCTACGAAAAATTAAGGTTTTGACCCAGTTTGACAGAAAAGGGATAGGCTGGTCGATCGTGGGTGTATCACCATCTGAAATTCTCAGTAATTGTCGTTTTACTGCTGAGCGAAGGTTTCTAGAAAAATCGAAATTAATTTGAGGTGTTGCCATTTTATATTTCCTTTGCTTAGTTCGGTTTACCCTGCCTGCTGTAGTAGATTGCCGTACTTTTTCGACAAAATACTTGCACAAATTGTATTTTATGCGTTATATATCTATATGACTGTTACTTGTCAATTTCAATCTTAAACGCCGACGAATTATGGAGATTGAAAAAGACAGTTTGCAGAGCATTTGTAAAACTTATCATTTATTCTTAAAAGCAAATTGAGTGTATGACTAATCAGGTCGCTCACCCAATGGTGAAATTGCAGCGCAAAGTATCTTCGCTAGTAGATTCAAAAGTACTGAAACCAGGGGATAGTATTGGCAAAATAGCTATGCTCTATGGCGGTGAATGGACACACTGGAAAAAAGAGTTATTGGATTTTGGTTTTACCATGCAAGATCCAGTCCAAGATTTACTGATGGTTGAAGCTTGGGATGAAGATTGATATCACAATCTACAAGCAATCTTGCAAAGCATGGGCTAGTTCTAGAGCTGTTTGATAGCGATCGCGCATATTGGGTTCACAGGCTTTAGAAATAATGGCTCTGAGTTGATGGTTAATTTCCGAAATACTCTCAGTATCAAATTCATATCTACTGCCTTTGTAGACGTAATATTGCATCGGTGCTTTGCCTGAGATCAAAAAGATCAAAGTTGCGCCGATCGCATAGAGATCGGATTGGGGACAGGGTTTACCTCGATATTGCTCTGGTGCGGTGTATCCTTCTACTCCTATGCGCGTATCTAAAGAAGTTCCCACTTCCTTGACTGCACCAAAATCTAGCAACATCAAGCGACCATCGAGAAAGCGCATCATCAAGTTAGCTGGTTTCACGTCTCGATGAATCAAAGGAGGCGTTAGGGAATGCAAATAATCGAGAACCTCGCAAACTTGAATCATTAATTTAATCGCTTCTTTAGCTGGAAATGGTCCTTTAGCATAGACCATTTGCTCTAAATTTTGCCCGTGAATTAATTCCATAACCAGGTATTTTTGCGAATTTTCGACAAAAAAATCGTAATATTTGGGAATACCTGGATGATTTAATGACTTGAGAACGCGAGCTTCTCTTTCAAATAGTTCTCTTGCTTTGGCAATTTGTGCCATATCTGCATTCATTTCCTTGAGAACCAGTAATAAAGGTGCGCCTCGTTCGTCCTTAGTTTGATTCCAAACTAGATAGGTAGTACCCATCCCCCCTCGACCGAGAGTTCGCAGAATTTGGTAAGAACCAACAAATTGTTCGTGAGAAACTAGAGGCTTACCGCAGCGAACGCAAAAAATATTGTTGGGATGGTTGCCAGAATGGTCACATTCACCAACTGGCGTACTGAAAACAGCGCTACCAATTTGAGTTTCGTCGAGAATCTTGACCGTCTGAAATTTAAGTAAGGGACCATTTTGAGCTAACTGAATTAAGTCGTTATCTTTGACTAACGCATCAGTTACTAAAATCCCGTTGAGAAAAGTCCCGTTAGTTCCCTTGCCAATGAGCTGCCATTTCTCCTCATCATTGCTATGTAGTTCGAGATGGTACCGAGAAACTTGAAAAAAATCCTCGATTTTAATGTTGTTATCTGGAGAACGACCAATGCGAATGAGTTTAGTATCCTCAAACGTCCACTTTTGCAAGACTTGATAGGTATTCGCATCAAGGAGAGTAATGATGACCATCTTCAATCACATGACTTTATATATAACTGAGCTTAAGATTCTGTTCCGGGTCTTAAATTTACTCTCACAACTACTCCAGTGATATTATCATGACCGTTGTAGTGATTGGCAAAATCGATCAAATTAACCAATCCTTCCTCTAAATTAGTATTGGCATCGATCAGAGGCGCTATTTTGGTATCCCAAAATTTTTCGATCAAATCGTGATCCGAAAGACCATCAGAACAAAGAAGTAATATGCAATCTTCTTCGATCTCAAAAAATTGTATTTCTGGTTTAACAAAGTTATCGTTACGCGGGCCGAGTGCTTGAGTAAGTTGATAGGCATCGGGACGAGCATAAGCTATTTGGGGTTCGACACCTCTGAGGATTTCTCGTTGGCCTACCTCGTGATCCTTAGTTAATTTTTCTAAGCCTCTTTGCTGGGTAACGCGATAAATCCTACTATCTCCGACATGAGCGATCGCGTATTTACGATCTTGCACTAGGGCTATCACCATGGTTGTTCCCATTCTGCCATTACCCGATCGCGAATGATCGAGGTTACTTTTATAGAGAGCTTGATTGGCTAATAATATTCCTTCTCTAATCGTCTGTTCGTTAGGTAGCTGCGGTTGTTGCCAATGTTCGTGAAAATAATCTTGTAGGGTTTTCACTGCCATAGCGCTAGCTATTTCCCCCGCTTCATGACCTCCCATACCATCGCAGACAATATATAAACCCTTAGCTTTGATATTTTTTCCTTGAGCATTTTGCTGTTTTTTAATTTCGGTTTCGATGCCAAAACAATCTTCATTGTGACCGCGATGAGAACCAATATCAGTCCAACCAGCATCAGCAAAGTTGTCAATTCCAGCAGAGAGGACAACAGTTGGTTCTTCTGTGGGATCCTCAAATTCTTCTAACTCAAAATTATTTTCTAATTCGAGTTCTTCCCACTGTTCTAACCCTTCGGGAATGACAATATCAGTATCAATACGGTTTTCTTCTGAAGGGTGTCCTGCTGAATCGCTAGCTGAAGTTGGAGTCATGTTTTCGCTGTTGACTAAGTTAGGTTCGGGTTCGGTTACGATTGGAATCGGTTCTTGAGTAAATAAGTTTTCTAGTTGTGAGCGTAGCTCTTCTACCATGTCAATCTCTCCATCGATGACTCTATGTAAAAGCTGATTGAGAGATTCGTAATGGTTTCGATCGCACTCACGTAATAAGGTTTGCCAAACGGCGACTAAATCTTTAAGATTGTATACCTTCTCAGGAGCATCTAGATAAAGTCTTTGCAGAGCAAAACAACGGTCTTCATCAACTCTCAAGTTATCAGTCAATAGTAAACTTTTAGCACAGCCGATCGCCAAGAGAGGATTCCATAATTTTGCCATTTCTGACAACAGCCAAGAGATGGCTATTGGTGATAAATCCTCCTTTTGCCAGAGTTCCGAGATCTTTTGCCAGTTAGAGCGATCGCTTAACAAGACTATACCTCGGTTATTTTTGTGCCAAGCATCATATATTTCTGGGACTACAGGAGCAAATTGTTGCAAGCTTAAATAAGGAAGTGCAAAGGTTGGTACTCCCACTAAGTTCCAATACTGAAAGAAAGAAAGATAAGTTTTATTAGAGTTTTGATATAGTTCTTTAAACAATTCTGGTCGTTCCTGTTGGATTTTTTGGAGATAAAATGGTTGCAGTGGTTTGCAATCTAAAACTTTTGCCTGTAAGACAACAAATGAGTCTTGAGATTCAAAAAATCTGGTAATTTCTTCGTTTTCTTTTGACTTTAATTGATAGCGTCGATCGAAGTCTAAAAATTCTCCCTCAGCAGGAAAAATAACTGCTTCTTCTTCTTCTTTTACTAAGCTCTCCTGTTGTTTATTTAAATCTTCGATCGCTAGGGAAAATTCGGAATAACTAATGCCTTTAGCTCCCATGAGCGGCATTTCCAATGGTGTTGATTCTGCTTCTAGTTCTGCTTTGCTTTTTTCTGTGATTGTTGCCCACAAAATATTGCCGACGATCGCACCGCATTGAGGGCATTTTTCTTGACCAAAAGCCACGCTAGCCTCACAATTATGACAGTTCTTGTGAGTTAGAGAAGTCCCACATCCTTGACAAAAATTATTATTATCTGGATTATCTAAGTGACAGTGGGGACAAACGACCATAAGTAAAACTTCCTTAATTACTATCTAGAATCTACCGATCTTGAATCTCTGGAAAATAATCATTTAAAGCTTACATAAGCTATTAATTTAATTTACTTTTTATTCTATAACGCGATATTTTGAAATTGTAGTTGTTTGCTCGTAAGATTTAATGAATACGAAACGTATTTTGCTCACTGGTGGTACTGGTGGATTAGGTCATGATGTTACATCAGCGATTTTAGCCCATTATTCTGAAGTCACAATGGCTATTCCCTACCAGGATGAAAATAGAGTTAGACGCATAAAAGAAAGGCTACCTGCTACTCACTTTGAGAAGCTCCGTTTTGTCAAAACTAATCTAGCTCAAGAAGCAAGCGTAGAACAGTTAGTCAATGATATTGGCAGAGTAGATATACTGATTCATTTGGTTGGTGGATTTTCGATGGGCAATATCCATGAATTTAGCTATCAAAAGTGGCAATCGTCCTTGGATTTAAACTTAAATACAACTTTCTTAGTCTGTAAACACACTCTTCCCCAGATGCGATCGCAAAAATATGGCAGAATTGTTAATATTGCTTCCCGTGCTGCTGTTGAACCTGCGGCAGGATTAGCCGCTTACTCTGCTGCCAAAGCGGGAGTAGTAGCGCTTACTCAGGCGATCGCCAAAGAAAACAAAGATTTCAATATTACAGCCAATGTCATTCTCCCTAGCGTGATTGACACGCCAAGCAATCGAGAAGCAATGGGTGATGCTCAAGCTCATACTTGGGTTAAACCAGAATCGATCGCCCAGACAATTTTATTTCTGATTTCTGATGCGGCATCAGATATTAGCGGTGCCTTAATTCCAGTTTACGGAAAAATCTAAAAATCTCTTTTATAATTCTTTTATCGTATTTACAATTCGAGAGTCTTAATTAAGCTAGTTCGAGTCGCTTATAATTATGTACATTTATATATTTTTCTGTAGAACTTTTATTCACTAGCTAAATTTAATCGTTAACTTAACTCTTTAAGTAAGTAGACGCAATTAATTATTACACGCTTTATATTTCTGCTCCCTGCTCCCTGTTCCCTGTTCCCTCTTCCCTGCCTTCACCTACAAACTCAATTTTTTGCAACTAAATTATGACCATCGACAATATCTTCAGTTCTTCTTGGTTGTTAGCCAGCTATCTCGGTTCTTTTTTACCTCCTATTTCACCAGATAGTCTGTTTTCAACACAGGGAATTATGGTGATGCTTCTAGCTGCTTATGCTGGCGCGATGTGGATGTTTCTCTCTAGTGCGCCTAAAGTGCATACAATCATGGTATCGGACATGAAAATTGCTCAGCAGTTTTATGAAGGATTGCTCAATTTACCCGCAGCCGATGTTCCTTTACACTACTATTACAATTACGAACAAAGTCTAGGCGCACCTGGATTCGATCCCCTTTCTTTCTCAGCCAACCCAGGCTTATCTGGAAGTCGGAGTGCGGGAGTTGCTTCAGAAGGTTTATGGTATCAACTCAAGAAAAATACTCAATTACACGTTATCTCTGGCGCTAGTTTAGGATATAAAGACCGTCAGCGTCACGTTTGTTTCGATCGCGACTGTCTCGAACAAGTTTTGATGCGAGTACAATCGAGACGATTAAAGTACAAAATTCGCCGTGACAAACCCCTCAATTTTTTAGTCAAAGACATTGAAGAAAGAACGATCGAATTAGCGGAAGTTTCTAGTTAAGGAACTTTCTTGGTTGTTAACGCGAGTGGCGAGACGAGGCACAGGAAAAGGAAAAATATTCTGAAAACCCACCTGGCGATCGCTAACCGATTCTGGCGCATAGTCCCAAAGGGTTTCGTAGTAGAAAAAAGCTACTCCCAAACCGATTTGTTGCGCCAATCGCGCTTGATAATAAATTTGTTGCATAGAAACTGGATTGTTTCGCAAACCTGCCATGATAGCCACTCCAGTAGGAATTTTTCGCTGTGCTTCCAGAATCTCTTTACGAGAAATTTTTTCCTGAAAATTTTGTAAATTGGCTAGATAAACCTGCACGATTAACTCATCGACAATGTTTTGTCTCACCCAACCAAGCCAATCTTGCAAGTGCATTTTGTAAGCATAGTCGTAAGAATTAGGAGAAACAGAAAAAACAACACTGGGTTTTCTCAATTTTAATTCTTGATTGAGCCTTTTCATAAACTCAGTGATTTTATTAGCACGCCAACGCACCCAGTTAGGATCTGAGGGGTTACTAGGTGGTTTTTTCTTAGTTTCTTTTTGATACAAGGCGACTGTGTATCGATCGTAGCCAAAATCCCTCGGCAAACTCATGTGATCGTCAAATTGAATACCATCAGCATCGTGTTGGACAACAATTTCCAACACCAGATTGGTGATAAACTGCTGTACCTCTGGATGGAAAGGATTGAGCCATAACACTTCACCAGCAGCACTCATAGATTCTTGGCTACCATCCTGACGTTGAGTCAACCAATTTGGATGCTTTTCTGCTAGATCGGAGCCTGGAGGAGTCATAAAGCCAAATTCAAACCAAGGAATTACTAATAAACCTTGATTGTGAGCTTGAAAAATCAAATCGGCTAAAATGTCATGTCCATCTGCACCTTTGTAAACAAAAGGTTGAATCCCTGCTTGCTGTGCTACAGCACTGGGGTACATAACTTCTCCTGAATTCCAAACCACAGAATAGATAGTGTTAAAATTCAGCCATCTCAATTGTCTGACTGCATCTCGCACTTTAAGACGATCTTGAAGCACATCGAGATCGTTATTAGTCATCCAAACTCCCCGAATTTCTGGATATGATTGTTGAGCCAAGATGGGAGTATAGCTGTGGAACAATAAAACTGTTGTTAAAGAAAGTAGAAATAAACATAACATCAGACGCTTAAGAGACTGTCTCATATATCGAAGCGAAAGATATCGTCTCCAAGCCATAATTGTAAAAAGTAATCTCATAAATCTCAAGGATGCAATGCTCGCATAAGTAAAACATTGCACTTTCTAGCAACTTAATTTACTAGACATCTAGTCTACAGCCATTCTTGAAAAATTGCCGATAGTTTACTAAGCTATCAGCTATCAGAAGGCAGAAGTTTTTAAAGTCAAAAGTCAAAAGTCAAAAGTCAAAAGTTTTCTCACTTGCTCGGAGGCGGAGTTTCTCCGACTCCGCACTTGCTACTCGCTATTTGCTACTTCCCCCGCTCCCTAATCCCTAATCCCTAGCCCCTAATCCCTAATCCCTTTCTAGCAATTTAGTAGGTAAGCCATCGATACTAACTTGGTTTTTCTGTTGCCAATATTCTTTAATTCCTCGATCGCCTTTCTTTTTTGCCCAATCAATTAAAGTTTGTCTTTCTTGTTTAAATTCGTAAATAGGGACACCATAGCCGCAAGAAGTTTGAATCGATTCAATCTTTACTAAAACGATTTGACGAGTGCCTGGAATTGTTAAAAATAAACAAGATAATTCTTGCCAATTGGAAGTGCTTTGTTTAATAATTTGTCCTTGACCGTATAAACGTAAAATTAAAGGGCGATCGCTAAAGCTACAAAACATGATGGTCATACGTCCATTTTCATGTAAATGAGCAGCCGTTTCGTTACCACTCCCAGTTAGATCGAGATAGGCAACATGCTGACGATCGACAATCCGAAAAGTATCTATTCCTTTGGGGGATAAATTAATTCTTCCTGTTGTTGGTGCTGTGGCTGTAAAAAAAATTTTTTGCTCTTGAATAAATGTTTCTAAATCTTCGTTTAAACTCTCGTAAAATTTAGCCATATTTTGTTATTTAATTTTATATTTATTCATGCGATCTCGATCGAGATTGCCGAATTCTGCCTCAAATTTTACTAGTTTTTTACTTTATTTTTGCTTCAATTTAATTAAGAGTTTCAACAAAACTTAAGATGCTCGATCGAGGTTTTCTTAGTTGTTAATTAGCTTTGAGCTTACTGAATTGGAAATGGGCTACTTGACAGTAAGGCATAAGCTATGCGATACCTGCGGTGGAAAACGATCGAATTGAGATTGAAGCTAGACACAACTACCCCATCTGATCGTACATTGCAATTAGGATTGATTGTTGTATAAAAAAACACAAGATTTTCCTGGCAAAGCAGTTCAGATACCCAAACTAAATTACTGATGGATAGACAAACAATGAACTGGAAAATATTATTTTGTACTGCTGCACTATCTTTAACCGTTGTAGCTTGCGGTAATTCTGGAACCAGCACGCAATCCACACCCGATACGAGTAAAGCTGGTGATGCCATGCAACAGGCTGGTGATGCAGCCAAACAGCAGGCTGGTGATGCTATGAACCAAGCTGGCGATGCCATGAAACAAGCTGGTGATGCAGCCAAACAGCAAGCTGACGATGCTATGAACAAAGCTAGCGATACTATGAAACAAGCTGGTGAGGAAGTCAAGCAGGAAGCTAGTGATACCATGAACAAAGCTAGCGATACCATGAAAAAGGAAGCTGGTGATGCTATGAACAAAGCTAGCGATACCATGAAACAAGCTGGTGAGGAAGTCAAACAGCAAGCTGGCGATACCATGAACAAAGCTGGTGATGCTATGAAAAAGGAAGCTGGTGATGCTATGAAGCAAGCTGGCGATGCTATGAAGCAAGCTGGCGATGCGGTTAAAGATCAAACTAAAAAGTAGATAAAATCGATTCGTTACTCCTCATACACTCTAAGCTGACACGCATTTAATTTACTGGTTGTGAAAAGGCTTTTATGCAGAAGGCAGAAGGCTTTTATGAACAGCCAAATGTGCAATTTAGATGAATAACAGCTTAGGCTCTAGTCTCTAGGGAAAAGTTGGCTTATTTGCTGAATAATATCTACGAAATTATTAAAAATAATTTGTCGATTTTGAGCCATAATAATTCTAATAGGAATTAGATTGACAACACAATTGCTGTAGGCGATCGCCTCTAAATTCTCTACAAAATCTAAAGTCCAAATATTTTCTTTGACTGGTATCTGCTGGCAATTTAAATATTTTAAAATCTGCGATCGAGCAATTCCTGGCAAGATTCCTGATTCTAAGCAGGGAGTATACCAGCAACCATTTTTATATCCCCATAAATTACCTGTACTGGTTTCTAAATAATTACCGAGATCGTCGATTAAAATTGCTTCTTTTGCACCTAGTTGTTGTGCTTTTTGTAAGGCTAAATATGCACCTAAATAATTCCCCGTTTTATGGTTTGGTTGCGATCGCCTGAATAATTGTTCATCTGCAACCCAAGCGATAATTCCTTGTTGCTGGCGATCGGTTAAATCTTCTGGTAAAAAACGTCCTATAATTAGTTCTTTTCCATCTGGAAAAATTGTAATTCTTAATACGGGAAAATCTAAAGCTAATTTCTCTGCGCCTTGTTTGAGCCTTTCCCAGTGGGAAAATTGCCAACCAAAACTGTTTAGACTCTGATGCAGGCGATCGCTATGAGCCTTCCAGTTAGTGAGAGGATTACTAAGCGATCGTTGGTAAACTTGCATGGTAGTAAATACCGTCGCGCCATAGAGTAAACCAGGATTATTAATACCAAGCTTGATAGTATCTTGTTCAATTAACTTACCATCGTACCAATACATCAAAAAAAAGTGAGTAGGGATTAGGGGCTAGGGGCTAGGGGCTAGGGATTAGGGACTAGGGGCTAGGGGCTAGGGATTAGTCCTTTTCTGTCAACCTGGGTCAAAACCTTAATCTTTCGTAGGCTGAAATGACCTGCTTTCGTGAAAATATCCCAAAGTGACAGATGAGGGTTAGGGATTAGTAAACAGTAGATTAAAGCTGATAACTGATAACTGAACAACTTATACAAGACTTTTGACAAAAAAATTGGTATATGTTTTTAACATATGCAAATTCAAATAAATCGGACAACCTGAATATTCAGCAGTCAAGCAAGCCTTAACAATGGAACAAAATTTACGTAACTTAACTAAGCATCTGCAATGTCCTATCACCAAGAAGACATTACGCCAGATGACTTTAGAGGAAATTGCCAATGTAAACAACCTTGTCGATCGGCATAAATTGTTTACCCTAGACAAAGAATCTGTGAATACAAAAATAGATTCAGGATTTATTTCTGAAGATGGTCGATTTGCTTATCCTGCGATCGAAGGAATAGCTATTCTGCTTAGCAACCGTGCTTTGGTGCTTAAAGACAATGAGAAAGTGAAAATAACGCCACAAAACAACGAACTCAAGAATAGCGTTCAAAGCTTTTACAACGAAATTGGCTGGAAACAAGACACTGATGAGCAAGAAGATGGAGTTTATGTAGATGCCGCAGTTTTTGAGGATTTAAGACCAGTATCTCAAGACTACATCCATAAATGTCACCTACGAATCAATAAATATTTTAAACTTAATAACCAATATATTTTAGATGTAGCTTCTGGACCGGTTCATTTACCTGAATATGTCAGTTATTCAGATAATTTTCAACAAAGAATTTGTGTTGATTTTTCTTTTCAAGCACTTCGAGAAGCACAAAAACAACTCAAAGATCGAGGTATATATATATTAGGAGATATTACTAATTTACCCCTTCAACCTAATGTAGTTGATTCTGCTATTTCTCTGCATACTATCTATCACGTTCCTAAAAACGAACAAGCACAAGCACTTAAAGAGCTACATCGAGTACTCAAGCCTAATTCTTTAGGAATCATAGTTTATCACTGGGGAAAACATTCATTATTGATGAATGTAACAACTTTGCCTTTAAAAGTAGTAGATAAAATAAGAAAGCGTTGGACTGCTTTTTGGGCAAAAGGAAAGAAAAAATCGGCGGCGATCGCTAGTAGTGAATTATATTTTCATACCCATAGTTATGGATGGTTCAAACAGCAAGCTCAAAATTTAAACATTAAGCTTGATATCTCAATTTGGAGAAGTGTCAGTCTTTTGTTTCTGCAAACTTACATTCATCAATGGATATTTGGCAAGCAAATACTCGAACTAATTTATTCTTTAGAAGAAAGCTTTCCCAAACTAGCAGCTAGATTTGGACAATATCCAATCTTGATTATTCACAAGTAGTCATTACTACTTTGCTTCCATCCAATTTTTACCTGCACTGATATCCACCACCAAAGGAACACTCAAGCTGACTGCACTCTCCATTGTTTCTTTAATCTGGGGTTGTAAGTTGGCTAATTCTGCTTGGGGTATTTCAAAGACTAATTCGTCATGTACTTGCAATAACAGTCTGGCTTGGTATTTTTGCAAGATTTGCCGCAATCTTATCATGGCAATTTTAATGATATCAGCACTAGAGCCTTGAATGGAAGAATTAGCCGCAGCTCTTAACAATTGTGCATCTAGATAACTGTAGTCAATAGTGTCCAAATTAATTTCTTCTAGAGGATAACCTTTCAATTGTTGTAAGCTCTTACTTTCAAAATTAAAATAGCGTCTTCGACCTAAAATAGTAGTAACAAAACCATTAGCAACTGCTTCTTTTTTGACTCTTTCTAAATAGGCGAAAGTTTTGGCGTAGCGAGAACGATATTTATCAATAAATTCCTTCCCTATCTTGGCAGTTAATCCCGATTCACGAGAAAATCTTTGCGAACCCATGCCATAAATAACTCCAAAGTTAATAATCTTTCCTAATCGTCTTTCTTCTGAGGTGACTGTATCTTTTTCAAATAATAATTTAGCGGTGACGCTATGTACGTCTTCTCCTTGACGGTAGGCATCTAATAAGATTGGTTCTTGACTAAAATGAGTCAAGATTCTTAATTCAATTTGCGAGTAATCAGCAGCAACCAATAACCAATTATCTTCTGGAATAAAAGCACGACGAATACGACGAGAAAATTCCGTGCGGATGGGAATATTTTGTAAATTAGGATTGGAAGAAGATAATCTTCCTGTGGCTGTATTAGTTTGATTGAAATCAGTATGCACGCGATCGCTATTTGGATCGGCTAGATGGGGAAGTGCATCGACGTAAGTAGATTTTAATTTGGCTAGGGTACGATAATTTAAGAGATGCTCGATGATGGGATGATCTCCTTGTAATTTTTCTAAAGTAGCGTGATTGGTAGAATAACCTGTTTTAGTTTTGCGAGTTTTTCTTTTATCTAGTTGTAGTTTTTCAAATAAAATTTCACTCAACTGTTTGGGCGAGTCTAAATTAAAATTTGCTTGAGCATCTTCATAGACTTGTGCTTCAATTTGGTGCAAATCTGTCTCTAAGATCTGTGATAATTCTTGTAGATAGTCAAGATCGAGTTTTATTCCTCTAATCTCCATTTCTGCTAATACTGTTTCCAGAGGAATTTCTACTTCCAATAACAGGCGATCGAGTTCAGGAATTTTAGCTAGCTCTGCTTTTAATTTGCTTACCAAACTAAATGTTGCATAAACATCCATACCACAATAATCAGCGACAGTAGGGATGTCTAAATCGGCAATGTTTTTTCCTTTGGGAATATTTAAATCTGCATAATCTAGAGCAATAGCTTCTACTCGATAGCGACGACAAAGATCGCTCAATTTATGACTGGTTTCTGGATTTAAAACGTAACTGGCAAGCATAGTATCAAAAACCACACCAGCTAAGTTAATTCCTTGATGAAATAAAATCAGGCGATCGAATTTAGCATTTTGTAAAACTTTAGGATAAGCATCGCTTTCTAAAATTGAACCGAGAGCATTTAAAACTAATTGTTTATCGAGATGATTTGCTTGAGTATGTCCTGTAGGAATATAAGCGATTTGGTTGGGTTTATTTCCCCAACAACAACCGATTCCTACTAATTCTGCATCTTTTGGTTCTAGGGATGATGTTTCTGTATCCCAAGCAACTGGTAAATTTGGATCTCGATGTTGTTTGAGGAGAGCGACTAGTTCATGTAATTTGATTTCACTATCGATAATTTGTGGTGCGATCGCGATCGATTGTTGAGGATAATAATTATTTACTAATGCCGATGGCGATCCAGTTTCAATTGAATCGAATAAAGATAATTGAGTTGCTTCTCCTTTGTCTTTCGATTCAGATTTTTCTACTTGCTTAATAGCCAGATCGCCACCAAACTGCTGTTGTAATTTATTCAGTTGACGCAGAAATTTATTTAATTCTAATTTTTCTAATACTGGTGCTAAAATTCTGGCATCAAACCCTTGTAATTGACATTCTTCGAGAGAAACATCAATAGGCACATCAAAGATTAATTGTGCTAGATGGCGAGAATGTTCTGCGTCTTCTTTTCCTGCTGCTAATTTTTGCTTAATCGCCCCTTTAATGTTATCTAAATTTTCATATACTCCTACTAAACTTTGATAGTCTTTAAGCAATTTAACTGCTGTTTTTTCACCAATTCCTCGCACACCTGGAATGTTATCTGATTTGTCTCCACATAATGCTTTATAGTCAACGACTTGAGTGGGTTTAACGCCTAATTTTGCTTCTACTGCTTCTGGATCGAATTCTGGATAACTACTGGATGAACTTTTAATCGCTTGATTATCTAGATACAATACAGAAATATTTTTTTCGCGATCGACTAGTTGAAATAAATCTCGATCGCCACTGACAATTTTGACTTGATAGCCAGAATTGCTCGCTTGTTTAGATAACGTCGCAATAATATCATCTGCTTCATATCCTGGGGAAGTGACGACGGTAATATTAAGGGCAGATAGTAATATTTCTAAATTCTGAATATCGACGATAAAATCTTCTGGTGTTTCTTTGCGATCGGCTTTATAGTTAGGATCGGCTTGATGGCGAAAAGTTGGTTCGCTGCGATCGAATGCTATGGCTAAAAACTTGGGTTGTTGGCTTTCGATTACTTGAGTCAGAGAATTAATAAAACCAAAACAAATACTAGTAGGAATCCCTGTTGAGGTACGTAAAGCACCTTGTCTGGAGGTGGCGAACGCATAAAAAGCGCGAAATGCCAAGGAATGTCCATCAATAATAATAAATTTAGATGGTTCTGAAGTTTGTGCAGCGAAATTACTTCCTAGGGAATTGTCAGAAATAGAAGATTGAGACATAGAGAATCCAAATACAGCCTAGTATATAAGGCAGAAGGCAGAGGGCAGAAGGCAGAAGTTAGAAGGCAGAGGGCTTTTATGCAGAGGGCAGAAGGCAGCAAGTCTAATTATTGCGATCGTTTAAAAAATGTAAAAATTACTCAACAGATAGTTTTTAAGTCGAGAGGTTAATGATAATTTTATAGTAAGGCACAAGGAAGTCGAACAAATCTTCCCACGGAGTTTAGATTTAGAGCCAGTGCCTACCGCTCTGAGTCTGCCACTAAGTTAAGACAGATAAGACTAAAACCATTTTGGTTGAACTGAAAGTTCGGGTAACGCAGGCACAAAAGCTAGGAGGCTGATTGCCAGTTGAGCCTGAATCAAGCGGTTAAGAAATGACGATCTGATCGAGAGTGGTTCTGGTAACAATATTGTTGATTATTTACTTTCATATTACCTATACAACTAGTCTATTTAGATGATTGCTGACCAGAGATCTTCCCTTTTTACATTGAGGATCTCTTCGAGGGAACAGTAGAGGTGCAAATAGCGCAATTAGCACCTTTCTCTGTTCCCTATTTTAGTTTTTGGGTAAAAAAAATTTTAGCCATCAGCCGTCAGAGTCATAAGTAGTTGCACAAAATTAAATTCACAGGTGAGGGTAGGCAAGAGGCAAGAGAAAATACAATTTGTGTAACTAATTTTGTTTAGGCTCTTATACAAATAACATGCACCTAAAAAACCTACACGATCGCGACTTCAACTTATGGATTGAAGAAATAAAGCACAAAATCCAGCAGAGAGACTTCCATGAAATGGACTGGGATAACTTGTTAGATGAGATTGAGGATATGGGGGCAAGCCAGAAAAGAGCTTTAGATAGCTATACAATGAGGCTAGTCGAGCATATTCTCAAACTAAAGTATTGGCATTCCGAACTATCCCACAATCGACGAGGATGGATGGTAGAAGTAACCAACTTCAGAACCTCTATTAATCGTATTCTCAAAAAAAATCCCAGTCTCAAAAACTATCTAGCAGAAGAATACGAAGAGATTTTTGCTGCTGCAATTCGGGCAATGAAGCTATTGTTTGAAATTCCCGAAAAGAGCTTTGTAGAGTTAGAGCAAATCATGCAGGAAAACTATTTTGGTTAGGATCAAAGATCGTCCAAAATCCATTCAGAGGCGCGATCGCCCAATTCAATAGGAATACTGACAGCCTTTCCCAACCTCGGACGTTCGCGGGTTTTGTGGATGAAATCCTCAAACTGAATCGTTCCACCCCAAGCATTGAGATAATCAGAAATTGTCTCTAAATGAGCTAGATATTCAGCTTCTGAGAGTGGAAACGAGGCTTGTTCCAGATATTTCCACATTACCTGTACGAAGATTTTGCCCTTAACCCGCCTCAATTGGATATCGTAAGAGCGTCCCCACTTACTTAGTAAAATTTGATGTAGTTCTTGTCCTGTCATTTCTTTCAATAAGTTTTTTAAGTAACCATAGGCTTGTAAAATGAAGTGCTAAATCTCTGTAATAATTTAGTACATAAGCTGTTAACCTTTTTAAAGACAAGAAATGTAACAATTTTGTGCTGCTATTGCTAAATCAGGATTTTGCGTAGACAGCAAAAATGAGAAAAATCTAAACTTGTCCTCATAGCGGTTTACAAAAACATACAATTAGACGTTTAGTTATGGCTCAACTTTCTGGATCTTCAGATGTCCCAGATATGGGGCGGCGGCAAGTCATGAATTTGCTGACCTTTGGTACGATTACGGGTACTGTTTTAGGGGGATTGTACCCAGTCGTCAAATTTTTTATTCCTCCTTCTAGCGGTGGTGCTGGTGGTGGTTTAACGGCTAAAGATGCTTTAGGGAACGATATCATCGTCAGTGAGTTCTTAAACACTCATAGCGCTGGCGATCGCACTCTAGCTCAAGGATTTAAAGGCGACCCTACTTATATCGTAATTCAAGGTGACAAAACGATCGCAGACTATGGTATTAATGCGGTTTGTACTCACTTAGGTTGCGTAGTTCCTTGGAATGCTGCTGAGAACAAATTTAAGTGTCCTTGCCACGGTTCTCAATACGATGAGACTGGTAAGGTAGTACGCGGTCCCGCACCTCTGTCCTTAGCATTAGTCCATGCTAGTGTTTCTGAAAACGATACAGTCGTTTTTACCCCCTGGAAAGAAACCGATTTTCGCACTGGCGACAAACCCTGGTGGGCATAGGATTGACGAATATTTTAGTAAAAATTTAAGTTTGGAACTTTTTGACTAACACAGATGAGAACACTTTCAACGTTATCAATGGGTTGGCTAAGCAAGCAAATCTTAACGAAAACTGTACTAGTAGTATTAGCGATCGTCACAGTTTTTGTAACTAGCGATTTACTAATGCCTCAGCCTGCTGCTGCCTATCCCTTCTGGGCGCAACAAACCGCCCCCGAAACCCCCAGAGAAGCAACTGGACGAATTGTTTGTGCTAACTGTCACCTCGCTTCAAAACCTGCTGAAGTTGAGATTCCACAGTCTGTTACTCCAGACACGGTATTTGAGGCAGTTGTAAAAATTCCCTACGATCTGAGTTCTCAGCAAGTTTTAGGAGACGGTTCTAAGGGTGGTTTGAATGTCGGCGCTGTGCTGATGCTTCCCGATGGCTTTAAAATTGCCCCACCAGAAAGAATCCCTGAAGAAATGCAGGAGAAAGTAGGTGGAGTTTATTTCCAACCCTATAAAGAAGGGCAAGATAACGTTGTTATCGTTGGTCCTTTACCAGGAGAACAGTATCAAGAAATCGTTTTCCCTGTTTTATCTCCTAATCCTGCTACAGACAAAAATATTCACTTTGGTAAATATTCCGTTCACTTAGGTGCTAATCGCGGACGCGGACAAATCTACCCTACAGGCGAACCAAGCAACAATAATGCTGTTAAAGCTTCCAAAGCTGGTACGATCGCTCAAATTAGCGAACAAGAAGGTGGCGGCTATCAAGTTACAATTAGCACAGATGAAGGTAATGTTGTTGAAACTATTCCTGCTGGCCCTGAGTTAATTGTTGCTGAAGGACAGCAAGTAAAAGCTGGTGAAGCAATTACCAGCAATCCTAACGTTGGCGGATTCGGTCAAAAAGATACTGAAGTTGTCTTGCAAAGTCCTGCCCGCATCAAAGGTTTAATCGCTTTCATCGCAGCAATTATGCTTTGTCAAATCTTGCTAGTAATTAAGAAAAAACAAGTTGAGAGAGTACAAGCTGCTGAAATGAATTTTTAAAATTTAAGAGCAACTCTAAAAAATACTCAAGACAGGCTAAAAACCTGTCTTTTTTTTAAGAAAATTGTTAATGTTTTTTTTCGTTTTCTGCTCTTAATTTAATTGATATTTTTCGTTAAAATTAATAGGAAAAATTAGCTAAAAAAGGTAATATATATGACTAATTTAGTTGATATTGCCAAAAATTTAAATGACTTTACGACCTTAGTTAATGCAGTTAGAGCTACACAACTAGTCGAAATTTTAAGCAAATCTGGTCCTTTTACTATTTTTGCTCCTAATGATGAAGCTTTTGCTAAATTACCCCTGGAGACTGTTACTAACCTGTGGTTAAATTTGCCTAAATTTAAATATTTTTTGAGTTATCATGTTGTACCAGGCAAGCTAATGCAAGCGGATTTAAAAAATATTGCTGCTGTAGCTTCAGTAGAAGGTTCGCTGCTGCCGATTGATTTTCATAATGGTTTTAAAGTTAATCATATTTCTGTGATAGCTGCCGATCTTGAAGCTGATAATGGTGTTATTCATGTAATCGATAACGTTCTTGTCTTTCAGACTCAGAGATCGGCTACTGTATTAGAGAATAGTCCATTAATATCTGGCTCTAGACCCTAATTTCTTCTCTTGATATGCTTCAATCAGTTTGGTTGATAAAGTGGAGGGGAGTTTTTTAATGTGAGAACTAATCTGGTGAATTTGTTCGCGATCGCGATCTATTTCCAAATAATCTAGAAGTCGGTTAATCTGTGTTTCCTGATTCTCTACTAATTGCTCATATTCCATAATCAGGGGAGATATAGCATAGATTTTAAACAATTTTTCTAAATACTCTTCTTCCTTTAATAAAAATAGGTAGTGCTGGTGAATTACTTCTAGATGATTATCTTCAATAGTAATTTGCTCTAATTGTCTCTGATAATCTTGAATTTGTTGCTCTGAGGAAATATGCCAGATATTAGTTGTCTGTGCTAAAAAGATGGAAACAGCTTGAGCAACTTTATCGCGCCTAATCAAGTAGACAAATTTAGAAAAGTACTGAGTAAACAGATCGGCAAAATTAAAAGGGCTTTTTTGAAAAACTTGTAAAAAGTGAGAGATTATTTTCGTCCCAAATACCTCGTTTTTAGTAATCTTGTAGCTACTAATTAATTGTAAGTATCTTAAATAATCAAAATGACAATTTTGCGCCAATACTGCACTTGCTTGTCTGAGGTGTTCGGTAGGCAAACCAGCAATTTTTGTTGACTGAAGAGCTGCACATAAAAAGGTCGATCCAGAGCGAGGAGTGGTTAAAATAGCATAAGATATTTTTAGCTTTTTAATCAGATATTCAGAGCCATCGATTAAATCTCTTCCCAAGTTTAAGTTAACAAAAGCATCTGCAAATAAACGGAGAATAGGCAATTCAATTTTTAGTTGAGCGAGGGAAGTTTTGATATCCTCAAAAAGCTCATTTTCATTACGAACAGAAGCTACAATAATTGCTCGGCGATCGTGCAAACCAGAGCGATTATTAATTAAACTTTGCTCGCTTTGTTCGTTCCAAACAAAATAATAATTGCCTGTTAAAATTTTTGTGCTAGCAAAGTAATTTTGTAAGTAGGCGATCGTCTCAGCATCACCAATAAAAACTAAATTTTTTTCTTGCGCCAGTATTTCTAAAAAATTAGTTTCGGCGAGATTGTTAAAGATTTGTGCGATTTTCATTCTATTTTGTAAATACAAGGGAGCAGGCAGAAGGCAGCAGACAGCAGGCAGCAGCAATTAACTTTTAAGAGTTTAATTTTCTAATTAAAGCAATAGTCATTCTAGCTGTCTCTTGACTCAAATTTAAAATTGGTTCAATTTTTTCTTGACTACATAATCCAACTCTACTAGATAAAATTAGATGAGTTTCTAATTCATTAATTGAACCTTGAGCAATATTTAAAAATCTAACGTATTCAGCCTTTGACCTTCTACCATAGCCTTCTGCAATATTAGCTGGAATAGATGCAGATGCTCTACGTATTTGTTGTGTCATGCCGTATAATTCTTCTTTTGGAAAACTTTGAGTTAAGTAATAGCATTTTTCTGCTATCTCCATACCTTTTTGCCAAATTTTCAGATCTTTATAATTCTCTATTTCAGACATTTCTGCTCCCTGCTGAGGCGCGGATGGCGAACCTGTGTCGCCATAGTGAGCGCCGTCCCTGCTCACTGTTTTCAGACATTTTTGTTCCCTCTTACCTGCTCCCTGCTGCCTGCTCCCTGCTCCCTGTTCTAAGAACCTGCCCTAACGCTGCTCTAAAATTTTCAGGGGAACATTCTCGTTCGACTCGTTTGAGAGCATTATCTCTTAATTGCTGCCAAAGTTGCGGATCTTGATATAGTCTTATGCATTGCTTGGCAAATTCTACTGTATTGTCTGCTACTAATAATTCTGATTCGTGCTTCCATCCTAATTGATTGGCAATTAGAGATGTGGTGACTATTGGTAAACCATTTGCTGCTGCTTCGTGAACTTTATGGGGAATACCAGCAGCAAAGCGAGTTGGTGCTACAAAGATACGAGCTTGGTTATATAGTTGAGTTAAATTATCTACTTTGCCCAACATAGAGATCGCTGGATTGTTTAAGTTGGCTACTTGTTGTTTAATTTCTGCGACTGTGTTATTGCCAGCAATTAATAAGTTTACTGACTCGTTCAGATTAGAAGCGATCGCGGGGAAAATTGCCTCAGTTAACCAAGTTATAGAATCTGCGTTGGGAGATTCAGATTTATACACAGAACCAACGAAAAGAAGATGTTGACGTTGTTGGCAATGATTGGAGGTTGGAATTATCTCAAGAGAATGTCCGATCGCCCTAACCTGTTTATAGCCGCGATCGAGGAAATATTGTTTTTCTGATTCAGAAACAGAAACGATCGCATCGCTATGTTTAGCTAGTTCTATTTCTTCGTCGATCGCTCTTTGCAGATCTTCTGAGTTTAGCTGTATACCGAGTAATTTTTTCTGCTCAAATTCTCGCAAACAGTAGAGTGCTTCTGCATCGTAAATAATCTTCGTTCCTGCGAGTAAGTTTTCTCTGGAGAGGAGATAATTAATTTGGCTCATATTGTGGGGTCTGCTGACGAAAACGAGATCGTAGTAACCCTTTCTTGCTTTTAAAAATTCTTCTAGTCCTGGTAAACCATAACCAGTTGCAACCTCAACCTCTCTAGGAATATCGGCATAGATATCAATCCAGTTTTCCTGATGGGAAAGATCGCTAGGGTAAAAAGTGACAAAATATCCCAGATTTACCATATGGTTTAGAATAACATGACTGCGAGTATAACCAGAACCTAAATAAGGATGAGGTACGCGATCGTCAATAAAAAGAATTCTTTGACGATTATCTTTAACGCTTCGAGCTAATAGAAAATTATTTAAATCTGATGCATATTGATAATGCAACCAATCCTGATGTTTACTAATAAAAATATGGCGGTTTCTCGTTTGCAATTCAATCGCGCGATCGCTAGAACTGGAACTAGCAAATTCATAGTGCAGTATACTAACATCGGGTTCATAAATAATCTTTTTCCCTGCTTTTAAAAGCTTGACACAGTAGTCAGTTTCTTCGTAATAGGCAGGTTGATAAGCTGGATCGAAACCACCTAATTGCAGAAATAATTCACGACTAGTGAGCAGAAATGCCCCAGAACAATAGTCTACAGAACGTCTAAACATGTATTGAGGTGCATAGGGAGAATCACCACGTCCATAACCCAAGCACGAGCCATCTTGCCAAATAATACTACCAGCTTCTTGTAGCGTTCCATCTGGAAGAATAATTTTACCGCCAACAGCACCAATATCTAAAGCAGATTCAATAGTTTTAATTGCTGCATTAATACTGTCACCTAAAATCTGTGCGTCGTTGTTGAGAAATAATAAATATTTTCCTGTCGCCGCTTGACTTGCTTGGTTAGCAGCATGGAGAAAATGAAGATTTTCCGAGTTGCGAATAATGATGGCATTCTCGATCCGATCTAGAAGTAATTGAGTTCGATCGTCGGAAGCATTATCAACAATAATTACTTGATAAGATTTAAAATTATTTTTAAGAATTGACTCCAGACAACTTAAAGTTAATTCAGCTCGATTATATAAAACTAAAATAATACTTAATTCTGGATTTTCGAGCGCTGGTAACTCAATCTTTGTTCCAGAGAGTAAAAAGTTTTCCAGAGCAACTTTAGTTAAATTAGCTAAAACTTGTTTGGAAATTTCTAAGCGATCGATCGAGTCAAAAAAATAGCTGCCATTAGTTGTTCGCTCGAAAATATCCTTTTTTTTTAGCAGATTATTTAATTGTTGAGTAATCTGAGGATGTTTTGGCTCAATTTGTAGTGCCATTTGATAAGTTACGATCGCCTCATCTAACTTATTTTGTTTGATTAAAGCATTACCCAAACCGAAATATAATTGTAGATCTTGAGGTTGTAATTCGAGCGCTTGATAATAATTTTGCAGGCGATCGGGATTGGCATCAATTTCTTGCTGATAAAAAGCTAATAAAGCGATGCGATCGTCATCAGCGCGACCTTGCATGGCATCGCCAAGCTTACGATAAAGATGAGGTAAATTAGGATTGATTTTTAAGACATGATTGTAAGCATCGATCGCCTCTTGCCAGCGCTTAAGTCTAGTTAATGTTTCTCCTAAATTATAATAAGACCAATCAAAATTGGGATTAATTTTTAAAGCACGATGATATAAAGCGAGCGCTTCTTCATATCGCTCTAAATTCAATAAACAATCACCCCAATAATGATAAGCTTGCCAACATTCAGGAGCTATTTGCACAATTTTTTGATAACAAGAAATTGCCGATGTAAAACTCTCTAGCTCAAGATAATCTTGTGCTTTTTGCAACCAATACTCGATCGTATTAATTTCAAATTTTACTGAATGATTGTGAGAAGAAATTTGATTGTTCATAGTTTATAGTTCATTGTTCATTGTTCATTGCTGATAGTTGTAGAACTAAAAGGTGTATCTCACTCAACCGAGGATCGCTATATAGCAATCCTAAATGATTCATAAAAAATATCTATTGCCTCTTGCAAGAGTGCCTCTTGCCTACCATAACCGATTAATTTACAACTCAAATAGGATCGCTATATATCTTTTTTCTAATCTTGATTCCACCAATTCAAGAAAGCAAAAATTAGCCCCACGCAGAGTAGAGCAAATAACAATATTCCCGCTATTACTTTCATTCCCAACCAGAAAGTAACCAGAATAGAAATTAGGTAGGGAGTCCCCAAAAAAAGACTAACAATAACTATTTTCTTGTCAGTCCAGTCAATATCTTTCCAATCGGTGCCAATGCGACCTTTCTTTTTTTTTCCAATCCCTTTTAGTGGAATGGCATTTCTTGCTCCACGGCTAGTGCGTTGAGATTTTGAAAAATCTGGATACTTTAAGTTGGGAAATTCTTGGTTATCCTTACGTTTAGATGGAGACATATCTTAAAAAGCAAAACTAGCAATTATGTGTTAAGCAACTAATCTAGTCACTGCTACTCGCTTCAGACAGTCTTTATTAACAATAAATATTCCTTCTTAATAGTTGAGCATTGTTTTTGTAATATTACGCGATAAAGATGGAAAGTGAACTACCAGACACAGACCACTTAGGCTGTGCTGAAGAAACCTCAGAATTCTTGACATCAAAGCCTCTTGCCTTTTGAAATTTTCCCATAAACTTATTTAAACCAACGCACGAAACCAAAAAGTGACAAAATTAACACAAAAACAATTAAAAGTATCTCAGCTATTAATTTCATTCCCACCAAGAAAGTGGCTAATATAATCAGCAAATAGGGAATTGCCAAACTAGTACCGATCGCAGTGGCTTTTTTGAAATTCCATTTTATATCTGTCCAATCAGTAAAAATGCTACCATTTTCTCCTCCTTGTCCAGCTTTTTCTAGCGGATCGCTACTTCTGGCATCACCACCAGATGTTGAAAAATTTGGATATTTTAAATCTGGAAATTCTTGGTTATCCTTACGTTTAGATTGAGACATATCTTAAAAAGCGAAGCTAGCAATTAAGTGTTAAGCAACTAATCTAGCCACTGCTACTCGCTTCAGACAGTCTTTATTAACAATAAATATTCCTTATTAACAATAAATATTCCTTCTTAATAATTGAGTAATTTTTTTGTAAAATTACACCATATATTCCGAAGCTACGATCATTGAACCAATGCCGAGATCGGTGAAAATTTCTAGAAGTAAAGCATGGGGAATACGTCCGTCAATAATGTGCGCGGCGCGAACTCCTTGAGCAAGCGATCGCACGCAGCACTGAACTTTAGGGACCATTCCGCCTGCAACTACGCCTCGATCGATTAAATCTCTAGCTTCCTTAATATCTAATTTGGTCAACAAAGTGGAAGGATCTTGGTAATCTTGAAGAATTCCTGCTGTATCAGTCAATAAAATTAACTTTTCTGCACCTAAAGCCGCCGCCAACTCTCCAGCAACAGTATCGGCGTTAATATTGTGAGCTTGTCCAGTTTCATCTGCTGCAACACTAGAGACAATCGGTACATAACCACTATTAACTAAGGATTCAATCAATTTGGTATCGATGTGAGTAACTTCTCCGACAAAACCAATCCCTTGTTTATCTACAGGACGAGCTGCGATCGTATTACCATCTTTACCACAAATACCAACAGCTAAGGCACCAGCTTGATTGATTAAGGACACTAGCTCTTTATTTACTCTACCCACCAACACCATTTCTACTACATCCATAGTAGCGGCATCAGTTACACGCAAACCATCTTTAAATTGCGGTTCAATTCCTAGTTTATCTAACCAACTATTGATTTCCGGTCCACCGCCATGAACTACAACTGGACGAACTCCCATACAAGATAAAAAAACGATATCCCCAATCACTTTATCTTTGAGACTACTATCCTTCATGGCTGCGCCGCCATATTTAATCACAATCGTCTTACCAGCAAATTTTTGCATGTAAGGGAGTGCTTCGCTAAGTACTCTCACTCTGGTAGCATCGGTTTCTTTAATGTATTCGCTGTCACTAATCATCACTAGGTGGTCAATTGATGGGTAATCGAAGGCAACAATAAGAAGTTAGAAGATTGTTGATTCTTATTGTGTATCCGTTGATGCAAAGTATGCAAATCCTAGTTCAAATCTATTGTCTCTTGCCTAACTTCTCTAAGAAGTCTAATATCTGAAATCAGGCTCTTAAATACCAGTTATTTAGTTGCACAGAGCTGGCTTAGCTTTGAGAATTGAAGGAATCATGACGACGATCTGTTCGACGATCGCTGTGGGAGTTTGTTCTTTTTCAATTGGTACATGCAGATCTGCTTGTGCGTAAAGAGGGCGACGAAGTTCTAATCTGCTACTTATTTGTGCCAACAGAGGTCGATTGTCATTTTGACCATCTTGGCTCAAACGTTCTTTAATCAAAGCTTCTGGTGCATCTAACCAGATAACCAAACCATATTGCAAGTAACTCCAATTTTGTCTTTTTTCGACAATTCCACCGCCAGTTGCGATCGCGCTTTTATTACATTGAGAAACTTCGGCTAAAATTTGAGTTTCAAAATCTCTAAACTTAGCTTCACCTAATTTGGCAAACATTTGTGTGATAATGCTAGTCTCTCTATCTTGTGTATCTAATTCTTCTGTAAATACTTTAGGTGCTGCTTGCTCAATTAAAGTATCTGTATCAAAAAAACGATAGTCTAATTTTCGTGCTAGTTCCTTTCCTACTGTGGATTTTCCTACTCCCATCATGCCAATCAAGTAGATATTGATTCCTTGCAATTGTTTCATAAAAATCCTCAGTGCTTCATCAAAACTATTACTCTCAATCTTTTTTCTATTTTATTGGTTCGATGTGTTAACCAACTTAATTATTTTTGAGAAATAAATTCATAAAAAAAATGGCGCGACGGCAACTTTTTTTTCGCAAAAGTTGCCTGATTTACAAAATATTTAGAGAATTTTGCTTAAAATTTGAAAAAATTAAGAATCTAAACCTTCTGCCTTGCCTGAAGGGGGGTCAAGCTTGATTTTAGATTCGATACAGCCGAATATTTATCTATGGTGAACAACCACAGTTTTTCTATTTGTGAGGATCGAGAAAGGTGAATGTGATTCGTGAATTAGTCCAACAAGCGATCGAAACGGGATATTTAACCCTAGAAGCAGAAGAAAAATTGCGATCGATGCTGAAAAAAAAGTATGAGCAAGAAGATTTTGAAGCTTTTATCAGATTACAGCAAGCTGCAATGACGGGTCTAGTCAAACAAGAATCGAGAGAGATGTTAATTTCTTGACAGTTTTGAATAACTATCTATTCTAAAATTTTTTCTCAATAATCTCTCTGTGCCTCTGTCTCTTTGCGCGATCCTTTATACTCAGGAACATCCTGTTTTTGAGATCGCGTTGTTTATGTCGAAAAAATTAAAATTAAGTCGTCGTCGGCTAATGCTCAAGAGTGGTGTTGGTTTGGTAGGTATAACTACTGCTCTTACTGCCAGCCAAGTCCAAGCTAAGCCTCAACAGCCAATCTCTACAGGCAAATTTGCCGATCGAGTCGTACTAATTACTGGTGCTACCTCTGGTATCGGTGAAGCAACAGCAAGAGAATTTGCTAAAGAAGGCGCGATCGTCCATTTTTGCGGGAGGCGTAAAGCTTTAGGGCTAAAAGTACAAGAAAGTATCATTGCGGCTGGAGGTAGGGCAAGTTATCAACAAGCAGATGTACGCAATGAGAGCGATTTAAAAGCTTTGGTGGATGAATGTGTGCGTAGGTACGGCAAAATTGATATTGCTTTTAACAATGCAGGTATTGAAAGTCCTTCCAACAAAATCGCCGATCTCTCGGCAGAAGATTGGGATAATGTCGTCAATACCAACGCTAGAGGAGTATTTTTAGCGATGAAGTACGAACTAGCGCAAATGGTACGTCAAGGTGGTGGCTGCATTGTCAATACAGCGAGCATTGCTGGACATCGAGCCTTTTCTTATATTAGTCCTTATAATGCCAGTAAATTTGCGATCGTAGCTCTTACCAAAGCAGCAGCATTGGAATATACAGGTAAGAATATTCGCATCAATGTTGTTTCTCCAGGTTGGGTTGATACTCCCCTAACCGATCGCGTTCTCAAAGTGGCAAACATGACTAGAGAACAAGCTGTTAGCGACTATCCCAGCAAACGCATGGCAAAACCAGAGGAAATAGCCCAAGCGGTAATGTGGTTGTCCAGTCCCGAAGCTAGTTACGTTTCAGGAGAAGATTTTGCTGTCGATGGTGGTGGTTTGGGATGAGTAAGGTAATTGGAGAGTAAATTGAGTACCAATGCCAACTTCTGATTCAAAAGTGATTTCGCCTTGGTGTAAATCGATGCATTTTTTGACGATCGCCAGTCCCAAACCAGTTCCAGGTAAATTTCCTACGTTACTGGCACGATGGAAACTATCAAACAAGCGTTGACAATCTTCAGGTGGGATACCAATACCTCGATCGCGAATCAGAATATTAATTTTTGGTCGATCACAAGTGAGTTGAAATTCGATCGAACCGCCTTCTGGAGAATACTTGATCGCATTGGAAAGAAGATTACTCAAAATTTGGCGCAATAATTTGCGATCGAGACGTGTACCCGTACAATCACCTTGATGAGTAAATTCAATTTGGTGCTTATCGCTGGCAATCAAAGCGAATTCTTCTACCAATCGCTCGCAAAACTCAATCAAATTAAATTCGCTAGGGTTAAATTCAATTTCCTCTGTTTCTGCTTGGTTGATTAACAGAGCATCGTTGACTAAATTAGCTAAATGAGAAGTAGCTCCGCGAATTTGTTTAAAACAGCTTAACTTTTGTTCTGCTTGCAGTCTGTCGTATTGACTTTCTAATAGTTCATTTGCTAGGGCAATGATGGTTAAAGGGGTACGATATTCGTGAGAAATAGTGCGAATGACGCGGGTTTTAATGTCGCTGAGTTCTCTTTCTTTAGCTAATGCTTGGCGCATTTTTTCGGTTTCGATGCGATTTTGTTCGGCGGCGATTAATATTTGCAATTGTTTTACTGATACCGAAGCTCGATCGGCGATCGCAGACAACAAGCGGATCTGATGTTCGCTGAATGGTTTTTGTTCTTCTTTCCCAATAAATAACAAACCGATCGTTTGTCGATCTGTTTCGCGATCGGCAATAATGGGGACGAGAAAATGACAACCAAGCCGCTCGATCGGTTCTTGAGTAGATTTTTGGGGTTCAACATCGAGATTGTGAACGCAAAATTGCTGTTCGCTCGCGCTAATCTTATTAGCTGTAGCGATCGCCTCTAGCAACTGCTGTTCGATTTCTAATTGCGCGATCGCGGCAAGAGGACGCTTATTTTTGAGAAATAACTCGCAATTTTTTTGTTTAATCAAAATTCCCCCCGTTACATCATGGGGAATCACACTATCAAGATGTTCCAGCACCGAGCGAAACAACTCTTCATAACTAAGGGTATAGCCAATTTTTCTGGACAGTTCGTAGTAACGTTCGATTTCTTCTTGAGCAGAATGTTTGAGTTTTACTTGAAGATTCTCTAGCTGTTGTTGAGCAGTACTTAACATTGCTTCCAGATGAAGACGTTGCGCTTGTTCTCTAGCTAGCTGCGCCTGTAGTTCTTCAATTTGTTGTTGTTTATTGGTTTCGGCTTTACTCTCGTTTTCTTGAGTTTGGTCTTTACTCATTGAGAAGGTTGTTGCTTGTGGTGACTGGCGATTTAGTTAAAAGTATTTTTATTTTCTTGTGATAATTGTGGCATTATTTAATCTTCATAAAACTTAAAATTATCTAAAAATGCCCTAAAATTCTCTATGAATCCAAGATTAATAGAAGCTAAAGGCATAGCTAAACCATGCAAAATCTTCAATTAATTTCTACTACCATAGCCAACCTCGATTTAGTCTTAGGAGGAGGAATCCCAATCCATTCCCTGAATATTATTGCTGGACCATCAGGGAGTGGTAAAACTATTCTGGTGCAGCAGATGATGTTTAGCTACTTGGAGAGGCATCCACAGGCTAAAACTCTCTACTTGAGTAGCCTATCTAAGTCGGATCTAACAGTATTGAAATATGCACAAGGCTTTAAATTTTTCGACGCTAGAACTTTTGAGAAACAAGTAGTTTACAGCGATCTCAGTACATTAATGACGAGCAATTCGCTCTCTGGTTTGTCTGAGGAAATCATGGCATTAGTCGATCGCTATCGTCCAGAGCTAATTGTCTGGGACTCTATCGACAAAGTTACTGATTTATCGAATGATAGAGCCGAATTAAGAGTTTTTTATGATGATTTGTCATCTCTACTAGCTGATGCTCGCGTTACTAGCTTTTTAATTAAAGAAAGTAGAAGAGAAGAAATAAAAGATAGTGTAGAGTTGGCGATCGCCGATGGGATTTTCGATTTAGATTTAAGCTTGGCTCAAAATGAGTTAATTCGTTCTTTTCAGGTTAGCAAGCTTAGAGGCGCATCACCATTGATGCAGATTTTTCCCTTCAAGATTAATGGGAAAGGAATTAGCATCCTCAGTCCGAGTCTGAGTTTACAACGATTACAATTTAATCCAAAACTAACAGATCTACCTAGATCTACAGGTGTTAGCGGTTTGGATACTTTGTTGCGTGGCGATCTTGTACCAGGACGATCGCTTTTATTATCGGGAGCTTCGGGAACTGGTAAAACTACTCTAGCACTACAATTTTTAGTTCAAGGAGCCAAACTAGGAGAAAAAGGATTGTTAATCTCTTATGAGGAGCCTCCAGAACAATTAGCGCGATCGGCAGCTAATTTTAATTGGCAATTACGAGATTTAGAACTCAAAGGACTCTTAAAAATTATCTTTGTCTCCCAGGCACAAATTCAAATTGAAGAACAACTAGAACAAATGATCGGTGCCGTGCAAACTTGGCAACCCGATCGCCTGGTTATCGATTCTTTATCTAGCTTTTTATCTAAAGTTAAAGATACAGCAAAACGTCGAGAGACAGTCGCACACTTAGCCACTCTAATTGCCAAAGCGGGAGCTATAGGAATGATAACTTCTCATCCTTTACCAACTGATTTTGGTATTGAGGAAACAGTGGTAGATGGAACGATTATACTTTCTAGCGAGCCAGTGACAGCTAAACTCGGTAGCTCGAATTCCTACCGTTGTCGCTATTTAGAAGTATATAAAATGCGAGATATGAATCACGTTACAGGGAAACATCGTTTAGAAATTACCAGCGAAGGAATAGAAGTCTTCTGTCCATCTTTAGAGCAAAAACAAATACAAGCATTTGCTAGCGAACAACCACTTATTTTTAATGCCTTCAAAGACATGATTCAGGGTGAGATCCCCTATAGTTCCTCCTGGTTAGTTGAAGGAGAGACGGGAGTTGGCAAAAGTACCCTCGCTTATCAATTCGCGATCGAAGCACTGCAACGCAAAGAATCGGTTTTATACATTACCGCAGACATACCAAAGGAGAGAGTCTGTCAATCCTTACAAAATTTAGGCTGTCTCCCCGATGTTTATCTAGAATCGGGACAATTATTAATTCTTGACTTATTCGGTTCGGATAGTAATAACTTAGAGTTAAGCGATCCAAGATCCCTATTATTGACGATCGAACGTTATTTAAATCGAATTCCTCATCCCTGTCGTCAGATTTTTGATTCCCTTGCGCCATTGGCGATCGGTAGTACAACCCAAGAATTGCTCGACTTCATCTATCAGCAAAACCGCCTCTTGTCTGGGCTAGGTGTATCTGTTTTTAATACTTTGCCTCCAATTGGGATCGATCGGAGCGATCACTATAGTTTGCTTAATGCATATGACGTAGTAGTAGAACTATATACTCCTAATTGGGGCGAAATGAGTCAAATAGGTAGACAAGACGATCGCGCTTTAAAAATACTGAAACTTCGTGGAGCTAAGGCAGATTTACGTCCCTATCCCTACACTATTTCGATGACAGAAGGGATTATCTTACAAAAAGATTATTATCGCTAGGGAAATCATGGAACCTGATTTAAAAAATATCTATTTGAATCCTAAGTTTATTGAATTTCTCAATCCCAAATTAATTGGTAGAGAAAAGGTAGTTTGGGGAATTGCTCAGCAAATTCTCGATTCTGTCGATCTCAAGGAGATTTTTGAGATTACTGTTAAGGAAGTACAAAAGTTTCTCGAAGTCGATCGAGTAATTGTTTATCGCTTCAATCCTGACTGGAGTGGAGATGTAGTTGCTGAAGCTGTCAAAAAACCCTGGATGGCAACTTTAGGCTTAAATATTGTCGATCCTTGCATGGATAGATGTTGGGTAAATATTTACCAAAGAGGTGGAGTCAAAGCGATCGCTGATATTCGCAATGCTGGGATTTCACAATGCCATATCGATCTCTTGGAAAAATATCAGATTAAGGCAAATTTAGTCATGCCGATCGTACCTGGAGGGAAAGAAACAGAGGAACATAAACTTTGGGGTTTGTTAATTGCCCATCACTGTAGCAGTACTAGGGAATGGGATGCTACCGAAGCTGAAATCTTGCCTCAGTTGGCAACTCAAGTGGCGATCGCCATTCAACAAGCGCAACAATACGAACAGTTTCAAACTTTTACCAAACGACTAGAAAAAGGACACACAGCAGATTTAGAACTAGCTAACCAGTTACTCCAATCAGAAATTAAAAAGCGTAGAGCGCTTGAATATACTTTAGACTCAGCTCAAAAGATTTATCGAGAAGAAGTAGAGCAACATCGAAAATTACAAGCAAATCACAAGCGGATGCAAGCAGAATTCACCCAATTAAAAGACGATTTCCAAATTTTGGAAGAAGAATTTAGACGCTTATTGATTTCTCGTATCAGTCCCTTATTAGGAGATATCATTAGAGACTTAAGACAGAGGGGTAATCTTTCTGAAACTGTCATGCTTGAGTCTGGTAGAGAACTAGCTAGGCGCGTTAGAGGCAAAAATATTAGCGATTTTCTGGAAGCTTTTACCTTAATGGGACTGGGCAAATTAACTCTCACTGAAGAAACTAACCATCGCTGGAAATTTAGCGGCGATCGCCTCATCGAACGACAAGAAAACAGCGATCGACCCACCTGTCACTATGTTAGAGGTTATCTCTGTGGCGCGATCGATTATTTAAAATCGGTTAAAGTTGCTGCGGTAGAAACATGCTGTCAATCGATGGGTGATGCTGATTGTGAATTTATCGTTCAAGAGATAGGGGTTAGGGATTAGGGATTAGATATTTTAGAATATCAAGTAAAACTGTCCGATCGACAAAAACGACACGATTTAGCTAGTATTAGTCTGTCCAGATTGATTTGATGGGTTCGTAGTGAATCCTTAAGGATTCATTACAAACAACTTCGATGGCTCAATTTAAAGTTGACAGAATAGTATTGCTCTCAGTGGCGATCGACTTTTTACTTTTAACCTTTCTACGAACGACAATCGTTGGAGTAATGAACCTTCCTGATTTTGTCTTAGCTTCCGCTTCGCCAGCTCGTCTTAAACTATTACGGATGGTTGGAATAGAACCAATTGTTTGTACTAGCAATTTTGACGAGTCGCAAATTCAACTTGAAGATACAGTAGATTTAGTACAAACCTTAGCAAAATGTAAAGCACAAGCTGTTGCCGATCGATTTAATGATGTTTTAATTTTAGGTTGCGATTCCGTTTTAGAGGTGAACGGGGAAATTTATGGCAAACCAGAATCACCTGCTGAAGCGATCGCTCGTTGGCAGCAAATGCGCGGAAAACAAGGAATTTTATACACTGGTCATGTTTTACTCGACCAAAGACAGAAGACATCTTTGATTCGTTGCGGTATCACTAAAGTAGATTTTGCTCAAATTAGCGATCGCACGATAGTCGATTACGTCCAAAGTGGCGAACCACTCAAATGTGCTGGTTCATTTGCTCTCGAAGGAAAAGGAGGACTGTTTATCGAAAAAATTGAAGGTTGCCATAGTAACGTCATCGGTTTGAGTCTTCCTTTACTCAGACAGATGTTAGATCGATTAGGCTACAATGTCACAAATTTCTGGAGGATCGATGGTGACAGTACTTGAAGAATTTAAAGAAAAACTAAGACAGGGAGAAATTTTTGAAGCTTTGACGATCGCTATGAGTGAGGCGATCGAATTAAAAGTAACTACTTGGGTATCTCCCCAGACAGAAAACCCCGCGATCGCAGAGTTAGAACCATCACCAGGTCGTTGTTTACATACTCGCATCAACATAGTCGATGGTGAAGTAGAAAACGAAATTGGCAGCGAATTTATTGGCAATGAAGCTTACGCCGAACTGCAAAAATTCCATCTCGAACAAGTTAGAGAAGGACGAGAAATATTGCTGAAAAACTTAGAAAGTTTGCAACAAATGTTCGCTGTTCTCTCTAATACCATGTCGGAGTTACCTCAATCAACTTCACCTCGTCTAGAACAAGGATATAGATCTATTTCTCCTGTCGATCGCGATGACTTATGAGGTGTAGAGAAGGCAGAAGGCAGAAGGCAGAAGGAAAAAAAGTAGGAAGTAGGAAGTAGGAAGTAAAAAAAACTTCAGCGGAGTCGGAGTTTCTCCGCCTCCGAACTTATGTACGGACGT
>CAZJTL010000032.1:0-33105 GCA_964548905.1 uncultured bacterium | reverse complement strand
TCCCTCTTGCCTTTTGCCTTTTGCCTTTTGCCTTTTGCCTACCCTCACCTGTGTAATTAATTTTGTGCAACTACTTATGTGCTTGCTAACTTTCATTCAGTTCATTATCAACATCAGGGAATGTCCTCTCTCATCTTTCAAATTCTGTTCCTTATCTTACTAATTGTTGCTAACGGCATCTTTTCTGGTTCGGAAACAGCGATTATCTCCGCCAAAAAAGTCCGATTAGAACAATTATCAAAGAGAGGTAATCTTAGAGCAAAATTAGCTTTGAAGCTGGCAAATTCCCCTAGTAGCTTCCTTTCTACTGTGCAAATTGGGATTACCCTAATTGGTGTCTTAACTGGTACAGTTGGGGGTGCGACAGTTGCCCAACCACTCAAAGTATTGCTTGAATCAGTTCCCTTCCTGCACAATTATAGCGAGCCTCTGAGTATCGGTATTGTCGTTACTATTCTTACCTATCTGTCATTGGTCATTGGTGAACTCGTTCCCAAAAAAATAGCACTCAATAGTCCCGAACAAATTGCTTGTACTGTTGCTGCACCAATGAAACAGCTATCCAGAATTACTTCTCCTGTAGTGCATTTATTAAGCTTTTCTACAGACTCTTTAATCAAGCTTATGGGGATTAAAGCTTCAGAAGAACCACCAATTACAGAAGAAGAAATTAAAGTCTTGCTGGAACAGGGTACACAAGCAGGAATGTTTGAGGCGGCGGAACAGGAAATGGTGTCGAGAGTTTTTCGCTTAGCCGATCGCCCAATTAAAACTTTAATGACTCCTAGAACTTCGATCGCCTGGTTAGATATTGAAGCACCCCTAGAAGAAAATCAAGTAGAAATGATGGAGAGTAGCTACTCTCGTTTTCCAGTTGGGGAAGGAACTCTCGATCGCTGTTTGGGAATCTTGAGAGTAAAAGATTTCTTGAGCGCTCATCTTTCAGGCAGATTAGCTAACCTGAGAGATATTTTGCAGACTCCTTTATTTGTAGCAGAAAGTACTCGCGTTCTCAACGTGCTTGAGCTATTTAAGCAATCTGGAACTCATATTGCTTTAGTAACAGACGAATACGGTGGCATTGAAGGCTTAGTAACTTTAAACGATATCATTGAAGCAATTGTTGGCAATCTTCCCGACGATCGTGAAATTGCCGAACCACAAATTATACAAAGAGAAGATGGTTCGTGGTTGTTAGATGGTTTGTTGTCGATCGACGATTTAAAAACAATTATTCAAAAAGAATCTTTACCTAATGAAGAAGAAGGCTACTATCAAACTTTAGGTGGTTTTGTCATGGCATTCTTAGGCAGAATTCCTACCTCTGGCGACCATTTTGAAGCAGAAAATCTCCGTTTTGAGGTTATGGATATGGATGGGGTAAGAGTTGATAAAGTTTTGGTTACACCAATGCCAACAGAAACATCTGAATCTGAAACAGATGATGATGAAGATGGTGACTCTGAAGAATAGAGGCTAGGCAGAAAATAAAGGTCAAAATTTAGTATCACTCAATTAGTTAAAAATGAATACATCAAAACTTGAAGATTTATACGATCGAGATTACTACTTATGGCTAGAAAAAACTAGCGAATTATTAAAAGCCAAGAACTTTGATAACTTAGATCTAGAAAATTTAATTGAGGAGATAGAAAGTTTGGGGAGAAATGAACGTAACAAACTAATATCTAGTCTAAGACTTATTTATCAACATTTACTTAAATGGCAATATCAACCGCAAAAAAGAAGTAGAAGTTGGACTAATACAATTAGTCGAGAAAGAGATAATATTATTTATTATATTGAAGATACTCCCAGTTTAAAAAAATTATTAGAAGATACAACTGTTTTAACTAAAGCTTATCAACGAGGAAGACAAGATGCAATAAGAGAAATAGGAATTACTAATTTACCTCAAGATTGTCCCTATTCTATTGAACAGACTTTAGCTCGTAATTTTTTCCCAGAAAATTAGGTTTTTTTAGTTATTTAGAATATAAATTCGATCGACAAAAAAAGGGTTAGTAATACTAACCCAGATAATGTCTTTATTTTAGATTGTCAAGCTAAAAATAGCTTGACCAAATTTAGATAAACACAAAACTACTACTATCGAGACTGCTAGCTTGAATGCCAGTAAGCACAGCTAGATTAACGTCACCTACTGTAATATTTGTATCATTACCATTTTGGATGATACTGAGGTCTTCAAACTTGGTAGCTTCAGCAATACCTGCAATTCCCAGGCTATCGACACCTAACTGAAAATCAGTAATAGTATCTACACCTTCGGGTAAAGAATTGGATGCCAGCCAAAACTGATCTTTTCCGTCACCACCTGTTAGAATGTCGTCACCATTGCCGCCACGTAAAAGATCGTCACCACTAAGTCCGAGTAAGGTATCGTTACCTTCTTGACCGTTGATAATATCATTGGAATTGTCGTAACCGCTTGTGTTGTTGTCTAGGTAGTTGAGAAAAGTAACAGCATTTGGTCTAAAAACATAAGCAGGATTGCTATCGGCATTGATAACATCAAAACTGTCTTGGAAATAGTTCTCTCCGTCAAATAAAACATTGCTAAGGTTCAGCGCTCCTTGAGTGTCCTTGGTAAGATTATCTAAATCCTCTAGATTGAATTTTGACAAGACAATTTTTACATCTTGGATTCCCTCAAACTCAATAACGAGATCTTTTTTATACTGAGTAAGCAACATTTTATCTGAGGTCAATCCTTCACCAACTAATTTGATAAAGTCAACCTCAGTCAGGGTATCTTTAGAAGGTTGTACTCCAGTACCAACTCCCTCAAAGTATTTAATTCGGTAGGTTCCAAAATCATGGAGAACCAAAAAAACTTTGTTCCCGTGAGCGCCATTACGAGAATAGTCGATATTGTCATCAGAGAGTAGAGGATCTAACCAATTCGTCTGCATAGTTCTATCAATTTACCTATGAGTAAACTTTTGATGGGCATTAATATTTTTATCGAAGAAATTGCAATTAACTCCGTCGATAAAAGCCGTTCAAATATAGCTTTCCCATTTAGAAAAATTTGATAGCTATTAAATAATTTTGTAAAACATTAAATTTTTCTTGAAAACTAATGAAGAGTGATTAAAGAATAATTAGATTTAAGATTAAAATGAAGTTTTACTAATAGATTTTCATAGTAATTAACGAAGCAAGTAGCAAAGCTATGAACTTTTTTAAAATTATCTCGCTCTCGCTCTTAATCTTTGAAAACTAACATTTTAATTAACAATCGATCTCAAGCAAGCAAGCTCACCATGAGTACTCAATCACGAGCCATGAATTATTAACTGTGAGCTACGAACAAAATATTTAATAGCTGGTTGTTCGTCTAATATCATTCATAACTTTTCTACTGATAAATAAAGTTTCTGATTCGTACTTAGAAGCTAAATTTTCTAAGAAGAAATCTACTGTTTTTTGACTGAGTAACCCATGAATAACCGCCATCTTGCCAAATCTGACCCAATGCTCTTCTTGTCTTTGGAGATTGAGAATTTCTTTAATTTGTCCTGGCTCTAGCAAAGCAGCCTCTTGAAGATAGAATCCTAATGGTTGTTTATCTTTTTGTCTGAGCAAGCTTGGCCATTTCTCGACAAAGAAGTCAGCAGTTTCTGGTTTGAGCCATCCTCGCAAAGCTAAAATTTCTCCAATCCGCATATCCTGATAAATTGTTTGATCCCTCAGTACTACTTCTATTTGTGCTGAAGACACTAAATCCGCTTCTTGTAGAATCTCACCAAGTGCTTTGCTATTAGATTTTTTGAGAATATTTCCTAAGTTAGTATTAGTTTTTTTGTATTTAATAAGCTGATAATTATTCATGATTACAAGTTTCTTAGAAAACCTAATTCTATTTTTCCTCAAAAAATCCGCAAATGACAGTTTAAAATGCACTATTTTGGAAGATTCACTAAATCTTTAAAATAGAAGCTAATTATCTTTGAAATTACTTAAAACAAGTATCTAACATCAACTATTTTTAATTAATATTTAAGTATTTATACTAAGTCAATACAGTTTATATGCACTGCAAGCAAAAGATGATTTAGTAATTTTTCCTACTTATTGGATCGGTTTTGGCTTAGTTTATCTCTAGAGATAAAAAATCAATTAACAGAAATGAATGAGTAAAAGCAGAAATCTTAAGACTTTGAGCAATTAGATCTCGATCGAGGAATTATTACTAGAATAAAGAAAGAGGAAAAAACGGTCAGAGGACTTTTCCTATGAATTTATACAAGTATGTCGCTGCGGGTTATTGTGGTCTTTGTGGTTTCTTATTTATAACCATGTCAGCTTGTAATGCTCAAGCTCAAACAACTAAAGTTTTTTCAACCAATCAGATCGATCGACAATTAATAGCTCAAGCAGTTCTCTTGGAAGGATTAGATCGAAAAGACATCTCGGATTGGAGATTTCCTCCTAATAAAAAAAGATCTCTATCGAGGAAAGATAATTCACAAGAGTTATCCGATCGACCTCAAAGCATTAGAATTGATTCCGATGTAAATTTAAGGCTACAGAAAAGTCGAAAAATTTGGGATAGTAACGGTGACGATGAAGACGATGCTGTAGTGTTAGATCTGTATCAAGAATAGTTATTAGCTTTCCAATCGACTTTCATCTACAAACGATCGATCTAGACAAAATTTTAATTAAAAAGACAACCAAAAATCATTCCCCCTAATAAAATGAATCCGAGCCAAACATTCTGACGGAAGATCGCTCCGTAAGTAGGTTTTGGTAAATCTTGCTGACGTAATTTAATGTATTGCCAAATCCAACCAACGACAGCAGCTACCCACGCTACCCAAAAACTTGGATGTAATTGCATCACAACAGCATCATAGGCAAGTAAAACCGCAGTACCAGCAAAAAAGATGGCGATCGCTTCGGCTACGTACTTACCAAAAAAGATAGCACTAGAGTTAACACCGATTTTTAAATCATCTTCGCGATCGGACATAGCATAAGCGGTATCAAAACCTAGAGTCCACAAGACAGTTGCCCCCCAAAGCAACCAGGTAGATTCTGATAAATTAGCTGTAACTGCACTCCAACTAATCAAAACAGCAAAACCCCAAGCGATCGAGAGAACTAATTGAGGTATGGGAAAAAATCTTTTTGCTAATGGATAGCAAACAATGATGGGAACGGCGGCGGCGGATAACCAAAAACTGAGGGTATTCAGATAAACAGCTAAAATAGCCGCGCAAAGAAGACCAATTAGGGCGATAATAATCCCAGTTTTCACGGAAAGGGTGCGAGAAGCAAGAGGGCGATCTCTTGTCCTCTCTACTTCTGGATCGATGTCTTTATCCCAAAGATCGTTAATGACGCAACCAGCACCACTCGTAGTTAATGTGCCTAAAATAATCACTCCCACCAAAGGTAAAGGAGGATTTCCCTTGGCAGCTAAAAAAACTGCCCACAATGCAGGTATCATCAAGATCAATCTGCCTGATGGTTTATCCCATCTCAGCAAGCGCACAATAGTTAGCCAAGTGGGTTCAGAATTTCTGCGATCGTCAATGATTGTCATAAAGTAAAAGTTTTTTAAGAACTATTTCGTTAGTTTTAGTTTATTTTCCCTTTTTTACAGTACATCGGAAACTATTATTTAAAGCTACCAAAAATATCATGGTCGATCTAAACCAGAAAATTACAGCCAATGCTCGTCCAGATGAATATATTCTTGCGGCGATCGATATTGGCACCAATTCGATTCATATGGCAGTAGTCAAAATTGATGCGAGTCTGCCAGCTTTTAGTATTATTGCCAGGGAAAAAGAGACGGTAAGGCTTGGCGATCGCGATCCGAGAACGGGAAATTTAACTTCCGAAGCGATGGAAAGATCCATCTCAACTCTACAGCGTTGTCAAAATTTAGCTCGTAGCCTTAATGCCACTGACATCATTGCTGTAGCCACTAGCGCCACCAGAGAAGCCACTAACGGTCAAGAATTTTTGGATAAAATCGAGTCGGAGTTAGGCTTAGTTGTCAGTTTGATTTCTGGACCAGAAGAAGCAAGACGTATCTATTTAGGCGTTCTTTCGGGGATGGATTTTAACGAACATCCCCATGTGGTTATCGATATTGGTGGCGGTTCTACTGAATTGATTTTAGCAGATAGCCATGAAGCTCGCGTACTCACCAGTACTAAAGTCGGGGCAGTACGTTTAACTAGAGAATTCGTAACTACAGATCCGATCGATCGCGCTGAGTTTCAGCATTTACGGGCATACGTGCGCGGTATGTTAGAACGTCCGATCGAGCAAATTTGGGCGAACCTACAATTAGCGGAAGTACCTCGTTTAGTGGGAACTTCTGGCACGATCCAAACTTTGGCACTCGTTCACGCTTTAGAAAAACAGGGTGTAGCACCAAATCGCTTGCACGGCTATCAAATGAGTCGTCAAGACATTAAAGATCTGGTGAAGCGTTTATCTGCCATGAATTACGAGCAACGTTTTGCCGTCCCTGGGATCTCTGACAAACGTGCAGAAATTATCGTTGCTGGAGCATTGATTCTGCTGGAAGTAATGAACATGCTCAACATTGACTCGATTATGATTTGCGAGCGATCGCTCAGAGAAGGAATTGTCGTCGATTGGATGTTGACTCACGGTTTAATTGAAGATCGCCTGCGCTATCAAAGTGAAGTACGAGAACGCAATGTAATTAAAATAGCTCAAAAATATCATACTGAACTTGATTTTAGTCAAAGAGTAGCTAATTTTGCTTTAACTATTTTCGAGCAAACTAGAGGAACTCTTCATTATTGGGGGGCGAAAGAAAAAGAATTACTTTGGGCTGCTGCTATTTTACATAACTGTGGAATTTATATTAGCCATGATTCTCACCACAAGCATTCTTACTATTTAATTCGTAATGCTGAGATGTTAGGTTTTGCCGAAATAGAGTTGGAATTAATTGCCAATATTGCGCGTTATCATCGTAAAAGTAAACCGAAGAAAAAACACGAAAACTATAGTAAATTACCCCATAAAGAATATCAGCAAATTGTTAGTCAATTGAGTGCAATTTTGCGTTTGGCAGTAGCTTTAGATCGAAGACAAATCGGCGCGATCGAGAAGATAGAATGCCATTACAGTAATACTCACAGAGAATTATATTTATATTTATTTCCTAAGCAGGAAGATGATGATTGTGCTTTAGAATTATGGAGTTTGGATTATAAGAAAGTTATCTTTGAGGAAGAGTTTGGAGTGAAGGTTGTAGCAAGTTTGGAGGCTAAATCTTTAGTTATTCAGTAATTAAAAATGACGAGGTTTTCCACCCAATTTCTCGATAAGCAGTACATTGCTTTACAAAAATTGCCATTACCTATTCCCTGCTCCCTGCTCTGGGGCAACCACAAGGGATTGCCTCTACTCCCTGCTCCCTTTTATTTGATTAAATAACTAGTCCAATAAGATTTATTTTCTTGCTCGTCAGTTTCTTTTCTCAGCAAACGCCAAGTTTTACCTTCGATTTGTCTTTGTAGATAGATATCGAAAGAATTGTTCTTTTGGGTTTGTTTTTGTTCGGGAAGTTTAATTTTAAGGTTATAAGTTCCTTGTAGATGATAGGCAGCTAATTTAGCAATATAAATTGGTTCTAATAGTTTAACTGAGATGCCAAAAATTTCTAATTCTGGTTCAGTTGCGTCAAGATGCTCCCAAATACGCTGCTCGGTTTGGTTTAACTGTAGCGCGATCGCTCGTTTGACCAAATCTCCAGAGGGGGCCAACTCTCGCGGTGGGACGGGCGCACCACAAGCACCTAGTAGAATAATTAATAAGACTGCCACAATAAACTGACGCGATCGCTTAAACATTTTTGAGACCAATGACAAACACAAAAAAGACAATTGGCATTGAACCCCCTCTCTATAATTATCTCCTATCAGTTTCACTACAAGAATCGGAAGTTCTCAAACAATTACGAGAAGAAACTGCTAGCTATCCTAACGCGATTATGCAAATTGCCCCAGAACAAGGTCAATTTATGGCTTTATTGGTGCAATTAATTACAGCGAAAAAAACCTTAGACATAGGGGTTTTCACTGGCTATAGTTCTCTTTGTGTCGCTTTAGCCTTACCTACTGACGGAAAAATAATTGCTTGCGATGTTAGCGATGAATATACAACGGTAGCGCGTCGTTATTGGGAGAAGGCAGGAGTAGCAAATAAGATCGATCTGAGGATTAAACCTGCTTTAGAAACCTTAGACGAACTAATTGCCACTGGAGAAGCAGGAACCTTTGATTTTGCTTTCATTGATGCAGATAAGGGCAATTACTACAACTATTACGAGCGAGCCTTAACCTTATTACGTCCTGGTGGCTTGATTGCGGTAGATAATGTTTTATGGTCGGGAAAAGTAGCCGATCCTGAAGTTGACGATAATATGACTAATAAGATTAGAGAATTCAATCAAAAATTATCTCAAGATGAGAGAGTGAAGATTAGTCTAGTTCCGATCGCTGATGGTTTGACATTAGCAATGAAAAAAGGTTCCACCTAACCTAGATCGCTCTTTTTCCCAACTCGTCAGGGATAGGTTTGTTAAGATAATTATCAGAATTTTAAAAAATTCAATCATAAAAATTAATTATATTTTTGATAATTTAATCGATCGAAAACCATGCAGATATCAGAAAACTTGGCGACAAATGTAGAGAAATTCACCCCAGAACAATCTCAGAGTTTTGATGTCAAAAATTTAATCGATCGAGAAATAAAAGGATTTGATGCTAAAAATCCACCCCAACAAGAACTAATTGATACTTGTGTTCATTGTGGTTTTTGTCTTTCCACTTGTCCTAGTTATCGAGTTATTGGCAAAGAAATGGACTCTCCTCGGGGCAGAATTTATTTAATGAATGCCATTAACCAAGGAGAAGCTGCTTTAGAAGAAGCCACAACTCAACACTTTGACTCTTGTTTGGGATGTCTTGCTTGTGTGTCTACTTGTCCTTCGGGAGTACAGTACGACAAATTAATTAGCGCCACTCGTCCACAAGTAGAAAGAAATCAACCTCGTTCTCTAGCCGATCGCTTGATTAGAACTTTAATTTTCAATCTGTTTCCCTATCCCGATCGCCTGCGTCTATTTCTTCCTTCTCTGTGGCTTTATCAACAATCTGGCTTGCAAAAACTAGTCAGACAGACGGGACTATTCAAGCAAGCTTTTCCTCGTCTGGGAGCGATGGAATCAATTTTACCGAAAATAACCGATGATTTTTTTGCTCCAGATCCACCAGAGGTAATTCCTGCTGTTGGTGAAAAAAGATATCGCGTTGGTGTAATCCTAGGTTGCGTGCAACGTCTCTTTTTTTCGCCTGTCAATGAAGCTACCCTTAGAGTCTTAACTGCCAATGGTTGTGAAGTAGTTATCCCCAAAACTCAAGGCTGCTGCGCGGCTTTGCCAGCACACCAAGGACAAGAAGCACAAGCACAAACCTTAGCCAGACAAATGATCGATAGTTTTGCCGACACTGATGTTGATGCGGTAATTATTAATGCGGCTGGTTGCGGTCATACTTTGAAAGAATACGGTCATATCTTAGAAAGCGATCTAGAGTATGCCGAAAAAGCGCAACAATTTGCTGCCAAAGTCAAAGATATTCAGGAATTTTTGTGTGCGGTAGGATTAACAGCAAAATTATCACCCATCAGCGATCGCGAATTAACAATTGTCTATCAGGATGCTTGCCACCTGCTACACGGACAAAGAATTAGTTTACAACCCCGTCAGTTGTTGCAAAAAATACCAGGAGTGAAGCTAAAAGAACCGATCGATGCCGCTTTATGTTGTGGTAGCGCTGGTATTTACAATATGCTACAACCAGAAGTTGCTGAAGAATTAGGGCAGCAAAAAGTTGATAATTTATTAAATACTGGTGCCGAGTTAATTGCTTCTTCCAATCCTGGTTGTTCTCTACAAATCAAAAAACATATGGACATGCAAAAAAGAACAATTCCACTCAAACATCCGATCGAATTATTAGATTTATCAATCCGAGGACAAAAGCTGAAGTAAGAAGTCAAAAGTCAAAAGTCAAAAGTTTTTTCTCTGTTCCCTGTTCCCCTGCTCCCCCTCTCCCCTGCCCCTCCGCTTCTCTGCCCCTTAATTCCTAACCCCTAACCCCCTGTTCCCTGTTTTCCACAATTTGTGCGATACTCGCAAACATGTTGTCACTAAGGACGAAAAATGCCAATTAGGTGTGAATGGGTTAAACACGATCCGCTAGAAATAGACTATCACGATCGCGAGTGGGGCGTTCCAGTTCACGACGATCGTACTTTGTTTGAGTTTTTAATTCTAGAAGGCGCTCAAGCTGGATTGAGCTGGAATACTATCTTGAAAAAGCGTGAAAACTACCGACAAGCTTTCGATCGCTTCGATCCTGAAAAAATCGCTAGTTACGATCGCCAAAAAGTCCAAGAACTTTTGCAAGATCGAGGAATTATTCGCAATAAGCTCAAGATTGAAGCAACCATTATTAATGCTCAAAAATTCTTGCAAATTCAACAAGAATTCAACAGCTTTGATGCTTTTATTTGGAAATTTGTTAACGGAGAAACTATTCAAAATCGTTGGAAAAATAGCATCCAAGTTCCTGTCAGCACTAAGCAATCTGAATCAATGAGTAAGGAGTTAAAAAGAAAGGGATTTAAGTTTGTTGGCTCTACTATTTGTTATGCTTTCATGCAAGCAGTAGGAATGGTTAACGACCATACCATTGATTGCTTTCGCCATCAGGAATTATTGGGCGATCGCTAGTTTTTAGCTATCAGCAGAAAAAAGGGAGCAGGGGCTAGGGGCTAGTACTTAGTTGTTCATTACTTTGTTCAAATAATTTGAGATCGTCCCAAGTAAAGTCATGATTAAAAGAGAGCAACTTAATGACAACTAATTCTTGAGTTTGTAAGTCGCGAGCTAGTAGAGTTTTTCTTCCACCTTTGCTAGCTAATTGTCTTTGAATTGAGTATTTTTCACCTACACCTAGTATTTGTATTGAATTAGAGTTATCGCGATCGCTCATATAGACATTAGACCTCTTGCAAAAATCAAAAAATAATCATTTTTAATAGTCAAAATGTAAATTTCTAGCCCTTTTGCCTCTTGCCTCTTGCCTCTTGCCTGACTTCTGCAAGAAGTCTATTGATTGAAAAACTTTTCTTTTTTATATAGCGTTTCTCATACTCATAAAGTACATTTTTTTATTGCAAGCGTGCCTATTGCCTATTGCCTTCCTCCACCGAGGTGTATCTCACTCAACCGAGAACTGCTATATAATGCCCACTAGACACAACAAAAAACAATTTGTTTCGCGCAGAGACGCTGAGGCGCGGAGAGGGGAGAGAGAAATTCTGTTTCTGTACCTGAACCTGGTGTTATCTTTGGTGTGCTTTCTGTTGGTTTAGGTTTAGCAACAAAAAAATTCCAGCAATCTTAAGACTTAATTTTTTCAGAGAATTAATTTGAACAATTATTGTATTTATACTTGATGGTTGATTGTTATTATAAGCAAATTCAGTGCTTCTAAATTTAAGAAAATCAATCGGATTGTCAATCTTGCTGCTAATCGTGACAGGATTTGGACAAAAAGTTTTTGCTAATACATGTTCTACCGATCTTGGCAAAGAAATCGACGCAATTATCAATCGTCCCGAATGGAAGCGATCGCGCTGGGGAATTTCGATCCAATCTCTTGATTCTAATACTCTCATATACTCCCACGATAGCGATCGCTATTTCACTCCTGCTTCCAACGCCAAACTACTAACCACCGCCGCAGCATTAGTTCAACTTGGTTCGCAATTTCGTATTCGCACTTCAGCTTATGCTACTGGAATTGCACCCAATTTAACTAGTCTTAGAGTTGTCGGTAGGGGAGATCCCAGTTTTACGACTAAACAATTAAAAGAACTAGTAAGACAAATAAAAAAACAAGGAATAGATCGCATCGAAACATTAATAGTCGATGACAGTTATTTCCCCAAACCAGATCTAAATTCTAGTTGGGAATGGTCAGATTTAGCTACTGATTATGCTCCATCTGTTAATAGTTTAATCCTCAATGGTAATGCAGTTAGTTTGACTTTATTTCCGCAACAAATCGAGCGACCTTTGCAATTACAATGGTCAGATTTTATTGCTTCTAGACAGTGGCGCATTGAAAATGAAGCTATAACTGCACCAGCGCAGACTGAAAATGAAGTAGAAATAAATGCAGTTTACGGAGAATCTAGATTACAAATTAAAGGGAAATTAGCGATCGATGCCAAACCAGATCGATGGGATTTATCGGTAGTCGATCCCGCTAATTATTTTTTAGAATCCTTGCGCGTTATGTTAATGACTGAAGGCATCAAAGTCGATCGAGGATTTGTGATTGATGATGACTATTCTCAATCTCAAGAAAGAGAAATAGCCGCGATCGAATCTCCTTCTTTGACTAATTTAATTCAAATAACTAATCAAGATAGTAATAATTTATATGCAGAATCTTTATTGAAAACAATTGGACTTACTACTAAGAGTTTCAATAATTTAGAAGTTTTAAAACAAAAACTAACTGAACTAGGAGTCAATCCAGAAAGTTATCTTTTAGTCGATGGTTCTGGCTTATCGCGACAAAATTTAGTCAGTCCTAGCGCGATCGTTCAAACATTAATGCAAATATCTAAAAGACCTGAATCTACAATTTATAGACAATCTTTACCTGTTGCTGGTGTTAGTGGAACTTTAAAAAATAGATTTAAAAATACGGAAGTAGAAAATAATTTACAAGCTAAAACAGGAACTTTAACAGGTGCTTCTGCTCTTTCTGGTTACTTACAATTAGCTAATAATGAGACTTTAGTTTTTAGTATTATAGTGAATCAATCCGATCGCGATGGTGCTAGTTTGAGACAGACGATCGATGAAATTATTTTGGTGACATTTACAAAATCTCTACTCGTCTCTGCTTGTAGTAAACCCTAAAGGGTTTATTACCAACAGTTTGTAGTCAACCCTTTAGGGTTGACAACGGTTTATTAAGAACTATCTTGAGAAGGCTAAAAGAACTACCGCTTGAGCAGAAATTCCTTCTTCTCTTCCTTCTGCACCTAATTTTTCGTTAGTTGTAGCTTTAATCCCAATGCGATCGCTTTCAATTCCTAGTGTTTGAGCAAGTCGATCGCGCATAGTTTTTAGATGAGGCTTAAGTTTTGGTCTTTCTGCTACAATTACCGAGTCAATATTCACAATTTGCCAACCTTGAGCTTCGATCGATTGGTGAACCTGCTCTAATAGCACTAAACTATTTGCTCCTTCCCATTTTGGATCGCTAGGTGGGAAGTAGTGACCAATATCTCCCAAGCTTAATGCGCCTAGCATGGCATCCATAATCGCATGAGTGAGAACATCAGCATCACTGTGACCTAATAATCCTAATTCGTGGTCAATTTCTACACCACCGAGAATTAATTTTCTTCCTGCTACTAAACGGTGAATATCATAGCCGTTACCAATGCGAATGTTCATTTTAGTCTGTTCGATCGAAATTAAATGGCTCCGAATATTATAAATTGTCTAGCTTCGCCAAATAGCATCAGCAACTCGACAGACATCGTACATTTGAGCGACATCGTGAACTCTGAGAAGATCCGCACCAGCAGCGATCGCGGCGCAGCAAGTAGCAGCAGTTCCCCAAACTCGTTCTTGAGGATTATCTCGATCGAGAATCCGACCGATAAAACTTTTTCTCGAAGTACCGATCAGGATTGGCACACCTAGATAGCGAAATTCATTGCTGCGCTTGAGAAGTTCGATATTTTGTTGGTAATTTTTAGCAAATCCAATACCTGGATCGATAATCAGGCGATCGGGTGAGATTCCTGTGGCGATCGCGGCTTCAATTCGAGATTGAAAAAATCGAGCGATTTCTCCTACTAAATCTTGATAGTCAGTCATTTTTTGCATTGTCTCAGGAGTACCGCGAATATGCATGAGAATAATTGGTACTTCTAATCGAGCAACCACAGATAGCATTTGTGAATCAAAAGTAGCACCAGAAATATCATTGACTAGATCTGCACCTGCTGTAATTGCTGCACTGGCTACCTTTGCTCTAGTAGTGTCGATCGAAATCGGAATAGAAGATTCTTGTCGTAGCGCTTTAATAATTGGTATTACTCGCTCTAATTCTTCTTCCCAGGAAATTTGTGCTGCACCTGGACGAGTAGATTGACCGCCAATATCAATAAGATCGACTCCATTGGCAAGCATTTTCCTTGCTTGTGACAAAGCCGCTTCAATTTGGTTGAATTCACCGCCATCACTGAAACTGTCAGGCGTGACATTCAAAATTCCCATTAAATAAGTGCGTTGTCCCCAGTTAAAAACATGCTCTCTAATCTTTAAACTTCCAGTCATCGATATTCTATAAATTGAAACGTTTGAGCAATGCTTTAACTAAATTAGGCAAAGTCTTCTCTAAATCTGACTCGTTTTTAAAACTGAGTTGTTTGTAACTGGATAAATCAAAAGGAACATCTCCTGATAATTCTGGACGTTCCATCTGAGTTAGTAAAATTTGTGCTGCATCTTTAGATTCGATCGCAAACCCAATTTCCACACAAACATTGGGATTAAATAATAAACCTGCTTTATTTTCTGTTTCGACACTTGCTATAGGGGTAGTATCGGCTATATATAGCAAGCTTTTGCGAATTCTCCGCATTTGAGTGCTGCTGAGGCGAAGAGGATAACCTTGGGGACGCTGAGCTATTTCTAAGGCTATGGGAATACGCGATCGCTTGTTGATATTGTCGATAGCTGAATTTAATGCCGCGATCGTCGCCTCACTAGCAGCAGGGTGTTCTGTTTGCGGGCTAAAAAAGATAATCGGATCTAAATTGGAAAGGATCTCTTGTTTAGTAAAGTAAATCTCCTGAGAAACTAAATCGATATTGGAGATAACGTAACTACCACTACCTTGAATATAAAATTCGATTCTTTCTCCTTCTAAATATCGCTCAAACCATTCAGTTTTTTCTACTGACTCGCGATCGTCTAAAAAGTCAGCTCTTAATGCTGATTTGAGTAAACTGCTTCTGCTTAATCGCAAGTTATGAGGTCGTTTAATTACCTCTTTAATTGGTTCGTATTGTTCTACATACCAAGCTTTGAGCGCGATAATGGTCATGGTAATGGCGAAGACGACATCAGTTGATGCCTGATACACAATTTAGTACTTATGTATCTTAGCAGTAGTTACTGATATCCTCACCACATCGATCGACTAAATAGCAAATTGCTCTGAAGCGAAGTGCCATCAACTGCTCGTAGAAAGGATTTAATTTGCATAAAGGTGGAATTTGAAGAACAGTATGACCAAATAATTTAATTTTTTTGGCAAATGGGCATTGAGAGGGAATTAATTGACAGAGAAAATGGGCAAATAAGCTATCTTCTACGACGATATTGTCTAAAAATTGGCGAATTGGACGCAAAGGCGCAAATTTCTTGGGAGAGGTTGCTTCATTTTTGTGTGGTTGAGTCCAGAAAGAACTAATTATGAGCAATTTTCTTTCGGCATCTTCTACTACATTCATAATCACTTCACTCACTTGATTTGTTGATGAACAGAGTTATGTCTCTCTAATGATGTTTGTCGATCTACTACGTAGCTTTTCTTAATTTATGCACTTTTACTTATCAATAACATCTTTCTTAGGTTGCAAAACGTTGTTGATGTGAAAAGAGCATTAATTCGATGAACATTTCTTCATAACTTTTAGACAACAAGTAGTAGTTTTGCTAACAAATCTTAACCTCCTAAAACCAACTACGATTTTGTCCGAACTTCTTAGTTATGCCATGAGCAATTATACTGAATCTATGTGCTAATTGTTTAAAGATTTAGTAAATTAATTTTGATGTTAATTTGAAGCAAATTATTCGCTCAAAAATTGTATCGCTCGATTCAATTTTTTCTGACAAATTGTATTTTTTGCTACTCAAATTACACCTCAGTTCGATTTGATTCAGTTAATTCTTGCTATTACTAGTTTCCAGTTCATTACATAATTCAGGTGCGATCGCGGACACTGACGAGTTAATTTTTACTGTTTTTTGCGATCGAGATAAGTTGTTATTCATCTAAATAGCGATCGCAACAGCTTTGCAGCTACGATCTTAATTGAAATTAATTGACCGCAATCATAGTAGCACAACTCTTTTTTTATAATTTCTCAAAAAAGTATTATTAGATACCGTTCTCGTAAATTTAATAATTCAATTCTTCAATTCAGCATAATTAATAGCTAAATTTGCATGTATCATTCTGGGTGTATTGATTAAATTGAATGTAGGGACAGGGATTAGGGATTAGGGATTAGGGGATAGGGAGTAGGGAGCGGGTTCTCGCACTAGTTTAAAGAATCGCGTATTTCCATACCCATGCCTTCGCGACGAACTCTGAGATCGTAGTAGATGACTGCTTGAATTGCTTGCCAAAAAGGAATGATTAAAGCATTGCTAACGGCATTAAGTAAAAAGATTACTAAAGTAAAAATTAATTCCATGTTTGGTGAGTTGGTAATGGCAAATGTAAATAACACTTGTACGGCACCAATAAATACATAAATAATCATCCAGGCGGGAAGAGAGACGATAAAAGCAACAAATACAATCGCTTGAATTTTAAAAACAAATCCTTTAGTTAATTGCCAACTACGACTAATGGCAGAGGCAGCAGTCAATTTATTCTCGACATCTTCAATGGCGATCGGCATGTTAATTAAAAACAAACGAGAAATCAACCAGATATAGCCAAACAACCAAATCAGAATAGTAGCGAATAAAAATAAGAGGAAAACACCAAGATTATCAGTAAAAATCTGATTTAAAGCTATTGCTAGGATGGCAAAAATAATAATTGAGCCAATAGTTGCACCACAAAAGATTAAAAAAGCAAAAATTCCTACTGATAGAAACTTCCACATTTTTGGCTCGATCTGACGATTAGCCTCGTCAACTTGTTCGGGACGTTCGATAACTTCGTGAAATGCTAAGCGTGCAATTAAGGCTAGTAAAGAAGCAGATTTAGCCCAACCGTAAACAGGAACATAAAACCACAAACAAGCTTTGAGCGCCAATATGTAATAAGGTTTGAAGCGATCGCGATAAATTCTTAAAGCCGCGCTGACGATATTACCAATACTAAGTGGCTGTACTGATGAAGAAAAACTAGGATTTTGAGACATAATCGATCTTGCTCCAGATTGGTAATTCAATCGCGAACTGCTTGTTGCCTTTTCTGGAGCAGGCACAAGACTGCCCCTACCCCCTACTAATAGCTGATAGCTTAAAAAATAAGGGCAAATCGATCCTGAACTAGTAGTAATTGGATTGTCTCGATCGATTCGCCTTTAGCAACAACCAATAACTATCTGTGATAGTTCCCAAAAAAGAGCGATCTCATAGCATTTTTATCCACGACTTGGAAGGTTAGAGAAAAAAAGGGCAACTAAACAATGATAGATATATAAAATCTGGTATGAAGTTTCTATTTGCTCGGATGAAACTGCGATCGAACGATCGGGCGAACTTGCAAAGTTCAGGTAAGCAAGAGACTTGAATAGAGTGCGGATGGCGAGACTCGAACTCGCAAGGGAAGCCCACACGCACCTCAAGCGTGCGCGTATACCAATTCCGCCACATCCGCGTTTTTGCACTCCTTAATTTAACACATTTATCCAGAAATTGTGCCAATTATTTTTGCTGGAAGTTTACGATCGAGAGAAAAAAGGGGACATTTTCCCCTTTTACCATAACCAACTAAACTAAAGCAGGTTCTAGAAGTTTGATATTAGAAAAACCAAATTCTCTGGTGACATGTCCTCCATTTTCTTCAGTTTGAATGACTCGACTGGTAAGAACGTAATAGTTGCCTACTTTTTCGTAATTATCTTCAAATACGCTGCGTCCACCTTTTGCTTCTCCAGTTTTGGGATCGTGGTAGATAGAGTCATAGCGATGAGAGAGATAACCTTCTCCTGTCTTGTGACTGCTGAAGGTATCGATAGTTACGACAACACCGTGAATATGCCGATGAACATGACAAACTTCGTTATTGCGAATCTTATAGCGATCGCCTTGGGATTTTCCACCTAAAAGAAGTTCAACAGCGCCAGTTTCGTCAGTTGCACCATAGCTAAAAGTATTCTTAGCATGAGTTTCATCAAAGCTTCTGCGAACTCTGTGAATAGCTGTTTCCCAAAGTTGTCCGTGAATTTCCTTTTTCGCTTGTTCGTCTTCTACTTCAAAAACTTCTGCACTAAGATCGGCATTAACTCTAACTTTGCCAGAAAACACTCGCTCTTGGCACTTATAAGTAATATCTGCCGTGTAACCAGGGAAATTTTTATCCCAGGTATATCGATTTTCATAGGCAGTACGCATTAGTTCGCGTGCGTCTATTTGTTCGCTCATGCAATGCTCCTTGATTATAGCTCTAAGTCTTGTGGCAATCTTTTAGCTATTTATTATGCTACTTCGATTTATCTTACTTTTAAGAGCATTAGCAAAGCAATTAACCGACGTTTTCAGGTAATTTTTCTCCCAGTCTTGGTTCTGTCCCTGCTAGCAAGCGTTCGATGTTACCTCGGTGACGAACAATCACATAAATTCCCGCTATAGCTGTAAAAATGATATATGGTAAAGGTTGATTTAAAACGATCGCCAAAATATTTACCGCGATCGCGCCGCTAATCGAACTAATTGAAACAATACGGGAAATAGCAAGTACTACGCCAAAAGTAACTAGAGTTCCCAAAGCTAAAATAGGATTCATTACCAACAACACGCCCAAACTGGTAGCTACCGATTTCCCACCCGTAAAATTCAGCCAAATCGATTTACTGTGTCCTAATACTGCTGCTAAAGCAGTTGCCGTTACTAACCAAGGTTGCCAGTTAACTGGTAGATAATTCTGTTCGGAGATAAACCAATAAAAAGCATCTACCAAAACTAAAGCGATCGCACCTTTAAGCAGATCGAATGCCAAAACTGCACTACCCGCACCCTTTCCCAAAGTCCTTAACACATTAGTAGCACCAGTCGAACCCGAACCATGCTCCCTAATATCAATTCCTTGAAGATATTTTCCAGCTAAATAACCAGTAGGAATCGAACCTAATAAATAGGCAATTAATACGAATAATCCACTCAAAATTAAAGATGTAAGCATGGTTTCAGTTAATCAATTAGCCATTAGCCATTAGCTATTAGCATTTAGTACATATACCCAGACATTTGTTGTGGTTCGGGTGCAAAAGCTAGCCACAGGGGAAATTGTAGCAGGGAAAGGCTAATTAAATCTTCTGTTTCATCAATAATTACCAGAGGCATCTGTTTTTCTTCAACCAAGCGATCGGCTTTTTGCACTAAAGCTTCAGCAGATTCAAACAAAACTACGCCTCGATTGGGGCCAAAATCGCCGCGAGAGATACCCAAACAATCTTGTAAACCCCTACGCCATTCTCCCAATCTTTCAGGCGTGTTTGCCAGTACTAAGGTGCGAGAGCGATCGCCATAAAGATAGTTCAAGACAGAAATTATTGCCGAAGCAATTAAAATGTTTTGCAAGCGACTACCCATAGTCTTAATTGCGCCTCTTCCGCCTTGAGAGAAAAACCAGTCTTGCACTCTCTCAGCGTGAATTGGCTCAAAAGTTCGGCGTAACTGCCAAGCAGGGCCATAATAATCGGGACGGGTACGATAGCGATCGAGAATTTTTTTGATTTGCCGCGTTTGTTCTTGAAATTTTCCTTCGGTAAAAGGAATAGCAGTTCCTAGAGAAGCTTCTGGTTGAGAGGGTAATATTTCCGCATTTTTTTCCCAAGATTCGGTCTTAACCAATTCCAATTGTTCGGCGGCGGCGGCTAAGTCTTGCAAGCTACCGACTAAATAATCTTTAAAACCTTTGACTCTAATCGCTAAATCCTGCGAAACTCCAGCAAAACTGGTACGCATCTCTTCTCTAATTCGTTCTCGACGGCGTTCTAATTGTTCGATCTCAGTTTGCAGTGCTGCTTTTCGCTCTTCTAAGTCTGTGACTCCTGCTTTTACCATTAATTCTAAGGTCTTTTGCAGATCGTTTACTTGTTCTTGGAGAATTTTTGTTTTTTGCTGTTGTAGATCGGCAATTTCTGCTTCTAGTGCTTCTTTTTTGCTATTTAATTCGATTATTTGAGTTGATTCGTTAGAGTTAGATTGTTCTTGAGCAGAGTTACGATCGAATAGTTCTGCAAATTCTACTTGTTCTCTTGGATCGGATTGAGATTTTGAGGCTGAAGGTACTTCGTTCAACCACTCATCAGCAAATAATTTTGGTTCGCTAGATTCTTGCTCTGGCAAACTAATATCCAATTCAACTGTTGCTTTTTCTGGCGCGATCGGAGTCTGGACAATCTCTGCATCCATCGACTCGATCGACTGTTCTGCTGATTGTTCGAGTTCTGTTTCTCTTTGAGCAGATAAATCCTGTTCTGGGTTTTGCGGTGTATCTGAAGTCATTCTTGCTAGGGATTAGAGATTAGGGATTAGGGACTAGAGACTTGGGGTTAGGTGTAATCAACTAGATCCGTTTAATCGGCGATCGGGATTAGGAACTTAATGATATTTTCTTTTATGGTTTGGATGGTTTGGGAAGATGTTTTTCTAAACAGGTGACTAAAGTTCGTGGTGAAAACAAAATGGGTAAAAAATGAATGCTGTTAACTTCCTTAAAATAAAACAAAATCGGCACTGGTTGCCAGAATATTTGCCAGTTTTGCCATTCTGAATAGGGAAATTTTCGGATTAATTGCTCAGAACGATAAATATCTAAAGCAGTCTCGGTAAACTGCAAACGAATTGTTGCTGCTTGGAGCATCAGAAATAAGCCAAACAGAGCGATAAGCGAGCCAATCCATATTTGCAGTAAGGCGATCGGCACAGCAACCAGAATTAAGATCAGAGGAATTGTATAACTCGGCGTAAGTTCGATAATGTTTGTATTAGTAACTGATGGCTTAGTTGTAGTCACGGCTAAATATCCTGAATCGATCGAGAAACTTTTTCCATTGTAAAGTAACTACATCCGATACCAATTTTCAAATGAATAAGGCAGAAGGCTCCCAGGCAGAAGGCAGAAGGTTCTTAAAGTCTAAAGTTGTAGGGACTTCGGAGGGAACCTCCGAATTGTTCCATGGAACGTCCGTACATAAGTCTGAAGTTTTTTTAATTGCTCCTGGCGAACCCGCGCCACTGCACGGGCGAATTGCGAATTGTCTTGCCAACACCTTAAATCTACAGTACCTAACCTTTTATCCCAGAGTCGCGCTACCAGTTCCTTGAAACATTAACCAAGTCAGAAAGAAATTAGCAATAAAAATGGCGATCAGAGAAGTTACTACAGCAGTTGTCGTAGATTGTCCCACACCTTTAGCACCTCCAGTAGTAGTCAAACCCCAGCCACAGCCGATTGTTGACACTAGAGCGCCAAAAACCACCGCTTTAATTACGGCACTGCATAAATCCCAGATTTCTACAAAATTTCTGACAGAATCGATAAACATCGATTGGGGAATTCCGTATAAATTACTAGCAACTAACAACCCTCCAGTCAAACCAATAATTAGCGAAAAAATTGTTAACAGTGGCATCATCGAACAACATGCCACAACGCGAGGTGTTACTAAATAGTCAATCGGATCAGTTTTTAGGACATAGAGAGCATCAATTTGTTCTGTGACTCGCATCGTGCCAATTTCAGCAGCAAAAGCAGAACCGACCCTTCCTGCTAACACTACTGCTGTCATCACAGGAGCTAATTCGCGAGTTAAGGCTAACGCCAGCACTCCACCTACAGCCTGTCCTGCCCCAAAATAGAGGAATTCTCGCGCTACCTGCACGGTAAAAACCATGCCAATGAAACCAGACGTAATTAAAGCGATCGCCAAAGAATCAGGTCCGACAACAGCCATTTGTTCTAGAGTATTGCGACGGTGAATTTTACTCTTGAGCAAGTGATTGACAACTTGTCCGCCGATAAAAATTGCAGTCAGCAGGCGATCGAACCATCGGGCAATGGTACTTGAAGAACGGGTTTTACCAGTCATCGATTGTTAAATAAGAAACGATTACTTAATTATTTTCCGCGTTTTTGTCAATACGGAATCGTTCTACTGATGACAATAGATTACGAGCAATACTAACCAAGTTTTGCAGCGAACCTGCTACTTTTTGCGATTCTTGAGAGGTTTCTTGTGCGGTCAATTCAACCGACTGCATTACTTGAGCTACTGCACGAGAGTTTTCTCTCTGTTCGACAGTATCGGCGGTAATCGATCGCACCAAAGTATCGATTCGATTGGATACTTGAATGATATCCTCCAGCGCTTTTTTGGCTTGTTCGGCACGGTTGGTTACGTCGATAACCTCCTGAATCCCTTCTTCCATAGCCGTCATAACCGAACCCGTTTCACTTTGAATTTGCAATACGATCTGTTCGATTTCTTTGAGGGATTTTGCCGATCTATCTGCCAACTGACGAACTTCGTCCGCAACTACCGCGAAACCACGACCCGCTTCACCCGCTTTGGCTGCTTGAATCGAAGCATTGAGCGCAAGCTGGTTGGTACGTTCGGCAATTTGAGAAATTAACAAAACAATCTTCGAAATTTCTTGAGATGCTTCTGCTAACCTCTTTACCTTACGAGCAGTTTCCGATACCGTTTCCCTAATTTGGAAGATACCAGACACGGTACGTTCTACCGCCTGACCGCCTTTGAGAGCGGTAATCGAAGAAGTACGAGCAACTTCCTCTGCTTCTCTGGCATTTTCTGCTACCCGCTCGATCGATTCAGTCATCATTTGTACTGAATTAAGAGTAACAGCCAATTCTTCTGCCATTCTTAGCGCGTCACTAGATTGATTCCTGGCAAATTCTTCACTGGCGGTAGAACTTTTGTTTACTTGCTCGGCAGCTTGTTTTACTTGCCTAACAATTTCGCGCAAGCTTTGGATGGTTAAGTTAAATGCGTCGGCGACTGCACCCAAAACGTCAGCAGTTACAGTTGCTTGTACAGTTAAGTCTCCTCGTGCTGCTCCTTCTACGTCGTCGAGGAGGCGAATTACTTGACGCTGTAGGTCTTCTTTGGCTTGTTCTGTCTCTTCAGCACGTCTTTGGGCCTCGTTGGTAGTAGTCAAAATTACGCGCATCATGCGATTGAAACCGACGGCTAATTGTCCGATTTCGTCCTTCGAGTAGGGTGTTGCTTTCGCATTTAAATTACCTTGATAGACAGATTCAAATTGATTCTGAATATCTCTAGCCGCGAAATCTAGCTCTTTAGCCAAAATTTTGCCTAAAAACAGACTCGTACCAAAGCCAGCCAAACCACCAACTATTGCCATGGGGATAGGATTGTTGCCTACTTTGGATTTATCTTTAGCTGTCAAACCATTGGCAATAACTCCTGTTAAGGCTACTGCTACCAGAGTAATAATTCCTGCTGCTCCTGCTACAATCAGTGGTTTCTTCTTAATCGGAGCATTTTTGAATTTGGCAAACATGCCTTTTTGGTTTTCAAAGTTGGATTCTAGCAGCGCATCACCAGAATTTTTGAATGAACTAGCTGCGTCAGAACTGCTGCTTTGAGGCTCAAAATTACTATTAGCACTGATGAAATTATTGTTGCTGCTGTCTACCTCTATGTCATTGTTGGATACTTCCATGGAGGTGTTAAACAAACCAGTGTCAGGCAATTCTTGCTCGATATCTGCTAGTTCAAAGAAACTGCTATCAATCTCTTCGCTGTCAAAATTGGTTTGTTGAGATTCGCTCCAATCTTCTTGCGTCTCTCGACGGCTAGATTTACTTTTAGCTGACTGGTCTTTAAATGGTTCTGTCAGTAAAGTATCGAGCGCCAAATCGTCATCGTCTTCATCTACAGCAAAATTATTTTGGGTAAAGTAATTGGCATCAGCCGCAGTCATATCTTCTTCATCGACTAAAAAAGTTTCGCTTTCAGTCCCTATGGGTTGAACTTCGTCGCGATCGCTAGTGGCAGCTTGTTGCGTTTCTCTTGAAGGTAGATATTCATCATTAGTGAAGGGATTTTCATCATCCAGTTGCTCAGCAAAGGAATCTTCTGCTTCTTGCTCAAAAGGATTGAAGTTTGACGACGAGGAAGGAGTGGAGTTGACAGCAGCTTCTGAATCTTGCTCTAGATTGCCTGACTTTGCCTCTAAATCTAAATCTTCTAAGCCAAAATAGCTACCAGTAAAATCAGAGCTAAGATCTAATTCATCTAGTCTATCGGTTAATCCTAGCTCAGAATTACTCATGCTAGTTGATTCTAGTTCTTCTGAGCCAGAAGCATGGGAGTGTGGCGATTGTTGCAGCTCTTTAATCTTGTCGATGCCATTGTGAGCAAAATCGAGCAAATCTTGCTGGTCAGTTATTTGCAAGACTAATTCGTATTGCTGGAGTGCCAGATCGTAATTTTGAAATCCATAACAGTAAATATTGCCCCTAAGCAGCAGAACATTAGGATCTTTGGGGAACTCCTGAGCCATTTTGTCGATAATCGTGGCTGCTTTGTCAAAATTGCTGCTGATGTAAGCTTTTTCAGCCTGTTCGTATTCTTGTGAATAATTTGTTCCTGATGCCATGTGCTTATCTTTAGATTTTAGTAAAAGTTTGGTCGTGTTCTGGTCAAGGCTTCGGTAATGATTAGTTTGCGATGTTCTCTACCAAATTACGATCTCCAACTTCACTGTGCTTGGCGATCTTGGAAAACCTTGCAAGAACTGTTATGCAGCCCACCTCGCCGAGCGCAAAATTGCTATTTGATCGAGCAGGCGGACAAATTGATTCGAGCCTGGATTAATTTCCCATTGACCTTGAATGAAAGGAGCTATTCGGTCTGTGGTGTTATGAGCTACTTGTAATTGTTCTAAATTTAACCAAGCCATTTCTCCCAAACGCTCAATCGCTAAACCAAGGACAATTTCTCCATCTTCGATGGCGATAATCGGTATTTCCGCGCGATCGGTATTAAGATTGCCCCTATCTCCTAAAAATTGTCCGAGATCTGCTACCCACACAATCTTGCCACGCAAATTGATCGTTCCCAATAACAAAGGGGAAGTATTAGGAATGGGTGTAATTTGCTCTGGAGATTGTTGCGTCACTTCAGCAATACCTATAGCTGGAAAAGCAAATTCATCACCAGATGCTAAATAAAACCGTAAATGTAACTCACCTTCTGGGTTTTCTAGAGCCTGAAATTCTAACTCTGAGGTTAGATCCTGCTCGTTTCCGGTGAATAAATCCGGAGTACTAGCCATTTTTTTACGTTAAATAAATTGATTGATTTGTTTGGTAATTTATTGCTCAGTTGAAAGATGCAAAATTAACGTATCTAAAATTTAACCATAGCCTTCTATCCTCTCAGTAATTGTTTGACTGTTCCAATCAATTCTACTGGTTGAAAAGGCTTAGCAATATATGCATCAGCGCCTTGTTTCATACCCCAATAGCGATCGAATTCTTCTCCTTTGGACGAACACATAACGACAGGGACATTTTGAGTTTTTGGGTCTGACTTAATGCGACGACATAGTTCATAGCCATTCATGCGTGGCATGACAATATCCATAACTACTATATCGGGACTAAATTTTTGCAGATGTTCGAGAGCTTCTACCCCATCGCAAGCGACCATCACATTCAGTCCGCTTCCTTGCAGCAGATCTGAAATCATCTGTCTTTGTGCTAGACTGTCTTCCACTATCAAAACTTTACTCATAACCGAACTACCTATTAAGTAATCTTTGACTGCTTGTTCAAATTGACTCTTCAGTAACGGAAATTTAAACGCTTAACTAATTCTCGATCTCATAAGTTAATGCTATACATAATTAGATTTCTGTCAGATTGGCTTGACCAATTTCTGCGACTAATTCCCGTCTTCCCTGTTCTAAGCTTAATGACTCGAATGTTTCGGGTAAATTGGTGCAATTACTTAAACTAAGGTGCTTTTCTATTAACATTAATAACTCATTTTCTTGGAAAGGTTTACTTAAATAGTCAGTTGCTCCTGCTATTTTTGATTTAGCTCGATCGAGATCTCGATTGGCTTCAGTTAACATAATAATCGGAGTCAATCGAAAAGATTGAGAGCTGCGTAACATACTACATAGTTCATATCCATTTAACTTGGGAATCATACTATCGCAAAGGATTAGATCTGGCTTATCTTGAAAAATTAATTCGAGAGCCTGAATTGGTTCTTCAACTAAAGTCGATCTGCAACCCTTTAGCTTCAGAATATACTCTACATTTCTACCAATCGTCACGTCATTGTTAATGTAAATAACTTGTGGCTGACGTTTGCTTCGATCGTTACTAAGCTCTAGATCGATCGATAAGTTAGAATCTGTTAGCTTCAGCCAACCTTTCTTGAGATAAGGGTCGATCGCTTGAGCTAAGGTAGCAGGGTTACAATTCAAATATCTCAACAACTGACGCAGAGAAGTGCGACCATCTGACCATTGACGAAAACTACTATAAGCTCGTTCGGATAAAACAGTACTTAATTTTTCCCCTTGTTTAATCAGCAGACATTGATCCAGAGATGTGATTTGAGGAAAAAATTGTTTCCATTTTTTGATTTGTGTCAAACTTTTTTCGATCAGTGGAGAAATTTCCAGAGTAGTTAAATGTGGAGTTAAAGCCGAATTGCAGTTAAAATTAAAAACTCCTTGTCTTAAATCGAACAAATCGAAGAGAATTTCTTGAACCAGGCTACGAATAACTTGTTTGACTTGTGTGGAATTAAGAATTTGTTTTTTTAATAAAATCCAAATGTAGTCGTACTCTGAGTTGCTAGTTATGGTTTCTGTGGTAGCAAATTCGAGATTTTTTAAATCTGCTTCGAGATGATAATGATGCAAGCGTTCATGTAGCGCTAAAAGAGAGCAAGATCGTTTGTCAGGTTCGTCTCGATCGGGATTAATCGTGTCGCTGTAATTGCTGTCACTAGCATAGACAATCTGTCCATCAACCAAGAACAGTGTCCAAATTTTGTATGCTAGTTGCACTGTTGACATTAAGCTTAGCTGGTATGAATTGCTGTCAAAATGCCATTTTTGACCTAGTAAAACTGAATTAGGGACTGCTTGAATATGAAGTTCGCCTGTATGCCTATTAAGTTCTAATAGTTGCAGTAGGCTGCTGATATCGATTTCGTCTAGGGTTCCTTGCATCCAATCTACTCTAGTAAGTCCTGCTGATTTACTACTCAAGTTTAGTTGAAGAATTAAGATTGCCAAGTCTCTATTTGTGTGAGATTGAAGTTATACCTTGGCAACCAATTCTTTAGCTAGTTATGCTGGAGAGGTAAATTAATTTTTCAGTAATTTTCGCGACTGTTGAGTCGAAAATTTTGTTCCTTATCATTACTCCATATCTCTATTTAATTTGAAGATGAATCGTGTAACTTTTTATAAATTTTTACGACCTTTATTAAAGGCTTGGTTGAATCGAGAAAACTAGCTAGGTCAAACCAATAATTACTCTACAAATTTTTTTGACAATTTTATTTTTTTGGATTAAGCACAAAAAACATAATAGAGGATCGCAGCAGTGCTATATCTTGCAGAAGTACAAAAACAAAATAAAGGATTTATGGGAGGCTCTGAAACTAAACTAAAGCTTCTCGCTTGCCAGCGTAACGATCAAAGCTGGAGTCCACTCCCCAATTCAGAAACGATCGCAGCAGAAGAAGCGAACAATTTTGGTGAAGGCGCTCTGCTAGTGGTCAATTTGAGTGCCAATCGACAAATTCAAGGACAGCCAGAAGCAGCAGCAGGAAGAGTCTTAGGTGTTTTGCAAAGTTTTGCTCGCCTGCAAGAAAAATCTAAGCAACAAGAAGAAGAAATCGAACAATGGAAAGAGTCGCTGATGATTCAGGGAGAAGAACTGAATCGTCGTTCTGAGGAAATGGAGGCTCGTTTGGAACAAATCGAGCAGATGGAACAAGAACTAGAGCGTCTAGAGCTGGAACGGCAAGAACTAGAAAAATCTAAAGAAGAAACCAGTTTAATCAAAGAAGAGTTTGAGCGCAAAAGTAAAGAGCTTGAGGGTGCTTGGCAGCATTTGCAAGGAGAGCAAAATCGCTTAGAACAAGTAAAAGGTGAAGTTCATATCAACGAACAACAAGCCAGTCAAATTCATGCTTCGATCGATTCTTTATCAGCTTCTATCTTGTCAGCAGATCTATTTAGAGAAAAATTTAATTTGGCTCAAGAATCTCTTAAATTGCAGCAAGGACATTTAGATAGTTATTGGCAAAAACTAGAACAAAATAAAAGTGAATTGCAGCAAAAACAAACAGAAGTAAATAGTAAAGAAGAAGAGTTACAAAATAATCAACAAGAGTTACGTTTTTTAGTAACTTCCTTAGAAGAAAAAAAAATTCAACTACATGTTCAACAAAATATCCTCAAAAATAAGCAAGATTTACTAGGCGTATTCCACTCTTATGGACAATCTCAACAGGAATTACGCGAACAAATTTCTCGTTTAGGCATTGCATCAGGAGATATTAATTTAGAAAATAAAATTAATATTGATGCTCTAGAAAAAATGCCTTTAGGAGATTTGCAAAAAATTGTTGAAGATCTCCAGAAAGACTTAGAAAGAACTGTAAGATTCGTTAACGAACAAGAAGAAGAATTAACTTTACAATGTAAAACTGTTGAAGAAATACAACAAAAATTATTTCAAGCTAATGACTACGATCGCCTGTCTATAGAACAAGAACTAGCTGAAGAAAAAGAAGCTAAAGATATGTTAGACGAAACGCTAGTTGGTCAGCGTCGTCAACTTAGAGAAAGACAAGAATATTTCTTGCAGCACCTCAGAATTTTGCGCCGTCGTCAAGGTGTAATTGATTTTGAAAATAATGCTCCACAAATTAATCTCGAACCGATCTTATTTCAGATTGAAGAACAAAAAAATAATGCGATTCAACAGCAACAACAATTAGATACAGAAATTGCTCAAATTAAACAAAGTATCGAGCAATTGCAGGGGCAAATTCAAGAACAAGAAACACAACAAGAAAACAGAAAACAGCAATTACAAAACGTAGAAGCTGCGTTTAAACAAGAGCAAACTGCTTTTTTGCAACTTAGTTCCCAAATCAATGTTTATGAGATAGCTTTACAACCCTTGCAAAATTCTCTCAACGAGCTTCGTCAACATTTAGCAGACTTTGAAAATTTGCTGACTCAAACTAACGAAAAAAGTACAATCCAACAACAAGCAATTACCACTCTTAAAAACCTTTGTAGCAGTATTGGACAATCGCCAGCTATGACAGGTTAACAGGGAGCAGGGAGCAGGCAGCAGTTAAAGGCAATAGGGACATTTCATACTATGTAGGGATTCTCGTCCCTACAAAAGGTTAAATTTTTCTAAAAGTAGTAAAAATTACTACTTTTTTTCTATGATGAATTAATTGCATCCAATTAATTGAATTACGTCATAGCAATTGGTCTAGTACACAAGTAATGTTTTAAAAGAGTTATAAATTAGACCATAAAAATAAAGAAAATCTTTTATTGATTATTTAGTAAAGATCCCAACTACCTAAAAGAGTTTGTCAGAAATACTAGGAAAACTAATCAAGTGCATAGTTCGCAATCTAATATCGTGCCAAAAGAAACTACCCTAGAACCTAATCAATTATTAGAAAAAGCAATTATGGCTGCTAATTCTGAAAATTGGTTATTGGTAAATCAGCAATTACAGCTATTACCGATTGGTAGAAAAAGACACGAGCTAGGATTGCTTAGCGAATTAGAGCTAGAAAAAGCGATTTATTTAGCTAAACAGGTGCTATTGTCAGGCGATTTTCAGCAAAAATGGCAAGTGGCTAGCATTTTGCCGAAATTAATCCGAGTAAGTAGCGATTCTCAGCAGGCAATCGCAGCATTAATCTCTATTTTGCAGGATGAACAAGCTAATCCAGAATTGCATTGGTTTGTTGTGCGTATTCTCGGAGAATTTGACGAACCCCAGGCAATACTTGCTCTAGTACAACTGCTACAAGAAACAGAAGATCGAGAATTAGCTACCTTAGCATCTGAGGCTTTAGCGCAGATTGGGACTTCTGCGATCGAATCTTTAAGTAAACTTTTAGCTGATGAGAATACTCGCTTGATGGCGACGGGATCGCTAGCAGCAATTCGTAAATCAGAAACGATCGAGCTTTTGCTTCAAGTAGTTGATGACTCCGATCGAGAAGTTCGTCTCAGCGCGATCGAAGCATTGGCTAGTTTTCACGATCCGAGGATCGATCGTATTTTAGTCCAAGCTTTAACCGACACAGCCGCCACAGTTAGAAAAGAAGCAGTGATTGCTTTGGGAATGCGTGCAGAGTTAAACGAACAATTAAACCTAGTCGAGAAAATTAAACCTCTCCTCTACGATCTTAATCCAGAAGTTTGCCGTCAAGCGGCGCTTTCTCTAGGAAGAATTGGCTCAGAAGCAGTAGAAATCTTGTTTTCTGTCTTAGAATCTAAATTAACTCCTGTCTGGCTGCAAATAGAGCTAGTTAGAGCCTTAAGCTGGAGTAAAAGCGATCGAGCTTTAGATTATCTGCAACAAGCTTTAGCTTGGACTGATGAAGTAGTATCTCAGGAAATTGTTAGCCTTTTAGGTCGAGAAGGTTTACCTAATCTAAAGTCTAAGGCAACTCAGATTTTAGTTGATTATTTACACTCAGGACAAGCAATTGCCACTAATTTAGAAATTAAAAAAGCGATCGCTATGTCGATCGGTGAATTGGGTGGTACGGCTGGTATTACTTTGCTCAATCAGCTTGCTGAGGATACCGAAGCTACAGTGAGATTACACGCGATCGCCGCTTTGAAAAAATTGGAACGCAACACATAAGTAGGTTGATTATTTTTGTGTTAGCGATTGTCCCGTTCCTAATCAACCCTTTAGGGTTGATGAGAAATTTCTCATTCCTGAGTGGCTAAAAACGTTATAAGTAGGTAAGCAAAATTGTTTGTATATTTACTACTTAGTTGTATTTTCTTTTGCCTATTGCAAGAAAGCCTTTTGCCTACCCTCACCAAATATTAAATTAATTTTGCCTAGGTACTTAAAGCATTTCCGCTAACAGCATCAAAAATAAACAATTGTTCTAAATCCCACTCTAAAATCAAGCGATCGCCTGTTTGTCCACGCCAAGATGCAGATGCATGAAGATCGATCGACTGATTGGAATCTGGTAGTTTGACTCTGACTAAAGTTTCTCTTCCCAGAGGTTCGATTAGTACTACTTCTGCTTTTAATTGAGCCATATTTGGCATAGTTTCTCGATCGCCAGCAATCCTAACATGCTCTGGACGAATACCTAAATCGAAACTTTGTCCCTTAGCCACTGACAATTGTTGTTTAATTTTTTCCGTAATTATTAAAGACTGATTCGCGATCGTCAAATTACCATTTATGTAGTTTGCAGGCAAAATATTCATTGGCGGACTACCCAAAAAGCCAGCTACCATCCGATTGGCAGGTTTAGCATAAATATCTTGAGGATGACCGATTTGTTGAATCTTACCGTTATTTAAAACTACAATGCGATCGGCTAAAGTCATTGCTTCAGTTTGATCGTGAGTGACGTAAATTGTAGTTACACCAACGCGCTGATGTAGCTGTTTCAATTCTGCTCTAGTTTCGTCTCGCAGTTGTGCGTCTAAATTAGATAGGGGTTCGTCGAGTAAAAACACTTGTGGATTGCGAGCGATCGCTCTTCCCAAAGCTACTCTTTGTTGTTGTCCGCCAGAAAGTTGCTTAGGTTTACGTTTGAGTAGATGCTCAATATTCAGCGATCGTGCTACTTCTTGTATTCTTTGAGTAATGATTTTTTCATCCGCTTTACGCATTCGCAAACCAAAAGCCAGATTGTCCGCTACACTGAGATGAGGATAAAGAGCGTAATTTTGGAAAACCATTGCTACATCGCGCTGACGTGCCGGTACTGAGTTTACCAAGCGATCGCCAATAAAAAGCTTTCCTTCTGTAGCCGCTTCTAACCCCGCGATCGTTCTGAGTATAGTTGATTTACCGCATCCAGAGGGTCCAAGTAAAACCCAAAATTCCCCATCGGGAATACTAAAAGTAATATCTTCAATTACGGAAGTATTAGCAAATTTCTTGGAAATTGCTTCTAACTTTACGCTTGCCATCTTCTGCTCCCTGCTCCCTGCTCCCTGCTCCCTGCTAACTAAAGATTTCGCTTCATTTTTTTGAGTTCTTCATCAATTTCTAACTGTTGAAATTTTGCTTCTAAAGGATCGGATGCTGTGCGTGGATTAAAACTTGCGCCTTGATTCCAACCAGTTGTATCGCGGTTAGTTTTAGTTTTATTACTAGTTGAGTACTTAACTTGAGCAGCTTTGGCTTTTAGTTCTTGATTTTTTTGATTAATTTGGGTGATTAAGTCTCTGGCTTGAGAGAGGCGTTTTTTTACCCCTTCCATTTGTCCCCATAACTGGTTTCCCTGTCTGAGTAGAGAGGCTTCTCTTTCTTGTGCGGCATTGGCTAGATCTAGTCTACCAGCAGCTTTAGCTTTATCAATTCTGGCGTGCCAAGTTTGTATGTCGCGAGCAACAGTAAGAATGTCAGCTTGCAGACTTTTTTCTTGCTTCTGGAGATTAAGAATTAGCTTGAGTGTATCTCGTTCTTGTTCTTTAAGTTGCTCTTCGATCGCTTGTAGTTCTAGATGAGGATTATTTCTTAAAAACTCTTCTAGTCTAGCTTCGAGAAACTGACTGAAATCATCAAATAAGCCCATGTTTTAGATGTTCGCTGCTATCGCCATTACTATAACAATAACAGGGGATAGGGGGTAGGGGCTAGGGATTAGGGGTTAGGGGTTAGGGGAAGTAATGAGTAATGAGTAATGAGTAATGAGTTAACAGCCGCTATGAAG
>CAZJTL010000031.1:0-33266 GCA_964548905.1 uncultured bacterium | reverse complement strand
ACTAACTCCATTTCATTCTCTTCTGCCTAAATCTAAAAAACCTACCCTTGAAAGGGGTTAGGGACTAGGGATTATAAAGGGTGTGGGGTGTGGGGTGTAGGGGAAGTAATGAGTAATGAGTAATGAGTAATGAGTAATAAGTAATAAGTAGCAAGTAGCAAGTAGCAAGTAGCAAGTAGCAAGTAAAAAACGGCTGTTTCCTCCTGCTTCCTGCCTTCTGCCTTCTACTGGCTCAGTGCTTTTAAAAAGCTTTGTAAATTTCCCAAGAATCCTTGTTTCTTCACGATCGGTGTTTCCTGATTTTCTTCACCGACGCTCGTTAATTTGAGCAATAATCTTTCTAAATCTTCGCCTACAGGCTTTTGAGGTTTTTCTGCTACCAATTCGTAATCGTCTTCTTTTTCTAACCACACTTGCCATAAAGAAGGATGAGAACGAAATACTGATGCACTTTCTAGGGGTTTTAAATAATAACAGGTATGAATAGTAGATAAGAAACGTTCTCTTAATTGACGCGCGGCTAAACCAATGCCAACTACCGCTACATCTTCTAATTGGGGGATTAATAAAATTACTGGACGATCGCCTGCAAGATTAGATAGCTTTTCAACTTGTCCTACTTCTACCGAGGAAGGAGAGACTACTAAAAAGATTTCGTCTTCTGGGCTAATTTTCATGTCTACGGGAGTACGACTGGTACCCAAGTCACTTATCTTAAAAGCTACTTCTCCCCAGTCTCGTTTTGCTAAAGAAGCAGCACCAGTATCGGGAAACAATACTTTTAATCCCGAACCATATTCTTGAAACAAAGAAGTAAATTCAAAAGCGATCGCCTGTGCTTGTAGGGCAATTTCTGGAATTAGTAGTTCTACCTGTAAGCGTCCGTAACCATCTGCTAAAGCAGCTTTGGTAGCTTCTTTCGCCTGCGCGATCACTTCTTCTAAACTTTTAGGAAAAGTAGTCATTTGTTATTGGTTGTTTGTTATTGGTTGTTTGTTGTTGGTTATTTGTTGTTGGTTATTTCTTTAAGATATCTTGAATCGAATTCAATAATTCGTCGATCGTGTAAGGCTTTGCTAAAAATGATTGCACTTTAATCTTGCTAGATTCTAACAGCTTAAGGTTAGAGGTTAGTCCACTGATGACAATAATTTTGACTGAGGGATTAATTTGTTGCAAAAGACGAACAACATTTAATCCACTTATCGATGGCATTTGAATATCTAGTAACACTAAATCGATCTCATCTTGGTGTTTCTCATAGATTGATAAAGCTTCAATTCCATCGCAAGCAGCAAGGGTTTTGTAGTTATGTTCTTCTAGCGAACTTTTGGTAATTTCTCGAATCGAGGCTTCGTCATCCACAATTAAAATTAATTCGCCGTTTCCTTCAATCATTGACGTATTAGAGGTTTCTTCGGCGCTGATACTATCGATCGCTGGCAAACACACCTGAAATTGACTGCCTTTGCCTACTTCACTCTCAACTTTGACAAAACCACCATGATTTTTAACGATGCCAATGACAGTAGAAAGTCCTAAACCAGTACCTTTACCTGGTTCTTTGGTGGTGAAAAAAGGGTCAAAAATTCTTTCCTTCATTTCTGGACTAATGCCGTTTCCTGTATCGGCTACAGTAATTACCACGTAGTTGCCTACATTTGCCTCTAAGTTAGTGTCAGCATAGTGGCGATCGAAAAAGTGATTTTGGGCAGTAATAGTTAAGATGCCTCCATCAGGCATAGCATCACGAGCATTAACACACAAATTCATTAAAACTTGGTGAATTTGAGTAGAATCTGCCAAAATCGTCCAAAGTTCTGGGTAAGTTGTTTTATCAATTTGAATTTCAATCGATTTAGGAAAAGTTTCTTGTATAATTTGCTCGATTTCCTCAATAACATGTTTTGGTTTGAGAACAACTCTTTTTCCTTCGTCTCCTCTTGCAAAAGAAAGAATTTGCTTGACTAAGGCAGCACCGCGTTTGGCGTTATCAATTAAGATATCTACAAGTCTTCTATTCTGCGGATCTAAATTAGGAAACTTTAAGGGCAGCAATTGAGAAACTCCTAGAATCGGAGTTAAGATGTTATTCATATCATGAGCAATACCACTGGCTAGCGTACCAAGGCTTTCTAGACGTTGTGCCTGATAAAATTGGGATTCGAGTTGTTTTTTCTCAGTGATGTCAGTATCAACGGTGAGTATAAATTTAGGATTGCCCAAGCCATCGCGTACTAGCGTCATTCTGCTGTTAACGATCGCTTTTTTGCCAGATTTGGTGACTTTTTCTAATTCTCCTTGCCAAGAACCAGATTCAAGCACAGCTTTGAGAGCTTCTTGCTTATCGGAGAAGTTTTTCTGACATAAAAACAGAGTTGTTTTCTTGCCAATAACTTCTGCTGCACTCCAACCGTAGAGACGTTCGGCACCTTGATTCCAGAATAAGATGTGATGCTCTAGATCGCAGACAAAAATGGCATCGGAAGCGATATCTAGTAAGGCTGCTTGTTCGCGAATTTTTTGCTCTGCTTGCTTGCGATCGCTAACTTCTCGTTGAATGCCAAAATGTCCAATAATTTCACCCTCGGAATTGTACAGGCAAATATAATCTCCTTCAATCCAGATTGTAGTACCATCTAGCTTGCGTTCATCAGTTTCAATATGCAACCTACCCCGATCGAACATTTGTTGCCAAAGTTGTTTTCCCGTTTCCAGATCGTGAGTAAAAAAATCTTTTGGAGTTAAACCAATGAATTGCGCTTGAGAAGCACCATACTGAGCTAGCATAGCTGCATTAACTCTAGTCATACGTTGATGGCTAAAAACATAGTCTAAAACCGACTCACGATCGATTGTCTCATCCCAACGAATCGGTCGATCGAGCATCATGAAAAAGAAGCCATCCAGAGATTGAGAAAAGAAAGCTTCTAAAAGTTGTTGAGAGTTCAACAATTCCAGTTCTAGTTGCTTGCGTTCCTTAATTTCCTGTTGCAGTTGAGCATTTACTTGAACGAGCTTCGTCGTGCGTTCCTGCACTCTTATTTCTAAGCGATCGTTAGCCTGTTGCAGGGCTTCTTCTGCTTGTTGGCGAAGTTTTTGTGCCGCTTGTCGATCGCTAATATCGACAACTATAGACCGACTATACAAATAATTGCCTGCGGTATCTTTAACAGCCGTTGCACTGATACTGACAGGTAAAATCCTACCATCCTTGCGGAGCATTTGAAATTCTAGATCTCTTACCCAACCTTGTTGCTGAAAAAGCGGGAAGTTTTTTTGAAAAACTGGTAAACTATCTGGTGTGAGCAGATCGGCAAATTTCTTCTTGCTAACTAATTCTTCCCGTTTATAACCCAACATCTTGATTTCGGTATCGTTGATGCGGATAAAGACACCGTTTGCATCTAGGGAATGGTAGCCACAAGGGGCATGATGATAAAGTTCTTCTAACTCTGCTGCATAAATTTGCAAAGTTTCTTCTGCTTTTCGGCGATCCCATAGTGCGGCTTGTTTTTCCAGTACATTTTGAATTGCCAGACGGAGCAAATCTGGAGTGAGATGGTTTTTACTCAAGTATTCAGCAGCACCATTTTTGAGCGCCTGTACTGCTATCTGCTCGCTTCCCTGACCTGTTAGCATAATCACTGGGAAGTTAGTGTGATCGAACTGAGTTTTCAATTCAGCAAGAAATTCCAACCCATTCATATCTGGCAGTTCATAATCGAGAAAAATTACTTCAGGAAACTGCTGGTGACATAAGGATAGTGCCTCTTCTCCAGTCTCTGCTTCTAAAATACTATAGGCGTGCTGCCGATCGCCCATTAAATAGCGACAATAAGTTTTTCGATCTTCGACAGAGTCATCGACTAGCAAGACTCTCTGTTTAACAATAGTCACTTCTTTTCTCCGAATTTCACTGAGAAAATCAAGACATTAACTTCGCTCCTCAAACCTTAGCGATAGCAATCCTAAATCCTTGGTGAACTTACAAGCCGATTCAGTAAGCCGTCAGCCGTCAGCCGTCAGCCGTCAGCCGTCAGTCGTCAGTCGTAGGAGCAATCCTTTATGGTTGCCCTTTTAGCCGTCAGCAGTTAGCTGATAACTGATAGCTGATAGCTGATAGCTGATAGCTAATAGCTGATAACTATGTTTTTACAATTCATCTAAGATTGCTGTAAAAATAATTAAAGTTACATTTTAACTAAAGTTTTTTGAATTTCTTATTAGAATATAGATGAATCTGTATCTTTAGTTTAGATTTCGCAATATAATTCACATAAGTTTATTTGGCTTTAAACAGCAATACAATAGACTTGTTGCGTAATAAGATTTGAAACGCTTGAAAAGCTTACCACATAAAGCTTACAGATGCTTGCACCTTAAAGTCGCTGAATGCCTTAATAGACAATGATTTTGACCATTTTTTTGAGTTAATTCGCAACAAGTCTAATAAACGATGAACCAAAATACCACTGTCAACTTGCAGACAGTAGATCTTACTAATTGCGATCGAGAGCCAATTCATATTCCTGGTTCAATTCAATCTCATGGCGTTCTGTTAGCGCTAGAAGAATCAAGCTTTAAGATAGTTCAAGTTAGTAGCAATACTTTTGAGTTTTTGGGTTTGCATCCCCAAGAATTGTTAGGTAAAGAATTGCAACAAATTTTTAATCTAGACCAGATTAGCGCGATCGCCAGATGTTTGTCAGCAGATTTTGAGACTGTAAATCCTCTAAAAATTTCTTTCGATCGTCAAGAGCAAAAACTTTTTTTCAATGGCATTGTTCATCGCAGTCAAGAAATAATTATTCTGGAATTAGAGCCAACTAATATTCAACAGGAAACTAATTTTATTAGCTTTCAGAATTTAGTCAAAACACCTCTGACTAGATTTCAAAACGCAGCTAATCTTGCCGAACTCTGCCAAATAATTGTCAAAGAAATCCGTAGAGTTAGTGGGTTTGAGCGAGTAATGGTCTATCAATTAGATCCTCAAGGTGCTGGTACGATCGTCGCTGAAGATAAACCAGAAGAAGTAATTTCTTACTTGGGTTTGCACTATCCTACTTCAGATATTCCCCAACAAGCTAAACAGCTATATCTTCTTCAAAAACTAAGACTAATTCCCGATATTAACTATCAGCCGAGTCCATTAGTTCCGTTGCACAATCCCATCACCGATCGACCTCTAGACTTGAGTTTATCGGTTCTCAGAAGCGTTTCACCCGTCCATATCGAATATCTACACAATATGGGTGTTACTGCGACAATGACCATTTCCCTAATCGAGAATAATCGACTGTGGGGCATGATTGCTTGTCATCATTCTTCTCCCAAGTACGTCAACTATGAAACGCGGACTATTTGTGAGTTTTTAGCACAGGTGATGTCACTAGAATTGAAAGCGAAGGAAGAAAGCCAAGATCTTGACTACAAAAAGAAACTCCAGTCGATTCAATCTCAATTGGTTGCTTCAATTTCTGACTTAGAAGATTTTCAAGATTGTTTCGTCGAAGAAAATAATAATCTACTCGAATTAGTTGGTGCTAGTGGTGCAGCTATTTGTTGGCAAGAGGAAATCAATGCTATCGGTAAAACGCCAGATCGATCGCAAATCCTAGCTTTACTTGACTGGATCGATGTAAAAATTAAAGACGATCTAATTTTTGATACTGATTCTTTACCTAAAAAATATGCTGCTGCTGAACAATTTAAAGATACTGCTAGCGGATTATTAGTATTGGCGATCGCTAAATTTCCTAGAAACTATATTTTGTGGTTTCGTCCTGAAGTAATTCAAACTGTTAACTGGGGAGGAAATCCTAATAACCCCGTAGAAATAGAAGAAAATGGAGAATTAAAACTATCACCGCGCAAATCTTTTGCACTTTGGCAAGAAACAGTGCAACTCCAGTCTTTACCTTGGAAGCAATGGGAAATCGAAGCAGCTTTAGAACTGCGGAGTAATATTGTCAATATCATCTTTCGCCAAGCCGATCGACTAGCCAAACTCAATTTAGAATTAGAGCGTAGCAATAATGAATTAGATGCTTTTGCCTATATTGCTTCTCACGATTTAAAAGAACCTCTCAGAGGAATTCATAACTATTCCAGTTTCTTAATTGAAGATTATGCAGATCTCATGAGTGGAGACGGGATTACTAAACTGCAAACCCTGATGGATCTGACACAAAGAATGGAAGATCTAATTAACTCTTTACTGCACTATTCTCGTTTAGGAAGAACAGAACTTAAGAAGCAAGAAACAGATTTAAATGAATTGCTTAAAAATGCGATCGATACCTTGAGTATTAGTGCGAAAGTAGATGCAATTGAGATAGAAATCCCTCGTCCTTTACCTAGAATGAAATGCGATCGCGTCCTGATGAGGGAAGTATTTACTAACTTAATTACCAATGCGATTAAGTATAATAATAAACCTCAAAAATGGGTAGAAATTGGCTGGCAACAACTAAATAATCAAATTATTTTCTATGTAAAAGATAACGGCATTGGCATTCGCGACAAACATCAAGAGCGGATTTTTGCTATCTTCAAGCGTCTGCATCCAACCAGTAAATATGGAGGTGGAACTGGCGCAGGCTTAACTATTGTCAAGAAAATTCTCGAACGTCACGATGGTAGAATATGGCTAGAATCTACTTATGGCGAGGGTAGCACTTTTTATTTCACCTGGTCGAACTGAGGTTAGAGGATGACAGATAACTCGGAGCGATCGCTATTGGTAATTGAAGACAGCGATACGGATTTTGAAGCTCTGGTAAGAATTATGCGAAATCTATCTTCGCCAATTCCAGTTTATCGTTGCTTAGATGGAGACGAAGCTTTAGATTTTCTCTATCATACAGGAGAATACAGCGATCGAACGAAAGCCCCTCGTCCATCCACAATTTTACTAGACCTCAATTTGCCAGGAACCGATGGTCGAGAAGTATTAGAAATTGTCAAAGGAAATCAAGAGCTAAAAGATATCCCCATTATTGTTTTTACAACCTCCTCCAACCCCAAAGATATCGACATTTGTTATCAGAAAGGAGTTAATAGCTACATTATCAAGCCGATCGATGTCAAAAAATTAAAATCATCAATTCAGACTATAATCGATTTCTGGTTTACAATTGCTACTCTGCCTCAAGAGTGTAATTAAATATCTACCTTATCTACCTTGTTCTCCTTGTCTCTCCAAATTCCTGATTTCTAATTCTTTACCCGAACCTGATATGACTTCCTGCACTGGTTCGGGACAAGTAAAATTCATTGCTTCACCCGTGCGAGGATGAGTAAAAGCGAGATGGTAAGCATGGAGATAGTAGCCACAATCGCCTGGGGCTGGTAAACGATCGCTTTGATGGTTATCTCCCTTCGGGAGAGGCAATAGGCAAGAGGCAATAGGCAATAGATTTAATGGCGAATTTTCCCTGTTCCCTATTCCCTGTTCCCTGTTTCCTTTAATTATGGGAATAGCACCTATGTCATAAAGTGGATCTCCAACCAGGGGAAAACCCTCCGCCGCAAGATGAATGCGAATTTGATGGGGTCTTCCTGTGAGAATTTTTACTTCCAGTAATGTACTGTTAGCATAACGCTCGATAACTTGGGCTTCGCTATAAGCATATAATCCGTCAGCAGTAGCAGCGTAAATGTATCCCAAAGTTGGATGAGGAATTTTACTGATCGCCCGCTCGATAATCAAACGATCGCTCGTAATAACTCCACTAGCTAAGGCTCGATAAATTTTACAAATCTGGCGATCGCGCATTTGTTGGCTGAGGTTAGATTTGGCTAAAGGCGATCGCGCTAACAATAGCAACCCAGATGTTCCCCTTCCCAAGCGATGAATGGGTATGGGAGTATCTTGAGGATAGGCTTGTTTCAATTGCCATAGCAAAGTATGTTCGAGAAAGCCTCCTCCTGGCATGACTGGCAATCCTGATGGTTTGGAGACGATCGCCAAATCTGCATCTTGATACAAAATCTCAAACGATAGAGGAACTGTTGGTTCCTGCCAAGGTGGACGATGATAGGTTAACCATTGCCCCGATCGTAGAATAGTTTCAGGTGTAGTCTGTTTACCGTCTAGTAACACTTGTCCTAATTCAATTCGCGATCGCCACTCCACTACACTGGAATGACGATATTTTTGCACGTAATATTCTAAAACACTCTGGTCTACGCTAGCGCGATCGACCCGTTCTCGATAAGTCCAACCGTTATTCATTCATTTTTTAGAAGTAGAATTCAATTTATGGCAGAGCGATCGCAGCATAACATTCGCCGAACTATAATGAAGCAGAGATTATATGTAGAGTTGCGTAGATATTTAGCTGGTTGGCGAGAAGCCCCGCGCTCTACCTGATAAGGTGAGCGTCGGGACGGCGGCTAAAATTTTGCCGTGCGACGACAAAATCGCCGCCTCATGAATCGCCAGTGTAAAATAATTTAACAATAAAATAATATGTGTTAAGATATAGCCATGAGAAACGTAGTAAAAGTACGGCTATATCCAACGCTAGAACAAAAACACTCATTGGCAAAAGCTTTTGGGAGCTGTAGATGGCTATGGAATTATTGTTTGGGTGAAAATAATCGCATCTACCAAGAAACTGGAAAAGGAATATCAGCTATTACTATGAAAAAGTGGATTCCTGTTCTTAAAAAACAAGAAGACACTCAATGGTTAAAGGAAACCTATTCGCAATGTCTTCAAGCTTCTATCATCAATCTTGGAATTGCCTATAAAAACTTTTTTGAGAAACGGGGTGGTTATCCTTGTTTTAAAAGCAAATATGGGAAACAATCTTTGCAATATCCACAAAACGTCAAACTGCTAGATAGTGCTGTTTATTTCCCTATGCTTGGAGAGATAAAAGCTAATTTGCATAGACGATTTGATGGAAACTTGAAGACAGTTACAGTTACTAAAACCAAGACCAATAAGTATTACGCATCTTTATTGTTTGACGATGGATTACCAGATGCATCTGTTAATACTGAAGGAAAAGCAATAGGTGTGGATTTGGGATTGACTCATTTTGCTATTACCAGCGATGGCAGTAAATTTGAGAATCCTCGCCACTTCAAAAAACACCAACGCAATTTAAAGCATAAGCAACAAAAACTTTCTCATAAAGAAAAAGGGTCTAATTCTAGGATTAAAGCCCAAAAATTAGTAGCAAGAGCATATGAAAAAATAACTAATGCGCGTCAAGATTTTTTGCATAAACTATCTCGGAAATTGGTAAACGAGAACCAAGTTATCATTACCGAGAATTTGAATGTAAAAGGAATGGTTCGCAACCATAATCTAGCAAAAGCAATATCTGATTGTGGTTGGGGAATGTTCCAAAACTTGCTTGAGTACAAGTGCCAAAAAGAGGGAAAAGTCTTTCTTCAGGTAGATAGATTTTTTCCATCAAGCAAGACTTGCAATTACTGCCTGAATGTTGTTGGTAGCTTGCCTTTGGATATTCGTAGTTGGGATTGTCCTAGTTGTAAGACAAAAAACATCGACCGTGATATCAACGCAGCTAAAAACATCAGAGATGAAGGCTTAAGACTTTTATTCTCCTCTGGGACGGGGGAGACTGCCAATGGAGGGAGTGTAAGACAACGCAGAGGGCGCAAGTCAACTGTTGTTAAGGTCGCGGATTCCGAGGTTGCCTCGGAATCATCTGAGCGACCGTGCTACTGCCAATGAATTTGGAAGCCCGCTCTGTACCCGATAGGGTCAGAGTCGGGTAGTTCACAGCAGCCATTCATTTACCAAAATATTGCGCTTAATTTCAGATAATAATGAAAATAGGTAAATATCTCACTCTAGAAGATTTTTGTAGTTGCACTAATACCTATAAAAAATATCAAGATAAAATAAATCCTCTGCCAAATAATTCAGAAAGCATTACTGCCATTAAAGATTTAAATAAACTGATTATCGATCCAATTATCGATCGCTTTGGCTTAAAAAATTTCAAGTTAACTTATGGTTTTTGCTCACCTACTTTGAAAACCTATTTAAATAAAAAAGATCCAATCACTAATTTAAAAAATGGACGCATCGATCCTATTAGAGATCAACACATGGCTCACGAAGTTAAGCCTAATGGCAAATATTACTGCGAAAGATTAGGTGCTGCCTGTGATTTGTTAATTCTAAATCTTACAAGCGATCGCGTAGTTGAATGGATTTTATCGCAAAAAATACCTTTTGATTCCTTATATTTTTACGGAAGAGATCGACCAATTCATATTAGTTATGGCAGCCAACATAAACGAGATATTTGGACGTTTAATCAGACAGGACAACCAACCAAAAAAGGGATAGAAACTTGGATTAATTTGGCAAAAAACTACTAACAGAGTTTAGGCTTACTTACTTTAGGATTTAGCTATCAGCTATCAGTGCTGACGACTGACGGCTGAAAGCTGATAGCTATAAACTATGAACCATGAACCATGACCAAAAAACCAAGAAATATTTTACTATCGATTAAATCTTAGTAAATACCATTACATTTGAATAATACCAATTGGTAATATCTTTCTCTTGCCATTCTTTCCTTAACTGCATGGTTAAATCTTTTTGATAGTTAAAATTCCTGTTGGCGAACTTTTCAATCCAGTATTCGTTAGGTTGTTCGTTGACGTGATCTAGTCCTCCCTGACCCGGTGTTGCAGCAGTAATGACAACGGTTTCAGCCATGCTAGTTAACAGATCGATATATTTATCAGCACATTTAGCGGGAAGATGTTCGGCGACTTCAGTACTGACAGCTAAATCTACTTTTTTCTCGATCGCCTGACTGGATTCAATATCAAAATGTTTGACAGATAAACCTTTAGAGCGACATTTCTCCAAGCCAGCTTGAGCGTATTCTAAACCTAAAGTATTAATGCCAAGCTTGTTTAATTCTAAGAGTAACGTTCCTGTCCCACAGCCAACATCAACAATCGATCGAGGATTAAACTCCTTAACTATTGATTCAGCAATTACTGGCGCAGAGCGAACAATTTCAGGTTCTACTATTTCTTCATAATATTTATTATCGTAAAGCTCATCATGATTAGCTGTTAGCGATAGTTTTTCCCTTAAGTTTGAGAACATTACAGTTAATGGCGATTCCTTTTCCCAGAATTTATCGCGCCAAGATTTGGGAATAACACTGCGAAAAGTTTGCTGAGCTATACCATAAATAGACATTTTTTTACTTATACCCAAAAAACATTAATTATTGACCAAACTTGAAGCAATATTGTACAGCACCAAGTAGCGATTGAATGAGCAAACTCTTAGATATTACTCTTGTTTTTCTATAAATCAATAAGTAGGTAGAAAAAATTAATTACACACTTTATATTCCTGCTCCCTGTTCCCTTTGAAACAGTATCCCCTCCAGGGGTAATGGAAAGTTAACTCTTGCAGCGAGTACCACTTTCGCTATATGCTGCATTGATATAGGTAGATATTCAATTAGTTTGTAGTTGCGTTAAGAGCGCATTCTCAAACAATCCCTGTTCAAGGAAAACTTACAATGAACTTATTGCAAATAATTACCACCAAAATTCAATATTGCTTTCCTGCACCTGAAGTTAGCGCTCATTGTGATGGGCCTTGTGGAGTTTACGACCCTGCTGCTGCACGCATCACAGCAGAAGCAGTCTTGTCAATGACTAAAAAAATTCTCGACCTGCAACCCCCTGCACCTGGTGACGCACAAGCTATGGTGGCATACAACAACACTATGTCTCGATATATTGCCATCAAAGAAGAGCAAGCGCAAAAGACTAAGGAAGAAATTTTAATCCTTTGGACAGATTATTTCAAACCTCAGCATTTAGAACAGTATCCGAACTTACACGATGTTTTTTGGAAAGCTGCTAAATTATGTTCTGCTTGCAAAGTAGAAGTTAGCATTCAACATGCTAACGAACTGATGGATGCCGTTCAACAAATTCACCAAATTTTCTGGGCAACCAAGAATCGCGAAGATGTTAAATGGTATAAGGCTAGTTAATTGCATCAACTTCCAGAAATTCAGTGGCTGGATTTTTTACTATGGTTGTTAAGACAGCGACGGCGCTTTCGAGTTACAGGAGAATCGATGTTGCCGTTGCTGCAACCAGGAGAAGAAGTACTAGTCGATCTTGCTGCTTACAAGCGATCGCCTCCCCAAGTAGGTGATATTATTGTGCTTGGGCATCCCACTCAAACGAACTTACACATTATTAAGCGCGTCACATCAGTCAACGAAGCAGGACTTTGTTTTGTTTTAGGAGATAATCAAGCTCATAGTAGCGATAGCCGCACTTTTGGTTTAATTTCTCCTTCATTAGTTTTGGGTAAAGTTACCAGTCGATTTACTATGAACAATGAACCATGAACCATGCTATTCCCAATACTCCCAATTTGAGTTTGGTTGCTTTTTATGGCAATAAATCTCCCGAACTGACATCGTTAATTCGAGAATTACAAAACTGTATCACCGATCTAGTTGGGGAAAAATTTGTCAGCTATCAACTCGAACAGGTTCACGCTACATTATTGGGACTGGAAGGAAGAAGAAATAGCCAAGGAATTCTCAATAAATGGTATTGGTATCACAGAGAAGAAACTAAGTATATGGACTTTAAGAATTTACTGTTTTATCTTCGTTATAGTGGACGACTACCAATTATTGTCAGAATTGGCGGGTACGATCGCACTGTAGATTATGGCTTTTTGAGTCGCGATCGCCATCCCTACGAACGCTCTTTTAATATTCAAGGTAATATAGCCGTTCTCATGGGTTGGCCCTGTCGCGAGCGACATTTTTCCATGGAACTCGATCGTCTTCGCTTAGAAGGTCAAAATTTTAATATTCTCCACAAATACTTTAAATCTGTAGATACAGTCGATAACGATTTATATATGCGACTGGGAATGTTTAAAAATGAACTTTCTACCTCAGAAATTGTTACTATTGAAGAACAAGTACAAAGACTTGTGCATTCTCATTTGTCTCTATATCTATCTGTAGATATAAACAGTGTTTTCTTCACTTATTACCAAGACGAATTTCTGACTCCTGAAACAACTCGCGTCATTCCTTTAACAGAAGCAACTCCAGAGCAGCTTGAATCTATCTATCCCCTTTTATAACTAGGCAAAACCATATCCTAGTTTCCCTTGGTCTGAAAAGCAAACTTTTAGTGACAGTTCTTTTAGTGTCACTCTATACTGAATATTCCTAGATATTCGATCAATAATATAGTTGTGTGTGAGGAGAAAGTGTGAACGAAAAAGCTCTCGGAGTCGAAACACGGAAAGACGCCCTTGAGCTTTTTCTTTTTCTATCTTGGCTCGATCGCAATGGGCTAGCGCAACAGAATCGCCCAGTTATAAGATAAAAATTTTTTCATAATCAAGATGATTGTTTGTTGGTTTATCGATCGCGCCAACTATCTAGGAAAATTGATAGATAAGGACTTTGTTTTCAATCTATCTTTCCTCTAACAAAATTTATGACCTCAGATCGAGATCTAGATTCTCTGCTACATCCTTTTCATCGCTTTGGTGTTAATTTAGGTTTAGAGCGCATCAATCGCCTGCTTCAAGATTTAGACAATCCCCATCATCGAGTTCCCATTATTCATGTGACAGGAACTAACGGTAAGGGTTCGGTTTGTTCCTATCTTGCTTCTGTACTCGCTGAATCTGGTTACAAAGTAGGAAAATATACTTCTCCTCATTTAGTCGATTGGACTGAAAGAATTTGTATCAACGAACAACCAATTTCTACTTCGGCATTAGCAGAAATTATTCAACACATTCAACAGGCGATCGATCCAACTCAAGAAAGTCCGACTCAATTTGAAGTTATTACTGCTGCGGCGTGGTTATATTTTGCCCAATCTCAAGTAGACATCGCCGTCATGGAAGTAGGTTTAGGAGGACGTTTGGATGCAACTAATGTCTGTTCTAATCCTCTAGTTACCGCGATCGTTTCGATCAGTCGAGAACATTGGCAAAATCTTGGTCCTACTGTTGCTGATATTGCCAGAGAAAAGGCAGGTATTCTCAAACCCAATCGTCCTGCTGTAATTGGTATTTTACCTGATGATGCCAAACAAGTTGTTAGCGATCGCGCTAAAGCGTTAAATTGTCCTACAGTTTGGATTGAACCAGCAAAAGAGCAGAGAAGCGGAGAAGCGGAGGGGCAGAGAAGCGGGGGAAGCGGAGGAAGCGGGGGAAGCGGAGGAGGCGGAGGAGGCGGAGGAGGCGGAGGAAGTAGGGATACAGAATTTATTTATTCTCAAGTTCGATGGGTGAAATATGAGGATATTGAGTATCCTCTAGCTTTGTTGGGAGATGTGCAGTTAGTTAATTCGGCGATCGCGATCGCCTGTTTAAAATTATTGCAACAACAAGGCTGGACAATTCCTTTATCTGCAATCCAAACGGGAATGGCAAAGACTCGTTGGTTGGGACGTTTGCAATGGACAACTTGGCAAAACCAACCTTTATTAATTGATGGCGCACATAATACCGCCGCCGCTCAATCTCTGCGTCAATATGTGGATACTTTAGAGCAACCAATTAATTGGGTAATGGGAATGCTCTCTACTAAAGACCATCAAGATATTTTTCAAGCTTTACTCAGACCTGGCGATCGCTTGTATATTGTACCAGTACCAGACCACAGTACTGCCAATCCAGAAACTTTAGCTCAACTAGCTCTTCAAGTTTGCCCTAATTTAGATGAATGCCAAACTTTTACAGAGTTATTTATTGGCTTAAAAACAGCATTTAATGGCAAAAACAGCGATAATCGTGAAAATGTTCTTTGTGGTTCTTTGTATTTACTCGGTTACTTCTTAAAACATTGTAATTCTACGATTTAGACTTGCAGAATAGCTATGTTTGTGATAAGATTTCGTTATCATAAGTAAAAGTCTGCCTAATTCGCTAGCTTATAAGTAAAATCAGTTACTCAGAAGCAAGTGAAGCGGAGGAACCAATTTTTGGGGCGCATTCCGTCAATACCTTAACTTAGTCGAGTGTCAGGAGCGATCGGAAAGAATATCTATCAGTTCTAGCCCGTCAGCTAACTTCGTAGGCATTGAGAGAAGACACCATATGAGCAGTATATTGAAAAAATAGATAGCTCTCTTCGGTGTTACTGGGACGTACTTCTCAGTTTTTCGTACCTGTTCGCTATTGGAGAGTGAAGAAATGAATGCATTAACGCAATTTATTGCTGTCAATCTAACTTGGGAAAGAATACCTATGCTTGTAAGTCTTTCCCTATTGCTAGGTAATTGTTAAAAAAAGCCTAATTATCTAAGTTTCCGTCTAGTCGGTAGCACTAGATTAGTTAGCGATCGAGCAAAATCTAATTAACTACCAGTAATTAAACATATCCATACATTATCTTCACTATGCAGCATCTAGCAGCCATAGAGCCAGCTATCTTGGTACTCATTCAAGTAATTATTGTGATTGGACTATCCCGCCTGATGGGGATGGGTTGTCGAGTCATTAAACAGCCTTTGGTAATCGGTGAGATTATTGCAGGGATTGCACTAGGACCATCTTTACTGGGTTTAGTTTTCCCAGATTTTAGTGCAGCTTTATTTCCACCTGAAACTCTACCCTTTTTAAACGTTCTCTCAGAGATTGGTTTGATCTTTTTTATGTTTTTGATTGGGTTAGAACTCAATCCTAGATATCTTAAAGGTCAATTGGAAACAGCGATTACTACTTCTGGAGTAAGTATTTTAGTACCTTTTTCTCTGGCAAGTCTGTTAGCGTTACTGTTATACCCGTTAGTTTCTAGCAATTCTGTTTCTTTTACTGCATTTGCTTTATTTCTGGGTGCAGCCATGTCAATTACTGCGTTTCCAGTATTGGCAAGAATTATCACCGAAAACAACTTACAGGGAACCAAACTAGGAACTTTAGCGCTGACTTGTGCGGCGGTAGATGATGTCACCGCATGGTGTTTATTGGCGCTGGCGATCGCCGTTACCCGTACCAATAGTATGATCGGTGCAATTCCTACGGTGATAGAATCCGCTATCTATATTGGTTTGATGTTTACTGTAGGACGATGGTTGTTAGAAAAATTAGTCGTTCACTACAAACGAACTGGAAGACTGACTCAGTTAATTTTGGCAGGAATTTACATAGCAGTTGTCGTTTCTGCTTTAATTACTGAGTTCATTGGTATTCACTTAATTTTTGGTGCCTTTCTGTTAGGTGCAGCTATGCCGAAAAATGAAGGCTTAGTCAGAGAATTAGCTGAAAAAACCGAAGATTTTATTCTTATATTCTTACTTCCTGTCTTTTTTGCCCAAAGCGGTTTAAAAACAGAAATTGGTTTGCTCGATCGACCAGAATTATGGCTATTGTGCTTGGCTGTTTTAGCAGTGGCGATCGCGGGTAAATACTGTGGTACTTATGCAGCAGCAAGAGTATGTGGTATCAACAAGCGAGATGCTTCCGCCTTGGGTTGGTTGATGAATACTCGCGGATTAACTGAGTTAATTGTTTTAAATATCGGCTTAAAATTTGGTGTAATTTCGCCCTTATTGTTCACCATGTTGGTAATTATGGCATTGGTGACAACTTTTATGACCTCACCTCTGTTGGAGTGGACTTATCCGAAGAAACTAATTAAACTGGATGTTAACGAGAATGAAGAAGAACGAGAAACTGTTACTTCAGTAAGCGATCGATACCGAATTTTAGTTCCAGTAGCTAATCCTAAAACCCAAACAGGATTACTACAATTAGCCTTGGCGATCGCTGGTGAATCTTCAGCAGTAGTTAATCCACTAAGTTTAATTGAATTAGAAGAAGACTATCAATTTGAAAGTACTCCCGAAGAAGCAGATCGCCTAATTAAACAACGTCGTCTTGGCTTAGAAAAGCTAATCCAAACTTTAGAACCTGCTGAATTCAGAACGGACTTCAATCTGGCGAGAGAACCTCGCCAGTCAGTCCTCAAAAATATCGAACCGATCGTGCGTATTTCCAATGATGTATCGCGATCGACTGCGGAAATTGCCAGAGAGAAAAATACTAATTTAATCTTAGTCGGTTGGCATCGTTCGGCGTTTACTCACAATCGTTTAGGTGGAAGAGTAGGAAAAATTCTTAATTCTTCTCCAGTGGATGTAGCAGTATTTATCGGTAAAGGACAACACGGTTCTCAATATGACGAGGTTTCCTCGTCATCCGAGACTCCCCAATGGCAATCTTTGTTAGTTGCTTATGGAGAGAATACTCATGACGATCTAGGATTCTCTCTAGCTTTGCGAATGCTGTTTAGCGATCCCAATCGTACTCTAAAAATTCTGCGTTTAGCTCAAATCGAACCAGTTCAAGAAGAATTGAGCTATGAATTTCGCAATATGATCGATATGTTACCTCCTGACGTGCGATCGCGCATTCAAATTACCCCTGTAGGTGATGAAGATCCGATCAAAGTAGTAATTGAAGAATCTCGTCACGCCGATCTAACGATCGCGGGAACTAGTCGCACATGGGGAATTGAACGTCAAACTTTGGGACGCTATACCGACGAATTAGCTAAAGAGTGTCAGTCTTCTTTGTTAATTACCCGTCGCTATTCTCAAGTTACCCATCACGTTACTTCCCTAATTAGCGATCGACTTAGAGAAGAAAGCGATTCCCAAGAACAACCGGATCGAGTTACTGTTGTTTAAGAATTAACATGCAAAATCATTTAAATCTAAAAACTCTGTCATTTTATGGGGCTATGATCGGTTCGGTAGTAGTTCTCTTTAAAGTTGTCAGTGCTTATGGAGAGACTAATCTCAAAGCACCTAATAATCTTTCTGGTAGCTATAGCGTCATCTCAGAAAATCTACCCCCATGTCTGCAATCCCAACGCTTAACGGACTTAAATATTCCCAGGAAAACTCCGAATCCAGTCCTCAACTTAAATATCGAACAATCGGGTATTTATGTATTTGCCAACCTATCTTTAACTGCCGATGATCATACCAATAATACCAGTGCTAAGGAAGTAAAAATTCCCTTAACAGGGAAAATTAAGCACCAAGAAGCAATATCTTTGACTGGAAAAGGGAATCAGCTAAAAGCTTGTCCGCAGTTGGCGACGAATAATCCTCAAGGCTTCCCAAATGTTCAATTTACTCCAAAAGGTAAAGAAAACTTAACAGGTGAAATTCGCTGGAATTCCTCTTCTCCAGCAACAATTTTTACAGCACAACTACAGGAATCAGAAACTAAAGAAGAAGGAAAACATTAGCTTACCTACTTCCTGTGAATGTTGATTCAGAAGATTGAGGCACTCATAGTATAATTTACAATGTAAATTATGTTGTAAATTATATGGCAACAAAAAATATTACGATTACTGTTGAAGAAAGCCTGATAGAACAATCGGACTCTGTTGTTTCGCGCGGTGTTTATCCGAATCGAAGTCGTTTTATTGAAGATGCGATCGCGTCGAAGTTGAAAGAACTAGATGAAAAATTTATTGGCGAACAAGCAGCGCTGTTAGATCCAACCGATGCGGAGGAATGGTTTGAAGGGGAAATCGAACAATGGCGCGAAGAATATTAAGGCGCGGTATTTATTGGGCTTTTCTCAATCCAATTGTAGGACAAGAACAATCTGGTACTCGCCCAGTACTAATTGCTAGCATTGATTCTTTCAACATTAATGGAAAATGCGCGATCGCTTTTCCCATTACCAGCAAACAACCAAAAGCAGTTTATTCCTTGATTTACGAGTTACCAGAGGATTTATTACCCAAACCATCCTGGGTAAAAATTTCTCAAATTCGTACCCTTAGCACCGATCGCCTTGGGGATTTTATAGTTAATGTCGGTGAAGAAGATTTAGAGCAAATCCTCTCTGGTTTCGATCGTTTAGTTGGTCGAAGACGAGATTAATTAAACGATAAAACCAAATATAAAAGTGGCTAAAAATTAGCTAATTTAAACTCAACTAGATTTAGGCACTCGCAGCGATCGACAATAATATCCAATAATATATAAAGTAAAGTAATGTAAATTTCTCTCAGCTAGGACTAGATCGAAAAAAGATGCGCGTAATCTTGATGACGGGGAAAGGAGGAGTTGGCAAAACCTCTGTTGCAGCAGCCACAGGACTTAGATGTGCCGAACTTGGATATAAAACCTTAGTACTCAGTACCGATCCAGCACATTCCTTAGCAGATAGTTTCGATCTCGAATTGGGACACGAACCGAAACTAGTAAGTCCCAATCTTTGGGGTGCAGAATTAGATGCGCTGATGGAATTAGAGGGAAACTGGGGTGCAGTTAAGCGCTATATTACCCAAGTATTGCAAGCAAGGGGGTTAGAAGGAGTCCAAGCGGAAGAATTAGCTATCTTACCTGGGATGGATGAAATCTTCGGTTTGGTGCGAATGAAGCGTCACTACGATGAAGGGGATTTTGAAGTTCTCATTATTGACTCTGCACCGACGGGAACCGCTTTAAGACTGTTGAGTTTACCCGAAGTTGGTGGATGGTATATGAGAAAATTTTACAAACCTTTTCAAGGGATGTCCGTTGCACTGCGACCGATCGTCGAACCAATTTTTAGACCCCTGGCTGGTTTTTCTCTCCCAGACAAAGAAGTAATGGATGCACCCTATGAATTTTACGAGCAAATTGAAGCTTTGGAAAAGGTTTTAACCGATAATACTCAAACTTCAGTGCGTTTGGTAATGAATCCCGAAAAAATGGTAATTAAGGAATCTTTACGCGCTCATGCTTATTTAAGTCTCTACAATGTTTCTACCGATCTGGTAGTTGCCAATCGAATTATCCCCCAAGAAGTCAACGATCCTTTTTTCCAACGTTGGAAAGAAAATCAACAGATTTACAAACAGGAAATTTACGATAATTTTCATCCTTTACCAGTTAAGGAAGTTCCTCTTTATTCAGAGGAAATGTGTGGTTTGGCAGCACTAGAAAGATTGAAAGAAACTCTCTATGGGAATGAAGATCCAGCCAAGGTTTACTATCAAGAAAATACCCTAAAAGTCTTGCAAGAAAAAGATTATTACAGTCTCGAATTGTATTTACCTGGCATCCCTAAAGAACAAATTCAACTCAATAAAACTGGAGATGAATTAAATGTCAGAATTGGTAATCATCGGCGTAATTTGGTCTTGCCTCAAGCTTTAGCTGCATTAAAGCCATCGGGAGCGAAAATGGAAGAAGATTATCTGAAAATACGCTTTAACAATCCCGCTAAAGTTTAGCTAAAGCAAAAGTTTTAGCCAGTTGGCAATTGAATTTTGAGATTATAACTATGGAGACGCAAAATTTTGCGTCTCTCTGTTTATATTGTATCTATTTAACCTAAGTACGGCGGGTTGCCTTTTAATAATTACGAATTATTTGGTCACTAGCAATCTTCACAAATAATTTATACTTTTGACCAACAATAATAGTTGAGATTCCTCTTTTTTTATAGGAGAATTTTACATACATAAATGCTCGATCGAAGGGCGATAATTGTATGGCAAGCGAAGAACAAATTGCTCTCATCAGGCAAGGCATAGAAGCCTGGAATGATTGGCGAGAGAAGAATCAAAACATTATTCCAGATCTTAGAGAAGCCAATCTTAGTAATCTCGATCTAAGTGGAGCTAATTTTAGCAATCTCAATCTCAGAAAAGTTAACTTTTACGGGTCTAATCTCGATCGCACAGATTTAAATAATGCTAATCTCGATCGCGCTAATTTTCGTGCTGCTAATCTAAATAACGCTAATCTTAATAATTGCAATCTTGACTACGCTATTTTCAAGGAAACAATTATTACATCTTCAACAATTATTGATGAAAAGTCGTGCCTAGTTTGGCACATTCTCAATCAAGAAAGAACAGCGATCGATCTGAGAGGAAAAGATCTTAGCAATAGCCATCTTTTTCAAGCTAATTTAAGTAAACTCGATCTTAGTAAAACCGATCTTAGTAAAGCTAATCTCAGTCATGCTAATCTCAGTCAAACCGAGTTGCGCGAAACCAATCTTAGTAATGCTAATCTCTATCAAGCTGATTTGAGTAATGCTTATTTGTTTAAAGCTAATTTACAACAAGCTAATTTAAATTCTACTAGCCTTGATGGTGCATATCTGCGTGAAGCTAACCTTAACTATGCAATTTTAAAAAATACACAACTTAGCCAAAAAACGATTATCGAAGAAAAATGGCGACTAGCTTGGGAAATTGTCAATACTCAAGCTTTAGATAATAATTTTCGTCATGTCGATCTCAGTAAAATTTATTTTGTGGGAGTAGATTTTCACGATACTAATCTACGCTATGCTAACTTACGTGGTGCTAATTTTTGTGGTGCTAATTTAAGTAATGCCAAGCTAGAAAAAGCCGATCTACAAGGTGCGTTTTACGATGCCTACACGCTTTTTCCTGAAAACTTTAATCCACAGGAAGTTAGTATGCTTGAGCGTACTAATCAGCATTTAAGCGATAAAACTCTACTTTCGATCGCGCAACAAGATCGAGATCTTCAACAGCAACAAGCATCTAGATCGCAAAATTTCAATCTGGTTTCTTTCTGCAAAGCAATTTTTGCTCGCCTAACTAATTTTCGCCAAGTAAACAAATAGCCCTCAACTCGATTGAGTCTAAAATAATCTGAAGCTGATTTACGATCGATATCTTATGTCTCAATCCTCGATTACAATTACAGTTAAGCTTTTTGCTGCCTATCAAGAAGCTTATAGTAGTCCAGAATTAACTTTAGAATTTCCTCTACCAACTTCTGCGATCGCTGTCCTAGACTACTTGCTCACCCAACAACCGCAGCTAGAACCACTACGTCATCTTACTCGTTTTGGCGTTAACCTTCAATTTGTTGATGCCAATACTCTACTCCAAGATGGAGATGAGTTAGTGCTGATTCCTCCTGTCAGTGGCGGATAGACGAAATTTACAAAATAGCGATCGGTTATCAGCTTGTCCTAATCCCTAGCTTTTAGTAGTCCGTCCAGATTGATTTGATGGGTTCGTAGTCAACCCGATCGGGTTGATTACAAACAATTTTTATCCCTCAATTTAAAGTTGACAGAATACTAGTTCCTAGTCCCTAAATTTACTTTTTTGTGAAAATTAGATGAAGTTTTGCCAAAAGACTTTGTTTTTTGACCAATAAGCCTTAATTTATATCTGTAGTTTTTCGAGGCAAGTACTATCCTGTCAATTTATCAGATCGAACCAATAATCATTAATATTTTTGAGCTATTGAAAGCTTTGGTATTCAAGCTTAAATCAACATTTTAGAAAAAAGTATCGATCTTAAAAACATTTAAAAAATTGCTGTAGCGATGATTAAATCATCAAAAAGATGACCAAAAAGAGGATTTTATTAATTGACGATCGCTCTGACGAGCGAGAGTTGTTTATAATCGCATTTGAGCAGAATGGATTTCATCAAAGATTTAAGTTAATTTCCTTGCCAACAGGAACCGAAGCTCTAAATTACTTGTTCAACTCAAGATTATCTGACGATACCAAAACAATCAAAACAGCAACCACTGAAAAAAAAGAAGATTATCTACCAAGCTTAATCGTACTCGACTTGGACTTATCAGATATGAGCGGTCTAGAAGTTTTACAAACTATTCGCAACGATCCCAAAACAAAATACTTGCCTGTTGTTATAATGAGTGCGTCAGATGAATCAAACGATCTCGTTAACAGCTATAGATATGGTTGTAATAGCTTCATCAGCAAACCAATTAATTTCAACGACTTACAAGACATCGTTAGACAAATAGTTGTTTATTGGCTGACAATCAATAAAGTTCCACCTAGCTCAGGAGTATTAGATGTGTAAATCTTTAAGAGTCTTAATTATAGAAGATTCCGAAGATGATGCAGAATTACTAATAATTGAGTTAGAGCGTGGTGGCTATAATCCAATTTATCAAAGAGTAGATAACAGAGCGACCATGCAAGCAGCTCTGGACAGTTCTTCAAATTGGGATATTGTCTTAGCTGATTATTCCATGCCAGAATTTAGTCCGATCGCTGCTTTGAATCTGCTCAAATCCAAAAATTTGGATCTTCCTTTTATTATTGTCTCTGGCAAAATAGGTGAAGATACAGCAGTAGAAGCAATGAAAGCTGGCGCTCACGATTACATCATCAAAGGTAAATTAGCGCGTCTGCTCCCCGCTATTGAAAGAGAGTTAAGAGAAGCTATCTTGCGACAAGAACACCGAAAAGCGCAAGAAAGATTAAAGTATTTAGCCTATTATGATGAATTAACAGGCTTACCCAATCGTTCTTTTCTGTTGGAAATCCTGGCACGATTGCTTAAAAATCAGAAACAACAGCCAGATCGACTGTTTGCGATTCTATTGCTTAGCTTAGAACGCTTCCAAGTGATTAAGTATAGCCTTGGTCATCCCCTCAGCGACCGCCTATTGATAGCAGCATCTCGCCGCCTGGAAAAGTGTGTTGATAGCAGAGACATGGTTGCACGTATTGGTACTAATGAGTTTGCTATTCTACTAACCAATTTACAACAGCCGAGTGAAGCTAAGGCGATCGCCAGAGTTATCTATCATAAATTGTCAAGTCCTTTCAAGCTCGATGGACCGCTAGTATTTTCCAATATTAATATTGGGATCGCTCTAAGTACCCTTGGTTACGAACAACCAGAAAAATACTTACAAGCAGCCGATACTGCTATGCATCACGCTAAAGTTAACTCAACTAAAAGCTCAGTATTTTTCGACCCCAAAATGCACGCCAGCGCTCTTGAAAAACTACAATTAGAGAGCGATCTACAACAAGCTATTCGCTACAAGTCATTGCATCTTAATTATCAGCCGATCGTTTCTCTAGCTACAGGTAGAGTGGCAGGCTTTGAAGCTTTAGTCCGTTGGCATCATCCGCAGCGAGGAAGTGTTTCACCAGAAAAATTTATTCCCCTTTCAGAAGAAACTGGACTAATAGTACCTTTGGGACAATGGGTATTATCAGAAGCCTGTCATCAATTACTGTTATGGCAACAAAAGTTTCCGCAAACAGTTCCTTTAAAAATTAGTGTTAATCTATCTGGCATTCAATTAAATAATCCTGAATTTATCCTCCAAATCGATCGCTTGCTAGAGTCTTTAGGGTTGAATGGAGAATATTTAAAATTAGAAATTACCGAAAGTATATTAATGGATAATGCTTCATCGGTGACAAATATTTTAAATCAATTAAAAGAAAGAAAAATTAAACTTTGTATCGATGATTTTGGCATTGGTTATTCTTCTTTAAGTTATTTACGCTATCTTCCTATTGATACTCTCAAGATAGATCGCTCTTTTATCAATCAAAAAATTACCGACAGATCCTTAGATATTGTCAAAGCTATTGTTAATTTAGCTCATAATTTGGGCTTAGATGTAGTAGCAGAAGGATTAGAAACCAAAGAACAATTACTGATGCTACAAAGTCTTAAATGCGAATATGGACAAGGATATTTTTTCTCCAAACCTTTAGAAGAAAATGAAATTTTTAATCTCATGCGATCGCCTTTTACTTTGCGCGGATTGCAATCATTATTTTAACTCCCTTCGGGAGAAGGCTTTTATGCAGAAGGCAGAAGGCAGGAGGCAGAAGGCAGAAGTTTTTAAAGTCAAAAGTCAAAAGTCAAAAGTTTTTTCACTTGCTCGGAGGCGGAGTTTCTCCGACTCCGCACTTGCTACTCGTTACTTGCTACTTCCCCCGCTCCCTAATCCCTAACCCCTCTACAAAGAGTATTTCCAACTCAGCAGTTTCAACCACAAGATGGGATAGCGTTTTTCTAACCAGGGTTGCGATCGCTCCAACCAATTAGGTAGCCATCCTTTTAAGAGGAAATTTTTGGCAGAATCAAGGGTAAATTCCCAATATGCAGCCAACCAACGCAACAGATCTCGACTGCCAGCCATTTGCCAAATCCAGGGAATTAAGGCAGGATTTTGCTTAGCAGCTTTAAGCGCTAAACGATTAAAAGTTAACCAATCAAATCGATCTTTAATAAAAGTATCGGCTACTTCTGGAGGTTCATCGGCAAGCAACCCGAAGAAAGTATTTAACATCGAATTGATACGCTGTGGCGGTAGCGTTTTTCCAGTTGGCACCATCATTCCTTTAGAAAACATCCAAGTAACGGCAATATTACTTTGATAAGCACGAATTTGGTTTAAATGTTCGGCTTTGAGTAAATCGTGTTGAAGTACAGTATTGAGGAGTGTGGTTAAACGGCTTAAATTTCGTACTAGGGAACCAAAACCAGTAAAAATAAGCGGAGATTGTAAAGAAGCTGCATCCCCAATCGCTAACAAGCGATCGAATGCTACAGTGCGATCGTCGCTACTGGTACTAAAATGCCCTGGAATATAGCCAAAAGTAGCCTTCTTCCACACTAATTTATCCATCTCACAACGCCGATACTCTGGCAAAATGCTAAAGAAATCCTCATACATCTCTAACAGTGAACCAGGGTTATCAGGATGTACTTCATGATAGTGAAATAAATAGATGGTTAATTCATCTCCCTCACCAGGAAATAATTCCCAAATCAATTGTCTACCACGAGATATATCTCCATGAGAATTTAAGACATCTCCATAGGTAGCATCCCACACTTCTGGGGCAAATCCTTCGACTACAGCGCCTACTGTCGGACAAACGCTATCAAAAGTTCGACCCCCATTTAGTTGCCAAGCGATCGGCGAAGCAGTACCCATCGCATCAATTAGTAAACGTCCACTAGCTTGTTTTAAGTCTCCTGTGGATAAATCTACAAACTGAACTTTAACTTCTTCTTCTCCAATATCGGCGCGAATAAATTCTGTTCGCTCCCAAATTTCTCCTCCTGCTTGGCGTAATTTTTCACCACAAAGGTTGAGTAATTTAGTAGTATCGATCGCGATATTTAACACCGTCGGCGTGTGCAAAACTGCTGCTTTTAAATGTGAGGGATTATTGCCATCAAAAAACTTACTAAACCCGTCTTGGTATTCCCTGGCGATAATGCTTGCAAATTCTTCGTTGGTAAATAAACCCAAATCGATTAAACTTTGAAACTCCGATCGCGAAATATTCCACTCCCGATTCATTCTTCCAAATGCCAATCTTTCCACCAGCAAGACGCGATAACCCAATTTTGCCATCACTGCTGCATGAATCGATCCTAACGCGCCTCCAATGTAAATTAAATCGTATTGATGACCGATCGCTGATAACTGATGACTGATAGCTGATTGCTTAAACACCACCTGCTTCGGTTGCTGCGGATTTCTGACACTCTCTCGCCAACGTTTTTCCCACCAGTAGACGCGCTGAAGATCTTGTTCTCCCATTGGCATTTTGGCAAAGAAACGCACGGTTTGCGGATAGTGAGGTAAGAGTGCTTCAAAAATTGACTGTTGAGATAGATCGATTTCTGGTGGTGCTGAATATTGTGGCGGGAACTTCCTCGCGATCGCTTTTACTAAATTGTGTTTGATTTTGTTAATAGGAGCAATTTCTTGTCGTCCCCAAAGAAAGACCTTAAGATAAGTAGTGCGTTGTAGCGACCAGACAAATATCGATAATTCGCTTTCTGGAGATATTTTTAGACGAATTCCGTCTGGAGTAATTACTTTTGGTTCGACTTCAGCTTGCCATTCTTGTTGTAACCAGCTACAAACATCGCTTGTATTAGGTGTAGGAACTTCTATATAGAGGATTTCTTGCATCATTAGCTACAAAGTTTGGAATAAATCTTAAGTTATGTCAAAGGAGACTGGGCAGTAAATCAAGATACCTTAGACTCTTGATTATTAATATCCTTAAAATCGATTAATAAAACTTAACTTTTATTAATCCTATTGATAGATTGTATTGACTGTAAATATTATTTGTAATGAATTATCCCATTCCAGACACTCCTGAAGAACTGATCGCTTTGCGAAATAAACCTGTTGATGTGGAAACGATCGCGACGGCGATCGCGGGTGTAATTAAAATTGCTCGTTCTCAAGGTTTATCGTTAGAAGATTTGACAGCTCAATTATTAGAAGATGACAATTTACTCGATCGAGTACAGAGGCGTTGGTTGAGTAATATTGTCACTCAAGCATGGCAGAATCTGCCTTAGTTCAATAATCCCTTGGTTGCCAACCAATCTTGATTAAACAGACGAGACTGATAACGTGCGCCACCGTCACACAATACTGTTACAATTGTGTGACCAGGACCCATTTGTTTTGCTAGGGCAACAGCAGCACCAACATTAATACCGACAGAACCACCCATAAATAATCCATCTTGTCTAAGTAGCTGATAAATTATGCGTACAGCTTCGCGATCGTCAATTTGAATGGCATCATCAATGGGAACATCTTGCATATTAGCAGTAATTCGACTGTTGCCTATGCCTTCTGTAATTGAACTACCTTCAATCTTAATTTCTCCTGTTTTGACGTAACTATACAAACCGCTTCCCATTGGATCGGCAACTACACATCTAATCGCAGGATTTTTTTCTTTTAAAAATAAAGATACACCAGCAAACGTTCCACCAGTTCCAGTTGCAGCTATCCAAGCATCGATTTTGCCGTCGGTTTGTTGCCAAATTTCTTTTCCTGTCGTTTCGTAATGAGCAATTCGATTAGCTAAATTATCAAACTGATTTGCCCAAATTGCATTTTCCATTTGAGCCGCTACACGCCCAGAAAGTTTAACGTAGTTATTGGGATCTTTGTAAGGTACTGCTGGTACAGGACGTACTTCTGCGCCTAAAGTTCTGAGAGTATCTATTTTTTCTTGCGACTGAGTTTCTGGAATAATAATTAGGCATTTGTAGCCTTTAGCGTTGCAAATATGAGCTAAACCGATACCCGTATTGCCAGCAGTTCCTTCAACTACAGTACCACCAGGTTTGAGCAAGCCCTTTTTTTCTGCATCTTCAATGATATACAAAGCTGCTCGATCTTTCACCGAACCGCCTGGATTGAGAAATTCTGCTTTTCCTAAAATTTCACAGCCTGTTTGTTCGCTAACACTATTTAAGCGAATTAATGGTGTATTACCGACTGCTCCTACAAAACCGTTTTTGATATCCATCATTGAAAAATCTAGCTGTTAAATTTGTCAATCACCCTGTTTGGTTATAGCTAGCGATCGCGCGAGCTTCATGACATAGATATATTTAACTTACACTAGAGCCGCTTCACTAGAACTAGAAGTCTCCTATTAAAATTCAAATTTGTTTAATCTCAACGGCAAACAAGCTTGAAAATTACGAATTATTTGGTCAACTTATCTTGTCCTGATGCAATGCCTCGCCTTTTTTAAAAATAAAAATTTTGTGTTGTTCATCTAATTTTCATAAAGATGTGATTTGGATCTCAGTTGATAACAATCAAGACTATTGATGGATATCACTTACATCAAATATGACCAATTATACGATCATTTTATCTAATATAAATTGTCTGTAAAAACACAAAAAAACTCTCGCCTTTTGCTTCAAAAAATAGCTAAATTTTGAGTAACTAATCATTCATAACTATTGAATTAAAAGTAATTAAATTGATGAAATTTAGTATTGTAATCACTACTTATAACCGCTTGCAATTTTTGCAAAGAGCGATTGAATCTGCTCTCAATCAAACAGTTGATTGTGAAGTTGTCGTAGTAGATGATTGTTCTGCCGATGGTACAGAAGCATATCTTAAAAGCTTAGGAAATCGAGTTGTTTATCATCGTAATTCGACCAATCTCGGACATTCAGAAACCGTTAATATGGGAATCAAGATTGCTGCTGGCGAGTGGATCAAGCTATTAGATGACGATGATTATCTTGTTCCTGAGTGTATCGAAAAGCTAAATAGTGCGATCTCATCCTGTCCTAATGCAGCTATTTGTTCTTGCCAAGCAATTCAAGTAAATGAAAATGGTCTTGAATTAAGTCGTACTAAATATAATGGTTTTGGCAATGTTTTTTATATTTCTCAAGAAGATATTCACTATGGAATGTTATTAGATATTGTGCCATTTGGGACACCCGTACAAGTAGCTTTTACAAGAGAAGCTTTTCTAAAATCGGGAGGTTGGGATTCTGCTTTTGATGGTAACTGTGATGATATCAATTCCTGGATTAAAATTGCTAAATATGGCGATGCAGTTTTTATCAACGATTATTTAGCATATCGAACCATCTGGTCGGGTGGATGTCACAAACAATTAACTCTCAAACAAAGACTTGATACTAACTATATACTCAAAGAACAAATTTGTAATTTAATCTCAGAAAAATACGCCTCATCTCTACCAACATTAAAAATAATTTATTTATATCTAAAGCTACATTGGTTCTTAGTAGGTTTAAAACAAAAACAACCTTTAGAGGCAATAAAAGTAGCGAATAAAGCCTTATTTTCTCTAAAGGCTTGGTTCTTTTTATATAATCTCAGATTTTCTAAAAAAATCCCGCAACAATATTTACTAACACTTCAAGAAAAATCCCTGAATTTTACCAACTCTAAGATTAATTCTTTTGAGCAATTAGTAAGTTAAATCCGATAAACAATCATTACTTCCTTCTCACTCGACAAAGTTAATAAAATCGTCATGGTGGATTTAACCGTAGCCATCCCTACATACAATAGTCAACATCGTCTATCAGATGTTCTCGATAAATTGCAAGATTGCATTGCTTACTGTCAGCAAGATGGTAGGGAATCTTTTACTTGGGAAATTATTGTAGTTGATAATAATAGTCTCGACAATACTGCCAAATTAGTCAGAGACTATCAAGCAAATTGGTCGTCAGACTATCCATTAAAATATTACTTCGTCCCTGAACAAGGAGCAGCATTTGCCAGACAAAAAGCCGTCGAAAAGGCTCAAGGAGAAATAATTGCCTTTCTCGATGACGATAACTTACCTAACTCAGACTGGGTTTATGCTGCTTACAGCTTTGGCAAAGAACATCGCCAGGTAGGTGCTTACGGAAGTCAAATTCACGGCTATTTTTTCGAGCAAAAATCTACAGATCGGCTCCCAGATAATTTTAACAAGATTGCTTGTTTTTTAGCTATTGTCGAACGAGGCGATCGCCCTTTTTGCTATCAACGTCAAAAGAAAATACTTCCTCCTGCTGCTGGTTTAGTAGTTCGCAAGCAAGTATGGTTAGATGCAGTTCCGCCACGGCTGGTTTTAAATCATAAAGGCAAAGAGGCGGGATTAGCTAGCGAAGACTTAGAAGCTTTAATTCACATACAACAAGCAGGTTGGGAAATTTGGCACAATCCAGCTATGGTAATTCGTCACAAAATTGCCAACTCTCGGTTGCAAAAGGAATATTTACTCTCACTGGTGCGTTGTGTCGGTTTAAGCAGACATCAGCTACGGATGATGACTCTTAAAAACTGGCAAAAACCCTTAGCATTAGCTGCATATATGGCTAAAGATCTTTATCGCTTACTATCATACATTTGTAAGCATGGTAGCAAGATTAAAACCGATACTGTTGCAGCTTGTCAAATGGAGTTTTTAATCAGTAGTTTAAAAAGTCCTGTCTTTTTGTGGAAAAAACAATATATAGATTATTTAGAAAGAAAGCATAAGCTCCAACAGACAATTAATATTTCACAAGAATTACCACAATTAATCCTAAGAAATAGTAAATAGAAAAAACTACGATATTTAAATATTTTAAAAAATGAATCAACTCGATCTAACTGTTGCAATTCCCACTTATAACGGATCAAAACGTCTTCCAAAAATTTTAGAGCAATTATCCCAACAAATTAATGTTGAAAATATTAAGTGGGATGTTTTAATCGTTGATAACAATAGCCAAGACGAAACAGCAGAGCTTATTAAAAGCTATCAACAAAAATGGTTGGATAAGCGTTCCTTAAACTATTGCTTTGAACAACGTCAAGGAGCAGCATTTGCTCGCCAAAAAGCTATTGCAGAAACACAATCTGAGTGGGTAGCTTTTCTCGACGATGATATTATACCAGCTTTAGATTGGGTAGCTAATGCATATAAATTCAGTCAAGAACATCCGCAAGTAGGAGCCTATGGTGGTCAAATTCATGGCGATTTTGAAATTTCTCCGCCTAATGATTTTCAGCGCATAGCATCATTTTTAGCTATCAGAGAACGGGGTGAAACTGCTCATCTATATGACGCAAAAAATTTGAGTTTGCCACCATCTGCTGCCTGGATTGTAAGACGAGAAGCTTGGCTAAAATATGTACCACCTATACCCACTTTAAGTGGTAGAACTAAGGGTTCAATGGTACAGGGAGACGATTATGAACCCCTATTATATTTACATAAAGCTGGTTGGGAAATTTGGTATAATCCCGCCATGCACGTTAATCACAAAATACCCAGTCAAAGGCTAGAAAGAAATTATTTAATCGCCTTAAGTAAGGGGTGTGGAATTTGTGTGTTTCAGCTTCGCTTAATTAACACTAAAAGTTGGCAAAAACCATTATTGTTTACCAGAATTGTGTTGGCAAACTTCCGTAGAGTATTAATACATTTATTTAAATACAAACAACAAGTTAAAACCGATCTAGTTGCGGCTTGCGAAATGGCATTTTTGTTGAGTTGTATGCTCAGTCCATTTTACTTTTTGCAAACAACAATATTAGCTGAAAAAAAATCATGACGCTTCGCGTAAGGGCTAGTTCTCCCCCCTGCACCCCTACACCCCTACACCCGCCCCAACGGGGCTTGATGAACCTCGCTTTCGCTACAAAAATAAAGATTATTGGCAATGCCGCTTCGCTAAAGCCAGAAGTTTCAAATTCAAATTTTTTTAATCCCAACAGTTTTTCAGATTTAGAATCTGAAACAAGCGAACGTTCGTCTACAAAAAATCGCTTTTAAGATCGATTTCGATCTTGACAAATTAACTATTTCGATCGTTAATTAATTTTCTAAACGTAGCAAAAATATACATTTTTTAAATAAATATTTTGTGTCTTTTATATAATCTTTATAAAGTTCAGGTTAAGAGCTTTAATGCTGATACCCAAGACGATTGATAGATATTGCTTATATCAAATATTATTGATTATCTAGTCATTTTTGGGAATATAAATTATCCGTAAAAATACGGAAATAATCTCGACATAAAATCGAAAATCAAGTAAATAATATACTTAATTAAACTTTATTAATTCAAAAGTAATTAGGTTAATGAAATTTAGTATTGTAATTACCACTTATAACCGCTTGCAATTTTTGCAAAGAGCGATCGAATCTGCACTCAATCAAACAGTTGATTGCGAAGTTATTGTCGTAGATGATTGTTCTAGCGATGGTACAGAAGCGTATCTAAAAAGTTTGGGAAATCGCGTTGTTTATCATCGTAATTCCACCAATCTCGGACATTCAGAAACCGTTAATATAGGAATCAAAATTGCTGCTGGCGAGTGGATCAAGCTATTAGATGACGACGATTATCTTGCTCCTGAGTGTATCGAAAAATTAACCAGCGCGATCGCTTCTTGTCCTAATGCAGCTATTGCTTCTTGTCAGGCGATTCAAGTCGATCTCGATCGGGTAGAAGTTTCTCGTACCAAACCAAGTGGACTGAGTCAAGCTTTTTATCTATCTCAAGAAGATATTCACTATGGAATGCTATTAGAAATGGTTCCCTTTGGTACACCAGTTCAAGTAGCCTTCAGAAAAGATGCCTTTATGCGCTCGGGAGGTTGGAATAAAGCCTTTGACGGTAACTGCGACGATATCTATTCGTGGATTCAAATTGCTCAATTTGGCGATGCTGTCTTTGTTAATCAATATCTTGCCTATCGAACGATTTGGATGGGTGGATGTCACAAGCAATTGACTCTAGGACAAAGATTAGAGAAAAACTTTTTACTGAAGCAGGAGATTTACAGACTAGTCTCACATAAATATCGCCCTTCACTACCAGAGTTAGAGATTATCTATGTCTATCTGAAATTGCACTGGTTTTTAGTCGGTATTAAAAATAGACAACCGATTGATGCTGTCAAGATTGTTGGCAAAGATATCTTTTCTTTTAAGGCTTGGCTATTTTTATGTCAGCTTAAACTCAGTCAAGTTATTATCCAAAAATATTTATCTTTATTGCAGAAAAGATTGCCTCCACTTGACATTCTTATGAAGCAAAAAGATCTAAAAGTGTCATTGCTCTAAGCACAACAAGAGAACATCCAGTTTTTTTAT
>CAZJTL010000030.1:15254-33822 GCA_964548905.1 uncultured bacterium | reverse complement strand
GATTTGGGCTAAATTATGGCGATCGTTAGCTACTTTTGCAAGAGGTCTATTGTTGTTGAAGCAGAAAACGGTAAAGTAGGCATACAAATGGCATTAACAGAACATCCCGATTTGATTCTTTGTGATGTGATGATGCCAGAAGCTGACGGTTACAAAGTGATCGACGAAATCATGCATCATTCTGTCAGTAATCTAATTCCCTTCATTTTCCTGACTGCTAAAACCACGAAAGAAGATTTGCGAATGGGAATGGATTTAGGCGCAGATGATTATTTAACTAAACCTTTTACTAGAAAAGAATTGTTAAGCGCTATTAATACCAGATTAGCTAATACCATTTCTCAAAAGTAACAAAAGACTTAGTAGAAGGTAAGGCAACAGGCAACAGGCAACAGGCAACAAATTAATTAAGGGTTTACAAGTTTTTTCCTATTAAGAAATAATTTGCTCATGTATCTAGCTAGTTTCGAGAATTGGTATAAACAGGCTTTGCAAAATGAACTTACAGTCATGAAACAAAAACAAAGTAGGGATCTGGTTGACTGACAAAACTATAAGATTTGACCAGCTTATAAAGGATGTTGATTTGGCACTCCTACCGCGCGAGGAAATTGAGGAGACATGGATGAGATCTTTCGTAAATAAATACAATTACGAATGCTATTACTAAGAGGAGTAATTAACTCGCGAACAGCTTCTAATTTGCCTCCCAATTTTTCTAAAGCAGGTTTTAATTGTATGCTATCTTCATCGCTCCAATGACCTCGATAAAGAATAGCTAAACCACCAATTTTAACAAAAGGTAGAGTATATTCAGCACAAACTGATGGTTGAGCAACTGCTCTAATTAAAGCTAAATTATAAGCTTCTCTGTAATTATTTTTCTGTCCTAATTGTTCCGCTCTTGTAGTTAAAGTAGTAACATTTTTTAAACCTAAATTGTTACTTAAATCTCGAACAAAAGCTATTTTTTTATGAGTAGAATCAACTAAAGTTAAGCGCCACCAAGGAAAAGCGATCGCGATCGGTAAACCAGGAAATCCTCCACCAGTACCAATATCAATTACTTTTAAATCTTCTTTTGTTTCAATTTCGATTTCTAAATCTGCATTGATAATTCCAGCTAAAGAATCCCAAAGATGTTTTTCCCAAAAATCAACAGGTTCGGTAATACGAGTAAGATTTAACTTGCGATTTCCTATTAAAATCTGTTCGTATAATTTTTGATATTGTATTTGTTTTGTTTCATCTGGCTGCCATTTTAAAGTCTCCTGCCAAATATGCTCAAAATTTGGTAATTCTTTATAGTTCATTGTTCATTGTTCATTGTTCATTGCTAAATTAACAGGTTTGAGTTGTCCGCGATCGATATGCCAACAGCGATCGGCAATGCCTATTAATTCACCTGGATCGTGAGTTACAACTAGTAAAGTCCAATGAGTTTTTAACTTTGCCAATAGTTTAGTAAGTTGTTGTCGCATCGACCAATCTAATCCAGCAGTGGGTTCGTCTAACATTAATAAATTAGGTTGACGAATTAACTGTACTGCCAAAGCAAGTCTTCTTTGTTGACCGCCGCTAAGATTATGAGGAGAGATATTAAAAGGAATATCTTCTAATCCTACTTCCTTAAGTGTCTCTCGTACCTGTTGCGAACCTATTTCTGGATGTCCCAAACGTAATTCTTCCAAGATTGTCGAACCACAAAAATGTCATTAGGGAAACTGAAAAACAAATACCCCCAATTGTTGCAGATGTAGAGAAGTTAACTCTTGGTTTCTCCAGAATATATCACCGCCAGTTCTCTCTGCCAGTCCTGCGAGAATTTCTAAGAGAGTACTTTTACCCGAACCGCTAGGTCCAACGATTAATCCTAACTCTTGTGGCGCTAGTTCTAGATCGATATCTTTAAGAATCGGTTGAGAAGTAGCAGGAGGATGGTAAGTTAATTTTTTCAGATATAGCATTTTAAGAGGGAAGAGAAGGCAGGAGGCAGATCGTTAAGGATTATTTTTTGGTGTCTAGCAGAAAGTTTTTCAGACAATCAATCTTTGTAGTTAACTTACTTTTGATTCCGTAAGTATAATTTTTGGCTAGCATTATTTTCAATCTGAGTACGAAAATTTTCCATCATTGCTAAAATCTCATCATGCAACTGTTGATATTCATCGCGATCGAGTGATAAATATTCGCCATGAGCAATTCCATTTCTTCGCTTTAGTAATTGCTCGTTAATAATCACCTCTTTAGTTTCATAAAAAGAGTAGTTCAAACCTAAAAGACAGACAATCTCTCGCAAAATTGAAGAAGATAAATTAGCGGCTGTTGAAACCACTTCTTCATAAGAAATTGAACTTTTCTGATTCATTTGGTTGAGCATGAAGTCAGTCACTTCTGTAAAGATTGTTGCCTTGTTGGTTTCGGTTGCCTGATTAAGTTTTGTCTTCATAGCTATTGCTACGAAATTTATGGCTAAATCTTTATAAGTTAATTGTTGTCTGACGACAAATTCTAAATAGCTAATCGCAGCAGTTTTGATATATCCTTCCCAGTGTGCATATAAAAGCATTACTCCACTACGTAATAAAGCATTATGTTTACTCTTACTAAAACTTCCCAACGAAAAAATCTCTGAAACTCAGGATGAATTTCAATTTCTTTTTGCTCGTACAAACTAATCAATTCACCAATCGACATTGAGTAGTAATCCGAGCGAATTTCTTGTCTCTTTTGGTCGATTTCGGATTGGAGTGTATCTAGTTGTTCTTCGATATGCATACTACCATTGCCAATGTGTTGAATTAAAAGCAACACACTCTCTATTTTAGCGATCGAAGTACTCTTTGCTATAACTAGTTATGTTTTACAAAACTGAGGATACTTGATAATGCTCAGGTAGAGCAAAGTCCACTGAATACTGCAACTTCGTGTCGCATACACCCTTACACCCCTATTTTATGAGAAAATACTTCTGGTCTTTTTTATCCATGTGACGTGTATAGTCAGCCTAGCTTCGAGCGAACTCAAAGTATAGTTTTTTGCGATTTTGACGGGACGATTACGGCGATCGAAACTTTTGCAGGAATGCTAAAAGAATTTGCTCCCGAATTGTCGTCGCAATTAATGCCTCAAATGTATTCTAGACAATTAACATTGAGAGCAGGAGTTAGGCAACTACTAGAATCAATTCCCTCTAGACGCTATCCTGAGATTCTCGAATATGCGGCGAGTAAACCTGTTCGTGACGGTTTAGAGGAATTACTCAATTTTCTCAACCTGCGTGGTGTACCTTTTATCGTTATTTCTGGTGGTTTGCGAGACATGGTAGAAACTGTCCTCGATCGCCAGCAATTAATGGAAAAAGTTGCTTCTATCTATGCTGTTGATATCGATCGTCGCGGCGATCGCTTATCTGTTCATTCCGATTTTGAAGGAGATAGCGAGTTAGTCGCCAAAGTCAAGGTGATGGAACAATATTTCGCTACAGAAAAAGTGGCGATCGGTGATTCGGTTACTGATATTAATATGGCATTGTCAGCAGACTTAGTTTTTGCGCGCGATCGCCTGATCGATTATCTCAAAGCAGAAAATAAACCTTACATTCCTTGGGATAACTTTCTGGAAATACGGGATTATCTCGCTCAAAGATGGCAAATTGATTTTGGCAATTAGTGCATTTCAGCATTTCAGCACTTCAGCATTTCAGCACAAAAGCTGATAGCTGATAACTGATAGCTTCTAACTGACGGCTGAAAATAAAAATGAGTAATTTGCTACCAAATCTAAAAATCTAGTAATAAAATAGCAAATAGTGGAATTTGAGTTCCTAACTCGTCATTAAATTATTAGATGGAAGCTTGACTATGGTTCGATCAAGTTAAAAAACTAGCTACTGCGATCGAAACACTCGATCGAGTAAAAATCAGAGAATCTTGACAATTATTAGGAGAACAAAGCTCTTAGCGATCGGCGATCGACAAGAAATAATCTATAAGAACATGCTCACAAATGATTTATGATTGCCAGACAACGTAATCATAATAAAACTATTAAAATTAATTCTCATCCAAGTTAAGTCAAAATACCTTAGTAAAAGCGATTCCAACTGATAGAAAATCCCTAAACAAATAGGTTAATACATAAACAACGATAATATCGATCGCTTCGATCCTTAAATTTTTCGATCGCTCTTAACTTAAATTATCAACATGCAAAAGTAAACTTAAATTCTCATCAACAACCATGAATAACATCGACCTCGATTTACGTTTCACACTAGTTAATGCCGCCCGTCAATTCTATCAACTTGGTTGGATGGTAGGGACTGCTGGTAATCTTTCTGTTCGCAACTCAGATAATAGCTTTTGGATCTCTGCTAGCGGCAAAAATAAAGGATTACTCGCCGAAGAAGATTTTGTTCGTCTCAATTTAGAAGGAAAAGTCTTAGAAGTTGGTCATCCTAGTAACAAACCATCAGCAGAAACCAGCATTCATCAGGTAATTTATAGTCTGTTTCCAAAAGCACAAGCTTGCTATCATGTCCATTCGGTACAAGCTAATTTAGTTTCTAATTTTAGCGAAGGTGATATCTTAACCTTACCTCCTCTAGAAATGCTCAAAGGAATGGGAGTTTGGCAAGAACAACCTAAAGTGACTATGCCCATCTTTGAAAACTATCTAGAAGTACCCCGTATTGCTGAAGAAATAAGCGATCGCTTCACAGACAATCCACCAGACATTCCCGCCCTACTAATTCGCAATCATGGCGTTACAGTTTGGGCAACTTCGCCCATGGCAGCACAAAATATGGTAGAGATAGTAGAATATATCTTTCGCTATTTGGTGGCTGCGCGTCAATCGGGTATTTGGAATCAATTAATCCTCAACTAAACACTCAAATAAACACTCAACTAAACACTCAAATAACTTTTATACTTCTCGCTGACTAGTTTTAGATACTCTCAATATTTTTCCAGAGGGCAATTTTCAAAAGTTTTAATGCTGAATTGAAAATGTCTTGTGGCAGAATAAACGGGGGTATCTATAATTTTGCTTTTTGATAAAACAATATGACTAAATTTGTATTTGTCACTGGCGGTGTCGTTTCCAGTATTGGCAAAGGAATTGTTGCTGCTAGTTTGGGCAGATTATTAAAATCTCGCGATTATTCTGTTTCGATCTTAAAATTAGACCCCTATATTAACGTCGATCCAGGGACAATGAGTCCCTTTCAACATGGAGAAGTTTTTGTCACCGATGATGGTGCGGAAACAGATTTAGACTTAGGACACTACGAACGTTTTACCGACACCTCTATGTCTCGCCTTAACAGTGTCACCACTGGTTCGATTTATCAGGCGGTAATCAATAAAGAACGAAGAGGAGACTACCAAGGCGGAACCGTTCAAGTTATTCCTCATATTACCAATGAAATCAAAGAAAGGATTCATCGAGTCGCCAAAAACACCAATCCTGATGTCGTGATTACAGAAATTGGCGGTACAGTGGGAGATATTGAATCTCTACCATTTTTAGAGGCGATTCGTCAGTTTCGTAAAGATGTCGGACGCAATAACGTTGTTTACATGCACGTCACTCTGCTTCCCTGGATTCCAGCAGCAGGAGAGATGAAAACCAAACCCACCCAACATTCTGTCAAAGAATTGCGTTCGATCGGGATTCAACCAGACGTACTAGTTTGTAGAAGCGATCGCCCGATCAAAGAAGGTTTGAAAGAAAAACTCTCCGAATTTTGCGACGTTCCCGTCGAATCTGTAATTACCTCTCAAGATGCTAGCAGTATTTATGAAGTACCCTTAAATTTAGAAAAAGAGGGCTTAGCACAACAAACTCTAGAATTATTACAATTAGAACAGCGACAACCAGATCTTTCTCAATGGCAAACTCTAGTAGAGAGAATGCAATCGCCAAGGACTCAGATCGAAGTAGCGATCGTTGGTAAATACGTTCAACTGAGCGATGCTTACTTATCTGTAGTCGAAGCTTTGGGACATGCGGCGATCACTTTAGGCTGTGAAGTAAATCTGCGTTGGATTAGTGCAGAAGATATTGAAGATAATGGAGTGACGAGATATTTACAAGATGTAAGTGGTATTATCGTTCCTGGTGGGTTCGGTTTGCGTGGTGTAGATGGTAAAGTCGCCGCGATCGAATATGCCCGTCAACATCAAATTCCTTTCCTTGGTTTGTGCTTGGGAATGCAATGTTCGGTGATTGAATGGGGACGAAACGTTGCTAAACTAGAGGGGGCTAACAGTTCTGAATTCGAGCCAGAAACTCCTAACCCAATCATCAGTCTTTTACCCGAACAACAGGATGTTGTTGATTTAGGTGGTACAATGCGTCTGGGTTTATATCCCTGTCGCTTAAAACCAGATACCCTAGCTTACTCTCTCTACCAACAAGAAGTAATTTACGAACGCCATCGCCATCGTTACGAGTTTAATAATGCTTACCGTAATTTATTCTTAGAAACAGGTTACGAAGTAAGTGGTACATCTCCTGACGGACGTTTGGTAGAAATTATTGAATTACCCAATCATCCTTTCTTTATTGCCAGTCAGTTTCACCCCGAATTTCGTTCTCGTCCCAGTAGTTCCCATCCTTTATTTTTAGGATTTGTTAAAGCAGCTTCCCAAAAGCGATCGGTTGATGTTGAGACAAATAGTACTGAGGCGACAACTAGACTGCTTGCGGAAATTTAGGATTAGTAGTCTGTCAAAATTGATTCGATCAGTTTGTAGTGAATCCTTAAGGATTCACTACGAGCAAGTCCAATTTCTCAATTTAAAGCTGACAGAATATTAGAGGCTAGGAGTTAGAGATTAGAATTTGATTTTCTTAGCGATCCAATTTCTTTAATAGAGCTAAAATAATATGAAGAAATATTGAGGAAATTATGAGCCAGCTAAGTTTAGAGCAAATCTCCGCCCAATTGCAAAGTTCTAACTCTCGCGATCGCTTATTGGCATTGGTATCTTTACGGGAAGTACCAGCAGAAGAGGCTGTTCCTTTGATCAAAAAGGTTCTCTACGATGAAATTTTGCCAGTACGTTCGATGGCAATTTTTGCCTTGGGTGTCAAACCTACAGATGAATGTTTTCCTTTGCTGACAGAATTACTCGAAACCGATCCCGATTATGGAATTCGTGCTGATGCGGCTGGCGCATTAGGATATTTAGAAGATGGGAGAGCTTTTGAATATTTGGTGCGTGCTTTTTATGAAGATACTAATTGGTTGGTTCGCTTTAGTGCTGCGGTGTCTCTAGGTAATCTTAAAGATCCTAGAGCTAAGGATTTACTGATAGAAGCTTTAGAAAGCGATGAAATAGTTATACAACAAGCCGCGATCGCTGCTTTAGGAGAAATTAAAGCTACCGAAGCGATCGAAGCAATGTTGCGTTTTGTTTCCTCAGAAGATTGGCTAGTTAGACAGAAATTGGCACAAGCACTAGGCAATCTTGTCTCCCCTAAAAGTATTTCCGCCTTAAAATTCCTAGCCAAAGATAGTCAGTCTCAAGTGAGTCAGGCTGCTGCTCTATCTCTGCAACGTTTGCAGGAAAAGGGAGAAGAAGGCAATAGGCAATAGGCTTTCTTACTTCCTTGTCCTCCTCTGCTTTCTAGCCCCTAATCCCTAATCCCTAATCCCTATCCCCTTCACACTCGATCGCTATTTCTCACCTTAGCGATCGTTGTTGGTAAAACACCAACCATGAGAGCAAATGCTTCGTTAGGAAGTTTGGCTGCTGTCTCTTCGTCAAACCAATGTTCAAATTGATTTAGAATTACCTGCGCTCGTTCGATCGCCACAGGATTGTCTGTGATTTGTTTGGTTAGCCGTACCCATTGCCTTCTCATTTTATATGCCTGTCTCTTTTCCTCAGAGGTTTGAGGATGAATTAGAGAGAGATTGCCAACAGAGATAACCTTGACTGCATCTGCATCAAAGAGTCCTCCTACCACTGCACCAGGACCAGCAAATTCAGCATGGTACTGTTTACAGATAATTAAACCATTTTTACGACGTGGATTAACTACCAACGTTACTTTATCTCGCAATAGGGCGAGTATTTTATCAGCTTGCAAATTGACTTTCCGATCTTCGCTGTTCACTGTTTAAGCATTAGCCAAAATGTAGCCAAAATCTAAATGAATAAATAAATCTGTCAAATATTGATAACCTAAACACGAGCTTTCTTAGGGATTGTGTACGAGAATTTTAGCAATATTTACTATGCTTTACCAATTGGGAATTTGGCAACCCATTACCCGAATTTAATTGCTTGCTCAACAGTAAACGTCTGGGACGTTGAATTAAGTAGTCACTAAAGCTATATTCAATTTGCTTTAGTTGATATCCACTGGTAAAGTACAATTTTTTGGCTTGGTGATTATCTTCTAGTACATGCAGGCAGATTTCAGAAAACCCCCACTCAGAGGCAATTTGTTCGCATTTTTGCAAAAGTTGGCGGGCAATTCCCTGTCTGCGGCAAGAATGTTTAACTGCTAGATTGCAAATGTAGGGATAGCGATCGCCGCTATTAGACCAAAATGAATGAGAACGCATTGCCACTTCAACCGTACCAACTACTTCACTACTGAGATCGCCTGTAGTTTTAGTGGCTACTAAACAAGAATAATCAGCCGAATATGAATTCAAACGAATTCTTAAGTCTTCGCATACTCCCAATCTAAATAGGGGGTACAGCCAACATAATAACCCTTGATATGAGTAAAAGCTTTGGGTAATTACATCAGCCAAGTCATAAATATCTTTGAGATAAGCATGACGAATAAATAGCTCGGGGTTATTTTGACGATCGCGATCGAACGATAAGTTATTTGGTATCAAAGAACTAATAGCAATAAAGTTCGCTTTTCCTATTTTAATTAATAACTTAATTAGCTTAAATTTTTCTCTTCTATAGAAAGATTGCAATCTTATTCCAGCTTAAGGTAACTTTGTATATAAAACTTAACAATTTACTTTAACAGAATGCTCAGACTAATTACTGATTTTGACGGCCCAATTATGGATGTTTCCGATCGCTACTATCACGTTTACCAATTGTGCCTGGAAAAAATTAAAGATGCCGACCAACCAGTCAAACAAATGTCGAAATCAGAATTTTGGCAACTGAAAAGAGCCAAAGTCCCAGAAACAAAAATTGGTATCCTTTCAGGGTTAAACAGACTACAAGCTGAGCAATTTGCTCAAATGCGCCGTCAAACTGTTCACCAAATGGAATATATGGGACTCGATCGCCTTCTGCCTAACGCGATCGAAAATTTAGAAAAACTACAACAATTAGAAGTCGATTTAGTGGTAATGACTATGCGTCGAGTACGAGAATTAGACGAAGCATTTGAACGCTACGATCTCGGTCGTTTTTTTCCACGTGATCGCCGCTATTGTTTGGACAACGATTATATTAAGACTACGGACGTTAAAGATAAACCTTTACTGATGGCAAAAGCACTTCACGAATTACCTTCCGCCTCTGTTACTTGGATGGTAGGAGACACAGAGGCGGATATAGCTGCGGCTAAAACTCATCATTTACAAGTAGTTGGTGTTCTTTCAGGCATTCGCGATCGCTCCCAGTTGGAAAGTTATGAACCCAATTGGATTGTCGATAATTTCTCTGGGGCAGTAGATCTGTTTCTCGCTTCGGTTTCCAGAATTGCTTGTTAGCGGAGGAAACTGCTAGTAATCCAGAACAAGAACAGTGCGATCGTCGATTCAATTTGTTCGTCACTAATCCTCAAAGAAGCGATACCGTCTCTTAAGGGTAGCCAACCTGAGAGCACACTGCCAAGAGCAACTCCAGCAATAAGGGCGATCGCAGAGATTAGCAAAGCACGACCAAATCGTCCTTCTTTGCGGCTGAGTAAATAAATACTGGCACAAAAACCGAAAGCCATCAGCACAGAGGCTAAACTACTCTGTGTTAACAAAATAATAGCAGCTAAAGATGCATAAATTCCTGTTGACCACAATATTTCCGCTTTAGAAGGACTATCAATAAATTGCGAGATCCAAGGAGGAGTGTTGTTGACATTCTTGGGTAAGGAACTTGGTGGAGTTTCCAGGGTGCGTTCGGGAAAACGAATGCGTTCTGGTACGGGAATTTTACCCTCTTGGCGCAATTTCAGGCGATCCATAATAATCGCATCGTAAGCAGTTTCAATGCTCTCAACTACCTTAGCATCATTACTAAATTGTTGAGTTAAACGCTTCTTGGCTTCTTGAATTTCTTCAAAAGAAGCTTGTTCATTTACCCCAAGTTTTTGATAGGGATTTTGCTCGCTCATAACCTTTGCTAGTCTCCTGGTAACTGTCTAAATGGAATTATTTTAAACGAGGGTTTTGCTTAAAAATTTTTAATACACTGTCCACCAACCGAATGCTGGTCCAATAAATCTGACTGTCACCCATAGAGTAACCATGATACCAATTCCAATCCAAGCACCCTTAGTAGTCCATTTCACAAATTGTTCTGATTGTGATTTAGTAATGGGCAACCAAGGAAGAATGGTGTCTTCTTGCCCGTATTTTTCTCCGAGCAATTCTTTACGACGTTTTGCTTCACCCATGATTTTTTAAGATAAATTTATGGCTCGATCATAGCGTTTTCTACGCTTGAGAAGAAGTTTATTCTTAATAGTTTTTGCTTTATTAATTTTAATGAAGAAAATTGAGCGATCGCCAAGGAAAATTTAAGAGCTAGTCTAAGTTAAACCAACTGGGATCGATGTAATTGATACGAGCGTAAGGCTCTAGTGCAGTTAAAACTAGATTGCCATAACTGCGATGGTTAACCCGATTATCTAAGAGTGCCACAAGACTTTGATTTTGCTCAAAATCCCGATCGGGGCTATTTTTGGAAAAAATTGGTGATTCTCTTAGAGGTAGTACGGCTTGCTGTAATTCTCTCAACGCAGTGGGTAAAAGATACAAACGAAACCAATCTTGACGTAGATGTTTGTAATAGGCAACTCTAGCAGCTACCAAGGGATTTTCTAAGGAAGGAAGAGGTAAAGTGGCAATAATTAAGAAGTGAGGTTTGGGTAATCGATCTTGATTTAAACGCCAAAACTCCCAACCACTGACTAAAACTCCATTATCGGCAACATCAAGGTTTTCAACTCGAACGATCGAGCCGAATTCTGCTGCTAGGGTTGCTCCCAATTGTGCTTTGAGAGGAACATCTCCTACCAAGACAACAGTAAATTTGTTGCTGCGATTGCTCAACTCGATTGAGAGGCGAATGTGTTGGCTTAATGCTCCTTGAAATTGAGGGGTATTGGGCAGGGGAAAGCGATCGGGTAAATATAATTGAATGTATTCAGTTTGTCGGTTGGGAGAAAATTTGAGACACAATATTTCTTCGATGCCAAGCTGTTGGCGATAGATTGGTGCGCTAGCTTCGCGATCGAGAAAACTACCAATTAATACTACTGGTTGTTGTTGCCAAATGGGGCTAAGAATTTCCGCAACCGAGATAGGAGCTATCTTTAAGGTAAATTGTCCTAATTCTCTGGCGATCGCCACCCAAAGTATCTGATTTTTGTCTCTCAATTCTCCAGAGAGAAAATGCCAAAACTTGCTCATCTTATCCGTGAGTAAATTTTCGCTTGCCAAAGTTGCTAACAATTGCTCTAATAAATCTCGTTCCGATCGCTCTAGCAAATAGCATTGATAGGGATTGGGAGGATGTTGCCAAATCGATTGAGTGAGCTTGGTTTTTGCTGCCAGAATTGCTTCAGTTTGTTGGGGAGCAATACCTATTTGTTCGTCCCAATCTTGACTTTCTATGCTGACGGTTAATCTCTCTCTAGTCCATTCTTCTAAATCATCAGCGCGATCGATGATAGTCAGTAAATTATTTGGTAAGTTTTGGCGATCGAACAATCGCTCATTCAGCCAAACTTCTGGGCTTAATAATAATAAACCCTTAATTTCACCTTCTCTGTGCCAATCTTCTTCTGTTTGAATCGGTTTATCGCTCTTTAACCATGCTTTTAAGCGAGGAATTTCTACCTCTAGCAAATATTTCTGCACTGAATGAGGAGTAACGATAATAACTGACCAATCTCCCAGTAAAATTGGCGTAAGATAGCTCAAGCAGTATTGTTTGAAACTACTACCAGTTTGAATCAACGCCGATCGCCCCAATCTTAAAGCCCTGGCAACTAATCGTGCCATAGTTAAATGATGTGGCCAATTCGATCGCTGTTGTTCTCTAATAAAATCACGTAGCGAAGAATGGACTTCTGCTTCAATCACTTCTATATAAGTAGGTAGGTGAAATTAAATTTCTAGGTAGAGGTAGGCAAAAGGCAAAAGGCAAAAGGCAACAGAAGAAACTATGGTTCTAGTTAATTTTGCCCATGTACTTATATATACCGACTTCTTTATTAAATGTAAGTTAGAACGATACTAATAGGCATGAAAGTAGGAATTATTGGCTTAGGCTTAATTGGCGGTTCTCTAGGCTTAGACTTAAAAAAAGCTGGCTTAGAAGTTTTGGGAGTTGCTCGTAATAACAATACCTGTCAAAGAGCAATTGAGCGAGGTGTTGTCGATCGCGCTAGTATCGATCTAGCTTTACTCTCAGAAACAGACCTAGTTTTTATTTGTACTCCTATCGCTGCGATCGCACCAACTTTAAAACAACTCACATCCTTTTTAGCTCCTGAAACCATTGTTACTGATGTTGGCTCTGTTAAAGCGCCAATTGTCAACGAATGCTCCCAGTTGTGGCACAATTTTGTCGGTGGACATCCGATGGCAGGTACGGCAGAACAAGGGATTGAAGCAGCTCAATTCGATCTATTTGTAGATGCTCCCTATGTAATCACTGGTGATGAAAAAACTCCGCCAGTAGCGATCGCCATGGTCGAAAAAATTGCGAATCTACTTGGCTCGAAAGTCGAGCATTGCTCCCCCGAAGAACACGATCGCGCTGTAGCTTGGATTTCTCATTTACCAGTGCAAATCAGCGCTAATCTCATTTACTCTTGCACTAGTGAATCAGATCAAACAGTTTTAAAATTAGCACAAAAGTTAGCCAGTTCGGGTTTTCGCGACACTAGCAGAGTTGGTGGAGGTAATCCAGAATTGGGGGTGATGATGGCAGAGTATAATACTGAAGCCTTGTTGCGATCGCTCCACCAATATCGCCAACATTTAGACAAGTTAATCAGCTCGATCGAACACAAAGATTGGCAAGAATTAAAATCAATTCTCCAATCTACTCAACGCGATCGACCCAAGTTTATGTTAACGGCGGACTTGCTTACGGACAATACAACGTATCCTTAGTATTTCTCCCTGTGACAGGATTTGTACCTTTGGCGATCGAGCAAAGATATTTTTCAGCATCTTCGCGCATTAAAGCATTAGTAAAATCTGCGCCATCGACGATCGCACCATCAAATTTAGCGTTGGTGAGAAAAGCACCTTCTAAAATGGCGTTGCTAAGATTAGCACGAGTTAAACGAGTTGATTCTAAATCGGTATAGCTAAGATTAGCGCCTTCGAGATTAACCGAATCTAAGTTAGCGCCAAAAAACCTGATTCCTCTGGCGTTAACATTGCTAAGATTGCTATTGCGTAAATTGGCATGATCGAAGCTAGCATCGGTCAAATCTTGATTGGAAAAGTCACTGTCTACCAAAGCACGCTTGTTATAGTCGATCGCCAAAGCTGATGGTACTAGCATATTCATTGTTAAAAACGCGATCGCCAACAAAGCAATTACGACTGAGACAATGCTGCTATTAAAAAAATAATTTTCGATTTTAACTCTGGTCATAATTCACCTAAAAACGCTTTTGCATAACGGGAATGTTTTTTAAAGATAAAAAAGATTATAAATTATCTCTTCGATCGCCGACTCATCTAAGATCGATTCTCATGCATTAACAAGAGACTGAGTAGATAATTAGAGGTCAGAGGTCAGAATAGACAAGATATCTAGCATTTTGAAGTTTTTCTCGTTTTGAGTTTTTATCTAGAGAGCTATTGGAAAAAAAGTATAATTTAAGCAGTTTTTAAGGGAAATACTCGCGATCGCGAACTTAACTAACGATAACAAATAACTAATAACTAATAACTAATGATAAAAATCGGCGATCTCGGCGAAAAATTAGTTGCACAGTATCTTCAGTCTCAAGATTGGGAGATTTTACACCAAGGTTGGCATTGTCTTTGGGGAGAAATAGATATTATTGCTGAAAAAAAGTCGAGTAATGAGTTGATTTTTGTCGAAGTTAAAGCTCGCCGTCAAAACAATTGGGATAATGATGGTTTGCTGGCGATTACTTCAAAAAAGCAATTAAAAATTAGCCGTACTGCTGCTAGTTTTTTGACTAAAAATATAGCTTTTGCTAATTATTTTTGTAGATTTGACGTTGCTCTAGTTAGTTATCAAAAACAGTCTGCGATCGCTCAAACAATCTATGCTAAATCGACTACATTAATTGAATCTGGATATCAATTTACCCTCAAACAATATCTAGAATCAGCTTTTGATTTATCTATCGAACAGGATTGACGATAATTGGCGCAATTTAGTTAAGGCTGTAGAAAATATCTTGAGAGAGTATATTAGAAAATTATGTCTAAAAAACTAGTATTACTGGATCACGACGGCGCGATCGATGACTTTTTGGCGACGATTTTGTTAATGACAATGCCAGAAATACAACCGGTTGGAATAGTGGTTACTCCTGCTGACTGTTACATCAAAGCGGCGGTAAGCGTAACGCGCAAAATTCTCGACTTGATGGGGCGTTTTGACATTCCCATCGCAGAAAGTACAATTAGAGGCATAAACCCTTTTCCTGCCGAATATAGACGCGATTCAGTAATTATTGACAACTTTCCGATTCTCAACGAAAGCGATCGCCTGAAAACTCCATTAGTTGCTGAATCTGGGCAGGAATTTATGGTTCGAGTTCTGCAACAAGCACCAGTACCAGTAATATTGATGGTAACGGGCCCTTTAACCACAGTTGCCACAGCGATCGATTTAGAACCACAAATTATCGACAAAATTGCTGAGATTGTCTGGATGGGGGGTGCTTTAACTGTTCCTGGTAACGTTGAGAAAGTTTTTGCCCTGGAACACGATGGAACGGCAGAATGGAATGTTTTTTGGGATCCGATCGCCTGCGATCGCCTTTGGCAAACTGAGATTTCCATAACTTTATGTCCTCTGGATTTAACTAATACCGTTCCCGTCCAATCTGAATTTATTTACCAATTAACCAAACAGCGACGCTATCCAATTTCCGATCTTGCTGGACTTTGCTACTCTTTAGCAATTCCTCAGAATTATTATTTTTGGGACGTTCTTGCTACTGCCTATCTCGATCGACCCGAATTCTATCAAGTTGAAGAATGCGAGGTCAAAATTATTACTGAAGGCAAAAGTCAAGGTAGAACGACGATCGCCAAGGGAGGGAAAAAAATTAAGGTTATGAAGCAAGTCGATCGAGATAAATTTTACAATTATTTTTTGACTCAATTAGCAATATGAACTACCCCACCGTATAGAAGATTAGGGAATTCTGGCTGACATTACGTTAAATTAACTACAAAATGTCAGATTTCACTAGACTTACTCAAACAATTAATCTCGATCTAAGATTGACTTTATCGATATTTTTTAACTGGTACTTGATGAACGAATACCAATTACTTTACCAACAAGCATCATCTTTACTTTTGTATCAATCGGTTTTTGAGAATGAGATTGGCAAAGTATTCCTCAATTTATTGGCAACGCTTGATCGCCAGAATAACAACTCCGCTCCAAATCTTCTACAAGCTTACGGTAATTGGTTTAAAAACTTAGCTACAAATAAGCAAAGTTGGCAAGACTATTTAATTAAGCAAATTCTGCAAAACGATAATCCTTTTAGCCAACAAGTACAAACAGTTTCCCTACAACATTTACCTCAATCTTTAGTCAGCGCAGCTAAATACGATCTACAAATTTTAAACAATATATATAGATGTAGCGCCGAACAAATTAGTCAGTGGATACAAACTGCATCTAGTTTATCAGTACCTCCTATCGCTTGGAATCTGGAAACTTCAACCCCAAGCTTCTTGCACCAAACTCACAATTGGACGGATGCACTAGAAGAATTAGCTAACTATTATCGCCAAAACGGGACAGGAATATTTGCCAAATATCGTGCATTTCGCTGGCAACAAGAACAACTTATTGGCATTGCTCATCCCGATCCAATTCAGTTAACAGAAATAGCAGGTTACGAAGATCAGAAAGAAACTTTAGTTAAGAATACAGAATTTCTGCTCGATGGATTTACTGCCCTTAATGTCTTACTTTACGGAAGTAGAGGTTCGGGGAAATCTTCTTTAGTGAAAGGATTGCTTCAAGCATATGGCGACAAGGGATTGAGATTGATTGAAGTCGCCAAATCTGAATTAAAAAACTTACCAATAATCCTAGAACAACTGCGCGATCGCCCGCAAAAATTTATTATTTTTGTCGATGACTTATCCTTTGAAGAAGATGACGATGCTTTTAAAGCGCTTAAAGTTGTTTTAGAAGGAAGCTTAACCGCAAGAGCTAATAACGTTGTTGTTTATGCTACTTCCAATCGCAGACACTTAATTAGAGAATTTTTTGACGATCGCCCTCGTCCCAAAGATGCCGATGAAATTCATTCTTGGGATACGGTACAAGAAAAATTATCCTTTAGCGATCGCTTTGGTTTGACACTCACTTTTGAACCAGCCAACCAAGATACATATCTTAATATTGTCCGACATCTGGCAGTACAAGCCAAGATCGAGATCGATCGAGAAGAATTAGAATTTCGTGCCAAACAGTGGGCAACTCGCCATAATGGACGTTCTGGAAGAACTGCGAGACAATTTATTGACTTTCTGGAAGCTGAATTAGCGATCGCGCGATCGAATTTGACATGAAAACCTGTTAATTTTCTCGCCTTATTTGGGAACTCTTATAGATAAGACTGAGGAAATCAGTATCTATCTTAAGCATAAAGCATGAAGATTAAAGACTAATTCATTTAAGCCATTCTTACCAATGAACGTTTTAAGTTATTTGTTTGCTTCATTCTTTATGCTTATTTTTTTATTTAGTTCTTAGTTAGCAGTCCTCGGTTCAACAAAGCTAACGAGCTAATAGTCTATGAATGCATAGGTAAGATTAACTACTTAGTAAGACTTAGCTCACATATAGATAGTTAAATAATAGTCCAAAAGAAAAATGCAATCACCCAAACTTATTAATATAGTTCTTCTTAGCTCAGCATTCTGTGGAATTAGCTTCGGAGCTATCCAATTACTTAGTAAAAATACAAACAGTGCTTTAATTGGTGGAGGAATGGCTATTCCTGCGGTTTTAGCAGGTGCGGCAATCTCAGACAAAAAACAAAAGCAATCGCAATTAGAACAAGAAGATAACTCGGATCGTTATCAAGAACTTCAAGAACAACAAGAGCAACTTAATCAATCTATCTCAGCATCAACCAGCAGAATAGAAGAGATAGAAAACAATATCAATGCTCTACAATCAGAACACAATCAATTAGTTAATAACATTTCCGATCTAAACAGTCAAAGAGAAGAATTAAAGCAAAATTTAGCTAATTTAACTACGGAAATTCAGCGTCTCAGTCAACAAAAAGATGAACTAGAATTTTCTATTTCAGATAAACGTAGTCAAAGTAAAGAAGCCGAAAACAAGTTTAATTCTCTCAAGCAAGAATTAGAAAGTAGCCAAAATCGCAAACAAGAGTTAGAAGCTGAAAATCAAAAATTACAAACTCAAATCAATAATTTCCACCAGCAAAAAGATGATTTGAACAATACTTTGATACCTCTGCAAAATGAAAAACAAGAAGTTGAAGCCAGTCTCAATAATCACAAAACAGAACTCGAACAGCTACTGAATCAAATTTTTGAATCACAGCAGCAACAAGAACAACTAAATCAACAAATTGCTACTCTAGAATCTCTTAAAAAACAACTGGAAATAGAAAATCAAGAGATAGATGTTCAACTTGAAACAGACGAACATAACTTGCAAACTGTTACAACTCCAGAAAATATATCTCAAGAACTAGAAGAACAATTAGAAGACAATAATAGTTTTGACGAAACAACAAATCAAGTTAATGCTTTAATTGATTCTTTTGCCGATACAAATATAGAAAATCCATCTTTTACCACTGAAAAAGAAAACGATCTTAACGATTTATTCGATCGCACAGAAAGCAATGATAGCCAAGAATTTGATGCTTTCTTTGATTCCAAGCCAGTTAGCGAACCAGAAACCTCAGCAGCTAGCGAAGAGCCTGATTTAAATGCACTACTGGATGCTTCAGAAACCTCAGCAACTAGCGAAGGAGATGACTTTGGTGCTTTCTTAGATGAGCAACCAGCTAGCGAAGAGCCTGATTTAAATGCACTACTCGATGCACCAGAAACCTCAGCAACTAGCGAAGGAGATGACTTTGGTGCTTTCTTAGATGAGCA
>CAZJTL010000030.1:0-15154 GCA_964548905.1 uncultured bacterium | reverse complement strand
ACCAGCTAGCGAAGAGCCTGATTTAAATGCACTACTCGATGCGCCAGACGATAATGGAGGAGAGGAATTTAATCCGTTTCTAGAATCCGTTAGCGAAAATGCTTCTGAATCTGCTGAAAATTTAGAAACATTTGATATTCCTGAAACGGATAATGAGCGATTAGAAGCTTTTGTGGACAGCGGCGGTTTTTTGAGTGAAGAGCTTGACAATTTGGAACCACCTAAATCAACCAATCAAGCTTCGGGATCGACATCTCAGGAAATTGATTTAGAAGAATTACTCGGTTAGATTCTGGAGTCTAAATTTTACTAAACTTTTATTTTAATGTTCCGTCCTTTTGGGACGGAATTTTTGTATGTATGTATTTTAAAATTAGCTACAGTTGTTAACGATCGCTTTTTGTCATCTAGAAAAGTTACCGATGTTAACTGGCAGCTTATCAAATCCCATCAAATCGATCTAGAACCAAATATGAAAACTGAAAAAATTAGCACCAATATGATTGATAATTTTCCTTCTTTATCGATGGCACTGGTAAGACTTATGGAAGGAAAAGAAAAATCATGGGGATATTTTCAAATAGCTAAAAAAGATAGTTTTTATCATTTAACTATACCTTCTTTGCCAATTCTAAAATATTATCAAAATTCAGATAATTATATCTACAGAGCTTTTTGGCTGGACGATAGAGAAGCAAGAACTGAAGAAAAACCCAAAAAAGCTCCATCAATACATATTAAAAATAAACAAAGAAAAATTTTTGTTATGGAGAGAAAAAATCGCGTTGAAAAAATTGAGAAGATTTTTGAAATTGTTTGTAAACACGAACAAATCGAAGGCGTACAAATAATTAATAAGATATTGGCTAATTTAATCAAAGATGAAATTGAAGAGAGAATTTCTTCTTATAAGATGTCAGGTGAAGTTAAACCTAGAGTCGTAATTACAGAAGAATTTTAGATAGCTAATCTCTAATTTGCTTATTTTTTGTATATTAAATTCAGATATAGCCATTTTTTACCTATCAGTGATGAAATTGCCAGATCTAGATATTCAAACTATCGATCGCATTGTCGAAATGGCATGGGAAGATCGAACTCCATTTGCAGCGATCGAAGCTCAATTTGGCTTGCAAGAAAAAGACGTAATTGCTTTAATGCGTAGGGAAATGAAAGCATCTAGTTTTAAAATGTGGCGCAAAAGAGTAACAGGACGTAAAACCAAACATATCAAACAAAGAGATTTTATGGCTGGCAGATTTAAATCCGATCGTCAAAAAACTTAAATACCTGTATATTCTAATTTTAATTATTCAGTAGAAGAGGCATAACAAAAATCATGTATAAAAAAAATTGGCTAAGGCGTAAGTACAGCTTGCTAATTGCAACTTTGCTGACAGTTTCTTTAGCTGCTTGTGGAGGAGAACAACAGACAACAACTAGCGGTGAAAATCAAACGATTCCCAACAATAGTCGCCTAAATACTGTCAAACAGCGTGGAAGTTTGATCTGTGGAGTTAATGGACAGTTACCTGGATTTAGCTTTGTCGATGAAAAAGGCGAGTATTCGGGGATGGATGTGGATCTTTGTCGAGCGATCGCCGCCGCTTTATTCGACGATCCTAGTAAAGTAGAATTTCGCGATCTCAGCGCTCAAGAACGTTTTACCGCCGCACAAACAGGGGAAGTAGATGTAGTTAATCGCAATACAACTTGGAATATTAGCCGCGATACTTCTTCCAAAATGGAATTTGCACCAACCACTTTTTATGACAGCCAGGGAATTATGGTGTCTAAAGCTTCTGGTGTTAAGCAACTTAAGGAACTCAAAGGCAAATCGATTTGTATTTTGGGAGGGACAACTACAGAACAAAACCTAACTGATGGAATGCGAAAAGAAGGTGTTGAGTATCAACCTTTGAGTTTTGATGATGTTGATGCTCTCTATAGTGCTTACAGTGAAGGTCGCTGTCAAGCTGCTACCAGCGATCGCTCTCAATTGGCGGCTCGTCGTGCTATTCTTGCCCAACCAGAGGATCATGTCATTCTCGATCTTAGCCTTTCCAAAGAACCTCTTGGCCCTATGGTGACAGATGGCGATGCAGCTTGGTTTGATGCAGTTAAATGGATTACCTTTGCTCTTATGGAAGCAGAAGAGTTAGGTATTAATTCCCAAAATATTGCCAGTTTTCAAAACAGTCCAGACCCTAACATTAAACGCTTTTTAGGCTTGGAGGGCAAATTAGGAGAAGATATGGGTTTACCTAACGATTTTGCCGCTCGAATTGTCAAACACGTTGGCAACTACAGCGAAATTTACGAACGCAACATAGGCAAACCTTTTGCTCTAAAAAGAGGTTTAAATGCACTCTGGAAGGATGGAGGTTTACTTTATTCGCCACCTTTTCGTTAGTAAGTCGATCGACATTTAATTTGCTGGTTAGAAAAGGCAGAAGGCAGAAGGCAGAAGGTTTTTAAGTAGAAAGTAGGAAGTAGGAAGTAATACTAAAATAGCAAGTATCGATGTCTAAGCAAGAGAAAATTCCTTTTTGGCGGGACGATCGCGTCGTGAAAATTATTGGACAGGTTATCGTTGTCCTAATCGTAGCGATTATTTTATTTTTTTTGGCAAGCAATCTCAGACGTAACTTTCAACAACTTGGTCTTAATTTTGGCTTTGGTTTTCTCGATCGTCCTGCTTCTTTTGGTTTGGGGAATACTCCCATTGCTTACAGTCCTAGCGATCCCTATACTAGGGCAATTTTTATCGGACTGCTTAATTCTTTGCGAGTGATGTTTTTTGGCATTATCTTGGCAACAGTTATCGGTGTAACTGTTGGTATTAGTAAATTATCGAGCAATTGGTTAGTCAGACAGCTAGCAACCATTTATGTTGAAGTCATCCGCAATACACCGTTATTACTGCAATTATTCTTTTGGTATTTTGCCGTTTTTCTCAAATTTCCCAAAGCCGATCGCCCAGTAAATTTATTGAATCTAGTTTTTTTCAGCAATCAAGGTGTCTATTTACCAACTCCAACAGGAAGTATCTCTACTTGGCTATCTCTAATTTTTTTGGTGTTTAGCGGTATCTTAGCGATTTTTCTCTGGCGCAGACAAACTCAACTCAGGGTACAACAAGGTCGATCGACAAAAATTTATCAGTTTATTTTATTAGGTTTGGCGATCGCTGCTTCGATCGCTTTTATTTTCGGCTTAGATTGGAGCATTCCACAATTAGATCCTAATCAACAAGCGATCGCGGGAGGAATTCCTTTATCAACTGAATTCTCAACTATTCTCATCGGTTTAAGTGTTTACACTGCTGCTTATATAGCAGAAGTGGTACGTGCGGGAATTCAATCGGTAGATAAGGGACAAACTGAAGCAGCAATGGCACTTGGTTTAAAATCCAGTTCAACCATGCGCCTAATTATTTTTCCTCAAGCACTGCGCGTGATGATTCCCCCTTTGACTAATGAATATCTCAATTTAATTAAAAACTCTAGTCTAGCTGTCGCGATCGGCTACAACGATGTTTATGCTGTTTCTTCTACTGTTTCCAATCAAACAGGGCGATCGCTAGAAATGTTGTTAGTAATCATTGGCTCTTATTTAAGTATTAATTTAATAGTTTCTTTGTTAATGAATTGGTTTAATCGGAAAGTTCAGCTTAAAAGCTAGTTCATGGTTCATTACTTTTTACTTTCTTCTATTGAAATCGATCGCGATCGCCTGATGCTAAAAGAGATACGATCGCGCTGTCTAAACAATGTTTGTCTTGTACTGGTTGGTAAAAATTGAATAAAATTTTTTTGGGAAGCATTGCTTCCCATTTTTTGATTGGCAATAGTCAGCAAATTGTCCATTACCTCAACTGCAACAATTAAGTAATTAGCATTACGATAAGAAAAACTGAATCGTTCTTTACAGTAATCACTAAAAGTTCTGTATCGCTTTCTGTAAAGCTTCTTATTTCTAATTTCTTGAAGTGCTTTTCCTGCAATGTAAAAACCTTTTTCTACTCTTCTCTCTAGTTGAAGTAAATCCTTTTCTTCTTGAAGAGTTAAGTCCGAGTTATCTTCTGAAACTACTTCTAACTTCGATGTTTTCATAATTCTCCAATTTCCCGCTCGATCGCTTTCAACAACATCCCCTAACTTGGTTAACAAATTTTGGGTAATTGGAATAGAAGTACCTAATTCCATAGCGATTAGCATCTCACTTGTCCAACTTTCTTGCTGGCATAGGTACACAAAAAGTGAATCTACTGTTATGATAGTCATGTGTTTCAAATAGACAAATAGAAACGCACCCGTTGTCTAAGCGGGTCTAAATATGAAAAATGAAAGATAAGCAGGTGCTTCCTACACCTGCTTGTATTTTGCCTGTTTTTGGCTATAAAATCAATACTTTTCGAGCGATCGCCTTTTAGTTGGTTTGAGAGAAAAAATTGAGGCGAAGAATCTTAATCGCAACCGAAAGTCAAAAGATGCTTCACCTTTAATTTTTGGTTTCAGTTGTAGATTAAAAAGATAATTACCAATCAAACAGGGCGATCGCTAGAAATGCTAGTTGAACTTAAAGCTGCGATAAGACTTTGATTATCCGATCGAGAACGAACTGCTACGCGAAAATAGCGATCGCCGAGTTCGGGAAAACTAATACAATCTCTAATTAAAATCTGATGGTTTTTTAGTAATTGTTCTTGTAAGTCAGTACTGGATTTCTCTGTTTTAACTAGTAGAAAATTAGCTGCACTTGGCAAAGGTTGTAATCCTGCGATCGCGGCTAAACCCTGAAATAATTCTTCTCTAGCAGGTGGCAACCAGTTTAAAGTTTTTTCTTGAAATTCGCGATCGCGAATAATTGCTTCAGCAGCAACCGCCGCCAGAATGTTAACTGCCCAAGGATCGCGCCATTGTTTCCATCGTTTTAGGCGATCGGGATGGGCGATCGCGTAACCCATACGCAATCCAGGTAAAGTGTAAAATTTTGTTAAGGAACGTAGAATTACTAAATTGTTAAATTTTATTACATAGTCAATTAAACTCTGCTGTTGCGATGGCGGTACAAAATCCATAAACGCCTCATCAACAACCACCAAAGGAAACTGTTCCAGCAAAGGCAGAATTTCTTCCCTACTCCAAAGTTTTCCCGTTGGATTGTGAGGATTATTGAGAAGTAGTCCGCAAGCGTAAGGGTGTAAGGGTGTAAGGGTGTAGGGTGTAGGGTGTAGGGGAAAAAATGGAAAAAGTTGGCTGTTTCCTCCTGCCTCCTGCCTCCTGCCTCCTGCCTTCTGCGTTCTGCTCCCTAAAATCGGACACTCCCGAATCTTTGCTCCAAAAGCCGAAAGCCCCCGCCGATAGTCGCTAAAAGCAGGGGTAATTAAATATGTAGACTCTAATTCAGCTAATTCTCTGCAAGCCCAAGTTAATAATTCTGCCGAACCGTTACCAGGTAAAATGAATTCTGGCTCTATTTGGTGCCATTGCGCCAAAGAGAGACGTAACTGAGAATAATCTGGGTCGGGATAAGCACTTAACATAGCTAAACCCCTTTGAATCGCATCGATCGCACTTGATGGCGGTCCCAAGGGGTTAATGCTGGCAGAGAAATCTAAAATAGAAGAAGCAGGACAGTCAGCGATCGCCGCTGCCCATGCTAAATTGCCTCCGTGTACAGGTCTGTTCAAGATTTCTACTGCACTTTAGTAACCAAAGCAGCTATTTATTAGTCGCTACTTTATCTTTGAACAGTTTACCAGCAGAGAAAGCGGGAACTTCAGTTGCTGGAATTGCCATTTTGTCACCTGTTTTGGGGTTGCGGCCCTCGCGTTCTTTGCGATGACGGCGTTCAAAAGAACCAAAACCCACCAGAGTTACTTTGTCGCCTTCAGAAACTGCTTCCATAATCGCTTCGATCGTCGCGGTAATGACTGCATCTGCTTGTTTTTTGGTAACAGTTGCTTTTTGAGCTACCTTATCTACCAATTCACCTTTATTCATTAGTAATCTCCTTTATTTGACATCAATTTGGTGTTTTTGGTGCGATCTTTTTGCTTAGACCTCAACCGTTTGAGATCTCATATATAACCTACGATCGGGCTAGAGTCTAGAAAAAATTTCTCAAAATAACCGTCTTTTCGTAGTTTCACTGCATTATTCTAATCTCTACTTGTCTAATATGGATCGCCGAAAGCTTTAATTTATGTAGATTTCAACAATTTTTCCAATTTCAGCCTTCGGCTTGACAAATTCAGCAACTTATCTTACATGAATTTCAGGGATTTGACGGAGGCGTAAAACCCTTTTTCTGTAATAGTTGTCGCGTCTCGTTGCTCGGATTGTAGTTGAAACCCCACTGAGATTGTTCCGAATCATCGACCACTTCGGGGGTCAGTAGTACTACTACCTCAGCACGCTGATTATCTTTAGTAGTACTTCTAAATAGAGAACCGAGTAAAGGAAGATCGCCCAAGAAAGGAACTTTAGAAACTGTGGTTCTTTCTGAATCTTGGATAATACCCGACAATACTAAAGTCTGACCATCCCGTAAGCGCACCAATCCCGAACTGAGTTCTCGTTTGCTTAGTAAGCTCAATACGTTAACTGCACCGCCGCTATCAAAATTCTGTTTGTCACCGACAATACTGACGGTAGGACTGACAGAGAGAGCAACAAAACCATTATCATCAACTCTTTCTACGTTGACAGAAAGGGTCAAACCAGCTTCCCCAATTTTGGGAGTAGTGATTCTCACGCCACTTTGAGGGTCAATACTGGTTTCAATACTCTTCACTACTTCTTGAGTAAGTTTAACTGTCGCCTGTTGACCTTCTTGAACCATCAAGGTAGGGTCAGTCAGGATTTTAGCGTTGCGGTTGGTGATTTTTGCTTCTAGTAGAGCGAGGAATTTCTTAGGATATTGGAAAATACTGGCTAGCGCGCTCACTGCCGTTGGTTCGGTTGGATCGGTAAGTTTTATATTACCTGTAGAATCAATCTCGATTTTGCCATCTTTACCATTAGTAAAATCAACAATACCACTTGAAAAAGGATTGCCAGAAACTCCAGCAATTCGATTGAAGAATCGTGCATCGCTTTTAGGTTGACCCAATCCTGTACCACTTAAATCTATTAAACCTGGTGATGCGCCAGGAATGATTGTCGTATTGTTAAAATCGTAAAAACTGTTAACACCAGGCTTAATAATATCCGAGTTATCGAAAGGATTATCGATCGCGGGTGGATTACTAATACTTCCAGTTAGACCTTTCAAAGTATTATTATTAACTGGTCCAGCACCACCAAATCTTAAACTGGCAGCACCCTGATCTTGAACGAAGAAGCTATCGTTAACACCGAAGGAAAAACTAGCATTAGTAAAATCTTCGTTATTTAAGTTAATATCAACTACCTTAACGTTGATAGCAACCTGACGACGACGAGCATCTAATTGTGTTAAGAAAGATGTCGCCATTTCAATAATGCGTGCTTCGCCGATTAGGGTAATAGCATTAAGGCGATCGTCTGTGGCTACGGCTAAACCTCTAAGCAGTAAAGCTTCTGAACCACTTTTACTTTGTTCTGCGGTCAGTTTTTTCAATTCTGAGGGTTTTTCTCTCTTACCAACGACTTTGCCAGTTTGCGGATCGGTAATATCTTCAAAACTGGTTGCGAGTCTTTGTACTTCTGCACCTTGAGCAGCAAGAAAAGCAGCAGCATTAGAGGCAGTGACTTGATTGAGGCGTATAGTACGACTAAGTAGATTACGCGCTTGTGAAGGCAATTTAACACCAACAAAAACTGTATTGCCTTGGCGATTGGCTTGTAAACCAGTAGCCAGCAGTACGGAGTTGAATACCTGTTGTACTGGTTCGTCTTCTACATCCAAGGAAATTGTCTTTCCTTTCTTGTTCCCTTGGTTATCTTGATTGTCTTGACCGTCTTTGTTGGCATCATCGCCAATATAGACAAGATTCAAACCTGTAGATTGCAGCAGTGTTGATAAAACTTCCCTAACTGGTGCATCTTTGAGTACCAAGCGAGAGACAGTTTTGTCCGAGCCTAAATTGACTAACTCAGGAGCAGCATTGATATTAGAAACTGCCATATCGCCTACTGGTGGCGCAACAGCTCTAGGTTGAAATTGCTGTGGAGAAGGAAGTCCAGAGCTTGGTTGACCATTTTGAGCCGTTGACGATTTGTCTTCAATAGTAACGTTAGGGTTAGGAACCATCACTTCTGAGTTAGTTGATGGTGCTTGTCCCTCTGAATTCTGTGCAATTAACCTAGTCTTGGTTTGGCTCGATTTAATTACAAAAGGTTGATTCTCAATGAAATGCTTCCAAGCTTTAAGAGCGATATTCATGCCATCTTTTGGCAAATCTAGCTTTTGCCCTTTAGCTTGAGTATTAGCCGCATCAAGAGGCTGCGCTATTAGCAGCAATAATGCTGCTCCAGTCAAAATACCTAAACGATTGTGATAATTTTTCACTTTTCACTCCTCTAATAGTCATTAAGTTATTTTTCTAGGGACTAGGGGTTAGGGATTAGGGGCTAGGGGAGAAGTAATGAGTAATGAGTAATAAGTTTTTTACTTCTGACTTCACTATTGCCTATTGCCTACTTCTTCCCTTCTGCTGGCTTTGCTGGTGCTGCTGCTGGTTTGGTTTCTGGTACTGGTATTGGTTTTGGCTTTAATGCCTCTATTTCTTCAGCACTCAGAGGTATGATTGCGTCCAGCTTAAACTCAGTCTTGATTTTCATTTGACTGACAGGAATCACTTGCCCTCGATCGGGTTGAGTTGGCAACAGAGCAAGTACTTGTTTGTCAACGGGTTCAGATTTATAATCCCTAATTGTCATTAGAGGTTCTAATCTTTCAATACTGCGTAAAACGCCCTGAATTTGAGGAAAAGTTCCTTCCAAGGTCAAGTTGTAAGTTTGGCGCTTCAATTTCTTGTCAACAGCCTCTCCAAACGAACTGTCATCAATAACTTTTGTCTCTACTTCTGGAGTGAATTTGACTAGTTTGGCTTGATTGGCAACTATAAAGCTATTGATGTCTAGCAGTAGAGTATCCAAATCTTTAGAGTCAGCAAATAATCCTGTTACTTGAGACTTTAATTTATTTTTCTGCTCTAGTTGCCCATTGAGTTCGGCAATGATTTTATCGGCGCTTCCTCCCTGCAACTGTTGCAATTGAGATTCTTTGTTTAGTTTTTCGCCGCCAATCTTTTGGTAATCATTCCAGACAGGCATTGCCATATTCATTAAGATATAACCCGCACCAATCACACCAAGAACGGCGCAGCCAATACCGCTAGCAATAGGAGTCATGGTAATGCCAAAGATTTTGGGATAGTCTGGTGTACCTTCCATTCCCATCGCCTTATCGGCATTAAAATCGTCTGCAAATGTCATTTCGCGATCGCTCCTTTACGTTCGAGAGTTTGAATGCGAGTTACTAAGCCTGTAGCAGCTTTACTATTGAGTTCGGTAATCAATTTAGAAGCTAAAGTATTGCTTAGTTCGGCGCTGATGCTATATTCAATTCCTTGGGGAACTTGAATCCTGTCATCTTCATCTTTTTTGTTTTTAGCTTGTTTGTTTTTGTTTTTGGCATCTTTATCTTTATCTATGTCCGTATTCCAAACAATTTGATAATCTGCCAATTGAGCCTTAGTTACTTTGATCTTGTCAGGATTAAAAAACTTAGACTTCTGCAAGAAAACAGTAAAGTCGTTGACATCATCGTAAGAACGAGCCATCCCATCTATCGTCAGAGTCGTTTTAATTTCCTCTGTTGGCGTTGGGGTGCTAGCTGCTGGAGTAGCGGCTGGAGTTGATGGTGTCTTGGTATTGTTGTTGGGGGTAAGAGTCGAAGCAATTTTGTTACTTGTAGGTGGTGCAACAGGTGCAGGAGCTGATTTAGCCTTATTTTTGTCATCAGCAGGTGCGTTACTGCTTTGCTTAATTAAGCCAATTTGCATACCTGGTGGTGTGCGATCGCTAATATCTTGCAAAATTGCTGTCATCGATTTAACGCGATCGAAGACAGTGGCAAGTGCGGTTACTTCTGCTTCAATAGCGCTAATTTGCTCTTTGACTTTCTGAACCTCTTGGTTTTTGCTGCTCATGCTGGCAATTTGAGCATCAATACCTTGAATCTGCTGCTGCAAGTCGGCTTTTTGCGATTCCATCACTTTGACGAAACCAAACGCCGCAGCAGGTAGAGAAATAGCTGCTATTGCTCCCGCAATTAGAGGAATGTTCGCAGCAAGTGATACTTTTGGTTTATCCGATGCAGCACTCGTTTGTGATTCGAGGTCTAAACCCCTATCTTTGAGAAAATTAATATCTAGGTTGTACATTAACTCCTACACCTCTCTTAATCCTAAACCCAGTACTACGCCCAATCCTGGTCTTTCTACTGGGGGAATGTCTTCACTTGTTTCCAAAGAAAGCGCCGTAATTGGATCGACTTGCATAGCTGGTAAATTCAATCTCTGAGTAAAAAATTCATCGATTTGTCCGATACCAGCACCAGGACCAGCTAGAAGTAGCTGTGCTATCTCTAACTCTTCGCTTTGATTGAGATAAAAGTTGATCGATCGCCCCAACTCATCGGTTAATTCACCCAAGATTTTCAGCAATGCCGACATACCTGGATTAATCCAAGTTGCACCAGTACCGCCATCTTCAACGGGATTATTCAACAAGGTCATCTCTTGCAGTAAATCTGTCTTTCTGGTTAAAGGCAAATTCATTGCCTCAGAAAGAGCAGATTGCATTTGATAAGTACCGATCGGCACGGTACGAGAAAACTGAGGTACTCCCTCAACAATGATGGCTATTTCTGTACTGTCAAATTCGATATCAACTAGAACTACCGCTTCCTTAGAACCAAATTGGCGTAACTGTTCGCGAATCGTCCTAATTAAAGCAAAGCTATTTACTTCTAGAATGTCTATGTTTAAACCAGCTTGCTTTAAAGTCTCTAGATACAAGTCGGTCATTTCTCTTTTGGTGGCGATCAGCAGCACGTTAACTTTTTCAATGCCGTCATCATCGATGAAATAGCCCAATTTTTGATAATCTAAATCGACTTCTTCCCTCGGATAAGGCAAATACAAACTAGCCTCATGGTTTAGTACCATATCCTTTAGTTCTTCTTCATTAAGTTCCGCAGGAATAGGAATAATCCTCAGAATTACTTCTCGCATTGGCAGCGCTGTAGCAACCTGCTTAGTGTTGATTTTGCCTTCTTTGAGCGTTTCTTTGATTAGTTCCGCTAGCGCTAGAGAATCGCTAATTTGCCCTTCTTCAAAAACTCCTTCGGGAACCTCCGCCGACAATCTTTTGATTAACTTATACTGTTGACCTTGTTTTTTAATTTGGGCGATATTAATTTGCTGTGGATTGATTTCTAGACCTACTCCTTTAGTTTTTTGAGCAAACAATGTACTGAAAAAGTCCAACATACATTCTTCCTTAAGATTTGCTTAATTCGCAGAATTAACTATTATATATTCTCGGTCTTATTGGCGAGTCTAGGATGTTTAAATAAAGCGTGATAATTAGCAATTTTAATTAACAAAATTGTTTTTAAATAATTGATCGCCGTATTTATATCTAGACAGTAAATAGCAGAAGATAGTTGTTAATTTTTACTTAATTTACCTGTGGTTTCGGGTAAATAGACTGCTAAAATTACTTACCAAGTAAGTGCTTATACTGAATAAACTAACCTGGTTTTAAGTAAGCATAAGAGTAATTACGTAAGTAATTATAATAATTAGAATAGTTAGTATTTGCACTTACATTTCTACATCAAAATTACCTAGTCATCAAGATCTAAACTAATGAGTAAAATGCTGAAATTCAAAAACATAAGTCGGTACTTACTATTGGGATTAACATTAAGTTTTTTGAGTAGTTGCTCTCCAAGTAAAGCTCCTTCAAGCAACAATGAAATTAAATTTTGGACGATGCAACTAAAGCCTCAGTTTACCCAATATTTCAATGAAATTAACTCTAGCTTTGAAAAAGATCGTCAAGGGGTACAAATTAGTTGGGTAGACGTTCCCTGGTCAGCAATGGAAAGTAAAATTTTGACAGCAGTTTCTGCTAAAACTGCTCCAGATGTAGTTAATCTCAATCCTGGTTTTGCTTCCCAACTAGCAACCCGAAATGCTTGGGTCGATCTCAACGAAAAAATACCACCAGAAATTAAAAAACAATACCTACCAAAAATTTGGCAGGCAAGTACGATCGATAATAAAAGTTTTGGCATTCCTTGGTATTTAACTACCAGAGTGACAATTTACAATCAAGACTTATTAACCAAAGCTGGTGTCAGTAAACCGCCAGCTAACTATGAGGAATTAGCAAAAGTTGCTCGTCAAGTTAAGGAGAAAACAGGAAAATACGCTTTCTTTATTACCTTTGTTCCCGAAGATTCCGCAGAAGCTTTAGAATCAATGGTACAAATGGGAGTTAAGCTAGTTGACGAACAAGGAAAAGCTGCATTTAATACACCAGAAGGTATCACCGCTTTTCGCTACTGGGTAGATTTATATCAACAAAAATTACTCCCTCCAGAAGTCCTGACTCAAGGACATCGACAAGCAGTAGATTTATATCAGTCGGGAGAAACAGCAATCCTCGCCTCTGGTGCGGAATTTTTAAAAACCATCAGTACTAATTCTCCTGATATTGCCAAAGTATCCGCCGCCGCACCCCAAATTACAGGAAAAACTGGCAAGAAAAATGTAGCGGTAATGAATTTAGTCATTCCTCGCGATACTCAAAAACCAGACGAAGCTTTGCAATATGCTCTCTATGTAACTAATACCAAAAATCAGTTGGCTTTTGCTAAAGCTGCTAATGTTCTTCCCTCTACCACTGATGCAGTTGCTCAATATATCAAAGATTTAGAACAACAAGGACAAGCAACACCTGTAGAACAAGCGAGAAAAGTAAGCGCCGCACAGCTTAACGATGCAGAGGTTTTAATTCCAGCGATGAAAAATACTAAGCAGTTGCAAAAAGCAATTTATGAGAATTTGCAAGCAGCAATGTTAGGTGAAAAAACTGTCGAACAAGCAGTGAAAGATGCTGAGGTGGAGTGGAATCAGTCAGCAGGTAAGGGTTCATAGCGATCGATCGTCAGTAGGGGCGAATGCTCATGCTTCTTTCAGAAGAGCTTCGCTAACGCAAGGCGCTCCTAGGGAGGAAACCTCCGAATACAGAGCGTCGCCCCTACAGTCTCCAGATAGCCGATCGATTGTTCAATCTCGCGCTTCCTGCGATCGAAACAAAAAAGTAGGTTACGACACTAATGGACTCAACTTAGCTAAAACTTCTTCAACAACAGTTTCATGGGGAACTTTTTCTAGGAAAATAGCTTTTCTTGCTTGCCAATCCAAGACTCTAATTTGGTCAACAAGCACCACACCATGAATAGTTAATTCTTTGGGTAAAGGAACCTCAAATCGCCATCCTTTACTTTTGCTAGTAATCGGACAAGCTAAGACGAAGTGAGAGATCCGATTGTAGGTAAGAGGAGAAATAACTAGTGCTGGTCGATTTCCTGCTTGCTCTCTTCCTTGTTGTGGACTAAAAGAGAGTTTAATAAGATCGCCGCGATCGGGAATATATTTTTTTACCACGTTTCATTGCCTTGAGGTGTTCCCCAGTCAATTTCTGAGTGTAAATTTTCATCACTCATTCCTTCTAATAACTCTTCGAGAGTATATTTACTCTTTTTAGCTGGTGAAATAATGATTTTATTGCCTTCAACCAACAAGCTAATTTCGTCACCTTCTTGTAGTGCTACTTGTTCGGCTATTGATTTGGGAATACGAATTCCTAAACTATTACCCCATTTACTTACTAACATGGCGATCGCCTTAGTCGATACAAAGTATATACTCAAGTATATCTTAGTTTAGTTGTACTCGATTGTTGTGACTGTAAAGGCTCTTACAACCATAGTTATCAGTAAGGTGGGCATTGCCCACCTTGCCATTTATTGATGCTACCAGTTGCTTTTATTTTTGAGAAAGTTTTATCTTCAAGTACTTTACAAGATCTTCTACTATTGATTTTTGGTTTAGATTTTGATTTGGTTGTATATTCCATTGAATATTACTATGTCTAGCCACTAAATCTATAAATTTGTTGCAAACACTACATCTAATTGAAGGAGTTTTTTTCATGACTTCATTTGAGTGGTGACAGTGCGGACAAGCTATAGTTCCAACAATAATAGAAGTTGTTTTTTCCTCTACATAGGAAACCAATCCTCTTGAAAATACTTCATCGATCGCTAGTTTTTGTTGATGAGCATATGGCGTTTCATTTAGAGAAAAATTTGTATTTTGTTTGAGAATAAATTTTGTGTTTCTGTCAGATTTTTTTCTTTCGTGCGCTCGAAATTGCGATCGAAATAATCTTGAGAAATTGAAACTGGATTTTCACCAAGCTGTCTCAAGACAACGTTAGTTTGCTCGATCGCTTTTCGTAATTGAATTAAAACTTCAAAAGAAGGATTACCATCGATTTCCTGCATTAGAGAAACAAGATCATTTTGTAGCCTAATAGCTAAAAACAAAGTATCTTTTTCTAATTCAGATTTGGCTAATTTATAGTTGAGATCGTTAACTTCCTGGTTATTTCTATCTTTAAGCTGGTAATAACGCTTCTCTAAATCGTTTTGCTTGTTAATTAAATCATTATTTGTTTGATTGAGATGTTTTGCTTTTTGGCGATCTTGTTCGCCAGCAGTATGAGTAGCGATCGCACCAGCAGCCATATCAACAGCCGCGCATAATGCGGGAATTATAAAAGGAAACATCAATAACTCCTATTTTTATTCAGCAATTGGGGGAAGAAAGTTTTGTTGAGAATCTGTTAAAGATCTAACGTTGTCTTTTGAGGTTTCTAAAGACAGAAGAATCTCGCGAGTTTCCATGTATCGTTTTAAAGCACCTTCTATACCAGCCTCACGAGGACGATTGACAATTTCTTCACTCAATTCTCGCGATCGATCGAGAAAAGACATCGCTTTTTGATGTTCGTAAATTAATTCTTGGCTCTCCCAACATAATGGGGTTAAATGTTCGCTACATACATTTTAGGTACAA
>CAZJTL010000029.1:0-34386 GCA_964548905.1 uncultured bacterium | reverse complement strand
CTGAAACATTCTGAGTTTCAGATCTCTCTACAATTTTTGTCCTGTACTTAGAAAAAAGCTACATTAATTAAATTAAACGCTACATCTTATTTCGTAAGAATAAACGTTATAAACCCGTCACGGTTAGCAAAATAAAAAAAGACAGACGAATAGAGTCTGTCTCTTGCCAATTAATTTTGATACAAATTGTGTCGATCGCTTGGATACTTTCCAGCAATTAATACTTTTTGCTCAGTGCTTACTTGATAGCTACCTTAGCACCAGCAGCTTCAAGTTTCTTCTTGATATCTTCAGCGTCGTCTTTGCTAGTAGCTTCTTTGACGGCTTTAGGAGTAGATTCAACCAATTCTTTGGCTTCTTTCAAACCTAAGCCAGTTACGCCGCGAACTTCCTTGAGAACAGCAATTTTCTTGTCAGCAGGAACTTCTTCAAGAATAACGTCAAATTCGGTTTTCTCTTCAACTGCTTCAGCAGCAGCACCACCAGCGCCAGGAGCCATCATCATCATGCCACCAGCAGGTGCAGCAGCACTAACACCGAAAGCTTCTTCAATTTGCTTGACTAGTTCAGCAGCCTCAAGCAGAGAGAGGGTTTTCAACTTTTCTAAAATTTCATCAGTTGCAGCAGACATTAGACAATCTCCTTATAATTTTGTTGTTTGCAATGAACAATGAACAATGAACTATCAACTAAGCCGCTTCTTTCTCAGAAACAGCTTTAACACCGCGTGCAATAGAAGAAGGTACTTCTTTGACACCAACTGCAATCTTGGTAGCAAGAGCATTGAGTGCGCCAGCAATTTGAGCGTACAATTGTTCTTTGGAAGGCAAATCGCCGATCGCTTCGATCTGTGCTTTAGATAAAGCACGACCTTCCATAACACCACCGCGCAGTTCGGTTTTCTTGGTTTGCTTCTGGAATTCTTTGTAGGCTTTAACTGCTGCACCTACATCCTCTTTGACTAGCAAAAAGGCAGAAGAATGATTCAAGAATTCCTCCATCGCTTGCCAGTTTTCATCTTCTTTGATGGCAATTCCCATGAAGGTATTTTTGGTAATTTTGCAACTACCGCCAACTGGACGCAAGCGATTGCGTAGATCGGTGATTTCGGCTACTGATAAGCCTTGATAGTCGATTACAAAAGCTAGTTGAGCATCTTTCAACTGCTGTTTGAGATCTTCTACTATCTCTTTCTTGTTTGCGAGCGTTCTTCCCATTCGTTTTTCACCTCCTTTTGCTTAAGATTTTTTCCCATCCTCAAAACAAAACCCCTGACATAAATGCCGAGGGGTCGATTGTTATTGATTGCCCGATCGCAATTAAGTCCCTAAATTAGGGATTTAGTAGCGGAATCAGGCATCAACCTCGGCAGGAAATTAAGCGAAACGCACCTGCTGTCTTCGGTATAAGCCGAATCTTGTAGTGCTATTCAGTTGTCCCAGAACTTTTTAAAAAAATTAGAAAGTTCTGAATCTTATGCTAGCTCTGCTAGCTTCAAGTCGCGCAAAGCGCTGACATCGACTTGAATTGAAGGTCCCATCGATGAGGAGACGAAAACTGTACGCCAGTAGCGACCTTTTGCCCCAGAAGGACGGTTGCGATCGACTGTTTCTTGCAGAGCTTTTAAGTTTACTAGTAAATCCTCTGCTCTAAAAGACGACTTACCAAACATAACATGAACGATACCCGTTCTGTCAGCACGAAATTCAATTTTTCCACCTTTGAAGTCTGCGATCGCTGTGGCGAGGTCATCTGTCACCGTACCACCTTTGGGCGAAGGCATTAAACCACGAGGTCCTAAAACCCGACCCAATTTCGCTACTTTAGGCATCATATCTGGTGTAGCGATTAAAATATCGAAATCCATCATTCCTTTTTGGATTTCATCGATAAATTCTTCAGAACCGACAACATCAGCGCCACCTGCTTCGGCTTCTTTTACTTTCTCGCCTCTGGCAATGACTGCTACTCTTACCGTTTGACCCGTTCCTTTAGGAAAGTTTACCGTCGTCCGTAACTGTTGATCGGTATATTTAGGGTCGATTCCCAAACGAATATGAGCTTCAGCAGTCTCGTCAAATTTTGCTGTTGCTGTCTCTTTTAAGAGCTTGAGCGCTTCGATTGGTTCGTAAGCTTTATCTTCAATTTTTGCTAGCGCCTCTCTCATTCGGCGCGATAGTTTTTTAGTCATTGATGTTTAATCTCCTTGGGTACTTAACGAAGTTAAACTTCTCCCCTGTTAAAATTTTGTCTTTTAGCGATCGCTTACAACTGATAGCTGATTGCTGATAACTTAATTGCTTTCTACTCTTTAATCGCAATACCCATATTACGAGCCGTACCAGCGATAATCTTCATTGCAGCCTCAATATCGTTAGCATTGAGGTCGGGCATTTTTGTTTGGGCGATTTCTTGGAGTTGAGCGCGAGTAATGCTTGCCACAGTTTGTTTATTGGGCTGACTAGCTCCTGTTTCTACTCCTGCTGCTTTTTTGAGCAAAACTGAAGCGGGAGGAGTTTTCAGAATAAAGGTGAAACTGCGGTCTTCAAATACCGAAATTTCTACGGGAATGACCAAGCCTACTTTATCGGCTGTTCTGGCGTTGTAGTCCTTACAAAACGCCATAATGTTAACGCCGTGTTGACCTAAAGCTGGACCGACAGGGGGAGCTGGATTAGCTTTTCCCGCAGGAAGAGCTAATTTAATAATTGCGACTACTTTCTTTGCCATTGTTTAGCTTTGTTTTTCAATCTGATTAAATTCCAGTTCGACTGGTGTATCTCTGCCAAAAATAGACAAGAGCGCTTTGAGCTTGCTTCTTTCTGGAGAGACTTCTATGACTTCCCCTTCAAAATCTTTAAACGGCCCAGAGAGAACAATAATTTTGTCTCCCACTGCTGTATCGACTTTGACAATTGGTTCTTGTGCTTGAGCTTGTTTGAAAATACGCTCAACTTCTGTAGAACTGAGAGCTAGAGGTTTGACATGACCCCTACCTCTACCGTAACGGCGTTTTTGCTCTGCACCTACAAAGTTGATGACGTTGGGGGTATTTTTTACCACCTGCCAAGCATCATCGTCCATAATCATTTGAACGAGGACGTAACCGGGGAAGACTTTTTCCTTACCATGTTGCCGAGAACCGTCTTTACGCACTTTCACTGTCGGCGATTGGGGAATTTGTACCTGAACGATGCGATCGGCTACATCTAAGGTGTGAATGCGTTGCTCTAGGTTGGCTTTCACTCTTTTTTCACAACCAGAAGCTACCTGAACTGCATACCAGCGAGGCTTTTTAGGAACTTCAGATGCTTGATCTGCCTGTGGTTGAGAGTATTCTTCTAATTGCTCCACGTCAAAATCCATAAGCATACCTTAGAATACCTTGCCTGATACCCAGACGAAGAAATTATCTACTACATATATGACTGTTGCTACCAAAATCACCATCAAAATAACGGCAGCAGATTCACTCAACAATTGTTGGCGCGAGGGCCAAACGATTTTGGCAAGCTCTTCTTTGGTGTCTTTGCTAAAGTTAGCTAAACCAGAACTACTGTCTGCTTCTTTTTCTGAGGTCACGGTACTTTCTTTTTTTACTACTTCTTTTTTCGCCACAGTTACTTATCTCCCCTAGAAGATTAAGATTTTCTTAACACATTTTATTAATTGTCTATTCGTAAAATCAATCTAATTTTTAAAATAGTCAACCAAATAATAACTGCTCTTATATCACTTATTACCTAAATTACAGTAATTTCAAAATTCAATTTTATTGATGCCACATTCTTGTTTGCTTGTGTAACGAACATGACTTCAACAAAAGTTTTCTACTTTTGTAAACAGTTACTAGCTTTTACAGGAAAGGCTTACTGTTTGTAGCTACAAAGCAGTTGATTTTTACCTATACTTCGGCAGTTTGCTTTGTCAATCTAGGTTCAATATAGCTTTGATTTAGATAATACTTCAGTATTAAAATCAGTAATAGTTGTTTATTTTAGTTTGGCACAAGGGACAATCATATCATATTCTTTTCTAAATTTACCACAATCGAGATTGTTTCTCCAGAATTACCTAATATCTAGTTGACTGAGCTAAATTCTCAAACTTGGTTAATTCTGGTTGAAATAGGAGTTTTACCGTTCCAGTTGGACCATTGCGATGTTTGACGATAATTACTTCAGCAATATTGCGATCGGGGGAATCGGGATTGTAGTAGCTATCGCGGTACAGCATGATAATTAAATCCGCATCTTGTTCGATGCTGTTATGAACTACTATGTTGTTAGCGATAAAGTTATGATGAATAGAAACAGTCAAATCGTAAACTTCGGTTTCGCCATCAATTGCTATAGATCTAATTTCATCCCAATAAAGATCCCTGTTAGCCAAACGCTCGATCTCTTCAGATTGTACAGCAGTAGCTAGCGAAGCTGCTCGTTCTCGGCTTAAATTATTTTTATCAATGCTTGTTCCGCAGTACGCCGTACCAAGTAAAGGAAGAGTACATCCATCTCCGATTAAATGAGCCAACAAAGCTAGTTCGGCATCGCTCATCGTTTGTAAAGATTGACTTGCTATGTATCTAGGTAATGCCAGACGTTCGCCCTGTCTTAACTCGTCTAAACGTTTCCAGCCATTAATTGACAAAAATTTGTGATTGCCAGTTGCTCTAATAGTACGTCCGAGCCTAGTTGTCATTTTATATACTGGTTTTATGCCAGTACAAAAGGCTTTACTAACAATTCCTTTTTCTATCTGCATGGTTGTTTGGTTAAGCGACCAAACAGTAAAGCCCGATTTTCCTACTAAATCTTGTATAGGAACTTCTTTTCCCGTATCTGCCAAGGTAACTAAAGTTTCTCCGCTCAAACAACCCGATTCGCGTAAATCTGACATCATCGGACGCTTGTTTGTTCTCTGTTCGACACCTCGACTCAACTGAGAAAGAGCAATAATCGGTACATTAAATTCTCTTGCCAAACCTTTCAGAGAGCGAGTAATTTTCGATAACTCTTGCACCCGATTATCGCCGCCACCTTCCATTAATTGCAAGTAATCTAGTAACACTAAACCCATCTGTCCTTTGTGCTGCGATTGGAGGCGGCGCAATTGCGATCGCATTTGTGTTACTGATAAACTGGCTGTATCGTCGATGAAAATTGGTAGATCGGATAATTGAGCTACTGCACTAACTAAAGGTTCGTATTCATTCTGAGAAAATCTACCCGATCGCAAACGGTTACTTTCTATTTTCGCTTCGCCAGCTAATAGTCTCTGTGCTAATTGTTCTTTGGACATTTCCAGACTAAATATGGCGACTGGATATCGGTGTACTTGAGCGATATTACAAGCAATATTGAGAGCAAAACTTGTGTTATGGACACAAATATCATTAGCAACAAAGTTATGAGTGTCTGGAATCGTTAAATCGTAAACTTGCTTGTTGCCAACGTATGCTATTGAGACAATTTCATCCCAATAAACTTCACTATTTGCTAACTGTTGTAGCGATAAATCTTCTAAAGCAGATGCTAATTGAAATAGTCTTTCTCTAGATAAAGCTCGTTTGCCAACATGAATATTACTATATCCTTTGATTCCAGCTGCGATCGCCACATCTTTCCAATACCGATTTCCTTTAGCTGCTGCTATTTTCTCCCAAATCGCAACAGGAATTAAATCTCGATTAGTTTGATATTTTCTCTTGGTTAATGCTGCTTTAACTGCCTCAATCGCTTCTTCTTTGCCAAAAATACCAATTTCATCAATAAAACTCTTGATAGATATTGAATCTGTAATATCTAATTGCCAAGCATTTCTTCGCGTGTTTTTGTATTTAACAGAACGTTTTTTCAAACTTGCAATTACACCAAATCTAAGTAAAAGATGTTGTATTTGTCTTGCCAATTTCTCACTAACTGTTGCATATCCAATTTGGGATTGACCGCTAGTTAAAGCTGTTGCCCAACCATCAGTAGCAAAAAGACGATTTAAAAATAAAGCTACCAGCGATCTTTGTAATTCAAAAATTATGCTTGGAATAAATTTGTCTTCAGCTTTTTTCCCAAAGATACCTATTTCTTCTAACCAAACTGCCAAAGAATTTTTGTTATTTTTTTGAATTTGAGTGATGCCATGCGGAGCTAATTTTATTGGTTCAATATCAAGAAATTGACTTAATTGCAAAAACTTTTCTAGCTTAGGAACACAATTTCCCTTCATCCAAAGACACATGAGAGATGGACTAACACCGATCGATCGAGCAATTTGTCTAGCAGAGTTCGATTGAGAGTTGATTACTTTTGTTAAATTTTTCGAGAATATTTGTCTTTGGGTAACAATATAATTTAAATCTTTCGTGACATAGAGAGAAGGAGCGCGATTGTTTGCGTAAATTTTAACTTTTATACTTGGAAAAATTTTAACAGCTTGAATAAATTCTTCTTGCAGTTTTGGATTTGTATTAGTAAATCGCGGAGAACTAGTTGTAATTGAACCATCTCCTATCAAATAGGCTAGTAATTTGACTTTATCTTCATAAATTTCTTTCTCACCAAAAATATTGATTATTCTAGGTACAGCAATTTTATCTCCAGTATTCAACTCGGAAAGCTTTTTCCATCCTTGAATCGTCAAATAGGGATGGGTAACAGTTGTTTCGATCGCTCGTCCCAAACGAGTAATTACTCGAAATACTGGTTTGATACTGTCGTCAATAAACGCAGATGGTTCAATGGTTGCAAATTTCCAATTATCTTTGAGAGTTAAGATTTTTGCCTGTTGGCGCTGATAAATTTCTGCAATTGTCGCTACACTACCATCAGCTAAAACAATTTCGGAATCAGCAGCAAGACATTTCCCCATCGACGGTCTACCAGCGACTATAATCAGATCGGAACGACCAAAACCACTTGTCATAGCATCTAAGTCATAAAAACCGCAGGGAATACCAGGCATTGAGGTTTGCTGGTGCAGGTTTTCCAGTTCGTTAAAAGTTTGAATTAAAGTATCGGCGATCGGAACTAAACCTTGTTGGGGTTTTTCTTGAGTGAGACGAAAAATTTTCTGTTCTGATTCATCGAGGACGGTTTCTAACTCTTCTGCTGTCTCGTATCCCAACTCAACTATTTCATGTCCAGCAGCAATCAATTCACGACGGATATATTTATCCATAATCAATCTGGCGTAGCGATCGATATTAGCTGCTGATACGGTACGATTTAGTAATCCTGCTAGTTTAGCATTACCTCCTACCTTATCTAGCTGATTGCGATCGGCTAACCAAACCGTCACTGCCATTAAATCTGTTGGTTTGCCCTGTGCATGTAAAATTAAGGCTGCGCTATAAATCTCTTGATGTGCTTTGACATAAAAAGCGGCGGGAATGAGAATATCTACTACTTGTCCCATTGCTTCTGGATCGAGTAAAATCCCACCGAGAATGAGTTCTTCAGCTTCGATGTTCTGTGGAGGAAGAGAGTTACCAGAAATTTCTGGGTTAAACACTGCCATTTTCCTAATCCCTAATCCCTAATCCCTAATCTCTAGTTAATCTCTTTAAACTCCCAACTTCCTCCCTCAGAGAGTCTTAAGAGAAGATGATGGTATTCATTCAAACTAGTACGATGTCCGACGCTGACAAAAGTTGTTCTAGTTTCTTGCAGATGTTTGTAAAGATTCGCTTCGTTGTTGATATCTAAAGCACTAGTAGCTTCATCTAAGACGGCATAAGGTGGATTGGCAATCAAAACGCGAGCAAATGCCAATCTTTGCTGTTCGCCTAAAGATAACACATCAGACCAATCTGCTTCGGTATCCAGACCAAATCTTTTGGGCAAATCTGGTAAATTGACTAAATCCATTATTTCCAAAAGTTTGCGATCTTCTATTTCTGTGTCAGCATGAGGGTAGAGTAGCTGATTCCTCAGTGTACCTAAAATCATGTAGGGACGTTGGGGTAAGAACAACATTTGTTCGAGGGGAGGACGAATAATCACACCCGATCCTGAATTCCACAAACCAGCGATCGCTCTTAGTAAAGAACTTTTACCGCAACCACTTTCTCCAACAATTAATAAACCTTGTCCTGATGGGACTTCTAAAGATAGTCGCCGACAAAGGGTTTTTTGATAGTTAGGAGTTTTGAGGGTGAGATTGTGAATTTCTAAGCGACTATCTTGTAAAGTTTCTATGGTTGGACGTTCAACTAGAGAATCATCTTCTTCATCTACTTTGCCAGATTTTTCAATATACTCGGCAAAATCGTAAAGACGATCGACTCCAGCAGCAAAACCAGTCAGATTGGTGAATTGACTGACAATTACGTTTAAAGAGCCAAAAACGCTCAAAAATGCACCTTGAGCTTCGGTAACTTTACCAACTTCAAATTCTCCAGAAAGAACACTAGGTGCAACAACAACGGCGGGAAGAATGAAGGGAATAAATTCGTAGGCGTTAGTAAATAGTCCTAAAAATATTTCTTGCCAGAGAATCAGTAAATTGAAGTTATTAAAAACCTCATGAAATAATAGTTTGAGCTTACTAGATTCCTGTGCTTCACCTTGATAAAAAGCGACAGATTCGGCATTTTCCCTAATTCTAACCAGTCCAAAACGAAAATTTGCTTCTTTTTTAAGTTGGTCGAAGTTAACTTTGACTAGTTTTTTGCCAAACACACCGATGGTAATCATCGTTCCCGCGATCGCGTAAACTGACAAGAACAAAACTAGCATTGGCGAAATTGCCCAAAGTTGCGTGCTAAAACCAGCGATCTGTAAAAGGGAAACTACAAAAATCAATAAAAATCTTAAAGAATCTTGAGTAAAACTCTTGATATCTTCAGAGATACGTTGGTCGGGATTATCAATTTTGTCGCTGAAGTTACCTATATTGTAGAAAGCGCGATCGGTAAAATAATTCTTGAGGAAACTATGAGTTAACCACCTTCGCCAAAAAATTCCCAATTTTTGTTGAGAATAGTTAAAGCTAGCAAACAGAGGGACATAAATAACCAGAATTCCCAAGAAAATTAAAATTGTTTGTTGAAATCGCTCGGCACTTTTAGCAGACAGTGAAGAAATAATGTTTCCCCTCTGCTGGTTCAACATCAATCCCAAACCAGTGTAGGCAATCGATAAAATTCCCAGTAGCACGAGTAGAGTAAGAGCGCCTTTTTTCTCATCCCCAAACCAATAAAGTTTGGCAATCTTCCAAAACTTTTTAAAAATCTCCAAATTAAATCTATTCATCGTGCCTACTTGGGAATAAACAAACTAATCTCTAACAACTATTTTTTGAGAACTGACAACGTACTCTAGTAAACCAGAACAAGCATCTAAAAGTAAGTTGATTACATTATCAAAACCTGCTTGTCCTCCATAATAGGGATCGGGTACTTCTTTTTCTGGATGATGAGAAGCAAACTCACAAATTAAGCGTACTTTATGCCTATATTTCTCCTCGCGATCGAGATAGAGAATGTCACGATAGTTATCGCGATCCATCGCCAAAATTAAGTCAAACTTTTCAAAATCAGATACTTTTAGTTGCCTAGCTCTACCTTTAAGCTCAATACCTCGTTTAGCTGCCGCAGCGCTCATGCGACGGTCGGGAGGAGAACCGATATGATAGCTAGATGTACCTGCTGAATCGCATTCAATTTGACTGCTAAGACCTGCTTGTTCGATCGAGTGATTCATAATATTCTCTGCCGAAGGAGAACGACAAATATTGCCCAAACACACAAATAATAATTTGTAACTCATCAATAATATCGATACTAGGATTGATGTATATGTAAGTAAGATGGCTCGGAATAATTGTTAGCTAATGTTCAGTGTAAATGTATCACTTTTTCGGCTATGGAAATTTGTTTAGCGGTATTTATCCACAAATACGGTCTGAGGCATTTGTTTTATGTTTAAATCTCATTATCGTCCTCGTCCTCGTCCTCTTTTTTCTAAACGTAAGTCAAAACGCATTCATTTTTCAATAGTAAACTTGTCGATTTTTCTGTTGACAATCGTTGTTTTGTTAGAGCTATTGACCAGAATTTTAGCGGGTTTTAGCAACAAAAGCGAGTATTCTGGGGCAAAATTGAGAGAACCAGAGCAGGTTAGTGCTTATAATCTCAAATTTGTTAACGAACAACAACAAACCTATGCTACTTTAGCTAAAGACGGTAACTTGGTTGCTCAAAGAAGCTTATCGGTAGGCTATCAATTAGCAGGAAAACAGGAAAACCAGTTTTGGCAAATTAACGAACAAGGCTTTCGCGATCGCTTCCCTCTTTCTCTAGACAAACCTAAAAATGAAATTAGGGTATTTCTCTTAGGTGGTTCTACTGCTTTTGGTCAGTTAAATTCTGGAAATGAAATGACCATTGCCACCCAGCTACAAATGTTTTTGCAAAGTAGAATCAAACAACAGCAACAATCGCCCAATCTGTTTCTACCCCAACCTGCTTCCCCAGATGCAAATCCACCTAAGCCAGCGATCGCGCCACCTCCCAAGCTCAAACCTGGCAAATATCGGGTAATTAATGCCGCCGTTCCTGGTTACTCTTCTGGTAACGAATTGGCACAATTAGCCATGGAAATTTTACCCTACAAACCCGATCTAATTGTGGTTCTGGATGGTTATGCCGATTTGATGCTTCCTAGCTCAGAGAAATTGACTGATATTCCCAGTCTAGAAAAATACATCAACAATCCTCTAGTTCATTTTAGGGCTTATTTGAGCCAAGGTTTTCAACCCTTAGTAGCTCATAGTTATTTAGCCAGACAAATTGACTCTTGGTTAGTCTACAAACAGCCACTAGTCGCCAAAACCAGCCTGGTTTTAACTGAAGAAATCAAGCCGATCGAGAAATATTTACCAGCAGATAAACAAGAATTAAAAGAAAGAGTCAACCGCCGTTTCCACAATCACAAACAAATTGCTCGTCTTTGTGCTGGCGCTCGTATTCCCCTAGTAATTGCCGTACAACCCGAAATTACTGGTCATAATTTCAGTAAATTATCTGCTCCTGAAAAAGAAGTAGTAGTTCAGTTGGGCAGAAAATACATGCAAAAAATGAAGAGTAATTATCCTGCTTTGATCGAATCGAGCCAACGACTACAAAAATACTTACCGAAAAACGTCAAGACGATCGATTTTTATCATAATAGCGATCGCCTGCCAGTTCCCATTTTTAACGATGCGATTCACCTGACCGACAATGCCAACAGCGCGATCGCCCAACAAATATTTAAAACGATCGTTTCCTTGCCGAAAATGCAGGAAGAAAAACCAGACTCAAATGAGACTGTTAAGCCCAATTTCTCATACAACTATCGGCGAATTTTACCCCGCAGACAGAACAATTTTATACCCAGAAAGCGATCGGTATCGATTTAGGCTTGTCCCTAAATAACCTGAGTTCGGGATCAGCTTAGCTCTCAGCCGTCAAGAGAAGGCAGGAGGCAGGAGGCAGGAGGCAAGAGGCAAGAGGCAGGATGTAGAAAACAGGAAAGTCACGTCTTCTCAAGTAAACCTGCTGCCTGCTGCCTGCTGCCTGCTCCCTGCTCCCTGCTGCCTGCTGCCTGCTGCCTGCTCCCTGCTCCCTGCTGATACCTACCCTCCCTTTAAGCTGTCTTAACCCGAACTGAGGTTAAATATCTTTAGCGTTAGCGTCGGGAAAAATAATATCTTCACTAGGGTTAAAAATATCACCTAGATCGCTTGGCAAAAGAGCAAATTGAATTGGCGTTATATCATCCGTAGAAGAGGCATCAAAATAAAGTGCGCCTGTTTCGTCATCATAAGAAAATTGGTCGGTTGAAGTGGCTCTAAAATTGATCGTAGAGACAGCAATTTTATCTCCTTCAGCAAAATCGAAAATTGTATCGATCGCCTCTGCTGGATTGATGAAAGAGAAAGTATCGTTACCAGTACCACCAATTAGAAGATCGCTGTGACTACCACCGTCAAGATAATCGTCACCTTTTCCACCACTAAGAGTGTCACTTCCCGCATCTCCATATAGGCGATCGCCTTCTGCATTGCCAAACACGAGATCGTCACCATCATCGCCATGGATGAAATCTATGTCCGATCCGCCTTTGATTTTATCATTATCATCTCCACCATAAAGATAATCCTGTCCTGCGCCACCGTCGAGGGAATCTTCACCTGTATCACCGTAGAGATTATCGCTGCCATCTTTTCCTATTAAAGTATCATTTCCAGCTTTACCGTAAAGAGAATCTATATCGCGATCGCCAGTGAGTGAATCGTTATTTTCTGTTCCGTATTGAATAGCCATATATAAGTTAGGTAGGTAAAATTAAATTTCTAAGTATAGGTAGGCAATAGGCAATAGGCAATAGGCAAATTACGAATTACGACTTAATGTTGACCCGATAATAATCATTGAAACCAAGCTAAACCAGGCAAGATTAGGTTCGGGAACTTCATGAGTTTTAATTGTTTCTTGGGTAGCTTTAACAAAGCTTATTTTTGCATCTAGTTCTTTTAGTCCAGAGATAGTCATTTGCAATGCTCCTACATTGCTAAAATCTGCGCCCGAACCTTTAACTACTTGAAAATCGCGATCGAAAGAAAAAAAGTAATTAACTGGAGCATCAGAATCTACTGATTCTGTAAATAGATGATGCGCGGTTGAATAATTGTTCGCGTCTGTATAAACATCGAAAGTGATATCTAAATGATGGTCGGCGGAAAGAATTCCTAGCAGGATTCCATCTAAATTATTTTCTAAAGTAAGATCTATACCTGTTGTTGCGTTTGTTCTCAATCCTAGTGGATTTATTGTACTCGGATCGTCATCACCATCCCAAACAACTTTTAATGTTCCTTGAATATCTGTATCGTTAGAAATACTTAAATACTCATCAATAACCTGTGTTGAGCTGGTATTTAATCCAGCAGGAACCTGGGTAGTTGTCAAGGATAAATCTCGATATTCTCCCAGAATTGAAGTGAATGGTTCTGATTGAGAATTGGGAATCGATGGTAATGAAACCTTACCAATTCCAGGTATATCGAGCTTGGCTTTTGGATTGCGAATAACTACAGATTGTAGATCTGATTCTGGTTCGCTAAAATCATCAACTAATAATGAAAAAGCTTGAGCGCGATCGGCAAAAAAAAGTACTTCTAATGTCAACAAACCGCACAATAATTGATAAATTGCTTTAGATTTTTTAAACATAAATAATCAGCAATTAAGCAAAAGTACTTTTTAAGTTTATTCTAGCGATCGCAATTCGACAAATCCTTAAATTAATCAGAGTTTTTACGCAGGTGTTTTTGCTGAGATTGTATCGAAAATCTTGGTCTTGATTAAAACAAATAACTAAGACAATTAGTAAAAATAAACAGAAAACTGAATTGAAAAGAACTAGATTCGTTATAATTATTTAAATGCATATTCCTGTAGTTCGATGCTTGTCGTTATCGCAAACTATGTCCACTGAAAAACTAGTTCCTAGACGTTTTCCCAAAGTACCGATCGAACGACGGACAGGAGCATTTTTAATTGATTTTGTTATCGTTTGGATAATTAGCTTAACAGTTAGCAATATTTTGCTTCAAGGCTTAGTTTTTGCTATCTCTTGGCTAATTTTGAGGGTAGTGGTAGTAGATAAAAACCAGGGTCAAAGTCTTGGTCGCTACGCTCTAGATATCAAAATTATCGATAGTCGCTACAATCGTGTTCCCGATTTATTAACATTGGTAAAAAGAGAGGGAATTGTTGGTTCTGCTGCCTTTTTAGCGATGATTGGCTTAAATATGGGCTTGGGTCTTTCTATGCTACTGCTGATTTCCCCCTTAGTCGCTGATTGCAGTATTGCTTTAGCCGACGAGAATTATTGTCAAGCCTTCCACGATCGCCTTGCAGAAACCTACGTCATCCAAACTCAAAGAGGTTATTCTTTAGATTTGCGCTTGAAAAAATTATTCCTTCAAGTAAAGCGTAATTTAAGGAATAGGGGCTAGGGGCTAGGGACAGAAAAGCAGAGAAGCTGAGGAGCAGAGAGGCTGAGGAGCAAAGAATCAGGATAGATGTAGGCGCAATCTCTTGTGGTTGCCCTAGAGCGGAGGAGAAACAATGCTTTTGAATGCTTAACTCTTGCATGAGTGCCTCTTGCCTCTTGCCTATCTGCTGCCTACTCCCTGCTCAAGGCGCGGATTCGGAGGTTCCCTCCGAATAAAAAGCGCCGTCCTGCTCCCTTGTTTATACTGATTGAGCTACTGAGGTAAGTACGATTTCTGATAAGACTTGGTAGAGTCCATCTCTACTATGAAAATTCTCAAATCTTTGGATAATAACACCGCGCTCGAATACCAGTAAAGTTGGTAAACTTTTGAGACGATAGGTATTTGCCAGTTTTAAGTTGTCGTCAGCATTGATGCTAACTAACTTAATTGGTTGAGTTGATTCAGATTGCAATTTGAGTAAGATGGGAACGATCGCTTTGCACAAACCGCACCAAGGAGCCCAAAAATCGACAATAACGAGTTGGGATGAATTTAAAACTTCTTGTGAAAAATTCTTTTCATTAACTGAAAGAATCATAATCTGAGTATTTTTTCGATGATTGTTAAATAAGCTTGGGATCATGCTACATCTAATTGACCTCAAGTTAAATAAATTTCATTGAAAAAAAATGTGTCACCAATATAACTGAGCCGTTACTTTAATCAACCAAGGATGTCCGTACCAAAATAACATAACAAAAGCGAGTATGCCCAAGTAAGCAGGACGGAAAAACTCTTGCCATTTCAAGGTTTGACGACCATCTAGAATTGCTTGAAAAGGAATTACCGAGGTTCTGGCTTTAACAATTTCAAAAGCTTCTCCGTAACGTTTGTACAAGCGGCGATCGCCATGCCAAACAGCAAAAAGATGATGCAAAATCAATCCCAAAGACGTAACTATGGTAAAAGTTGTACCGATCCAAAGAGTATGAGCAATACACCAAATTACTTGTCCCACCATCTGTGGATGTCTAGTAATACGGATAATTCCTGTTTCATATAGATAAACTTGGGGTTTGAAGATCGCCGCAATTTCTAATAAGTTAAAAGTAGCAGGGTAAAGAAAAATAAAAGAAATAGCAGAGAGAATCCAAACTATCGTTTTTATTGTCGCACTACCCTGTAAGTGCCATAATTGCCAACCATCATAACGATGATTGAAAAAATAGATAATCAGAACGGTAGCAAAAGGAATACTAACTAAAGCAAACAAAACTCGATATAATCTCGCTCCAATTTTACTTTCTCCCCAAGGTCTTAGTGCGGCTAGTCCACTATGAGCAATAGCAAAGCCCAATAGCAATCCCAACATGATGAAATGACTAGATGTTAGCCAATTTACTTCCTTCATAACCTTATCTTAAACAAAATAAATTAAACTAATCTATCGATTCTAAGAGATTAGCAATGGTTCTAGAAAAATTTGCTACCCCTGTTATGGTACTGTCGAATGAAGCATAAAAAATAGTTTGGATATCGCTTTGGTAAATTAGCCAATCCGAATCGTCTTGAACAATCAGTTTTCTTCAAGCGTTATTTAATTTACTCCATTTTTAAAACTATGGACATTCCTTTTACATTAGATCAACTCCGCATTCTCAAAGCGATCGCCGCAGAAGGGAGTTTTAAGCGTGCCGCAGATAGTCTTTATGTATCACAACCAGCCGTAAGCTTGCAAGTACAAAATTTAGAGAAACAACTCAATGTACCTCTGTTCGATCGCGGTGGTAGAAGAGCGCAGCTAACTGAAGCAGGACATTTACTCCTTAGTTATGGTGAAAAAATTATTGCTCTTTGTCAAGAAACCTGTCGAGCGATCGAAGATTTACAAAATTTACAAGGCGGAACTCTAATTGTTGGCGCATCTCAAACTACGGGAACCTATTTACTACCCCGTATGATTGGTATGTTCAGACAAAAGTATCCAGATGTAAGCGTACAATTGCAAGTTCATTCAACTCGGCGTACTTCTTGGGGAGTTGCTAACGGACAGGTGGACTTAGCCATTATTGGTGGTGAAGTTCCCGCAGAATTACAAGAGACTTTGGCGATTATTCCCTATGCTGAAGACGAATTAGCTTTAATTTTGCCAGTTTTTCACCCTTTGGCAAGATTAGAAACTATTCAAAAAGAAGACTTATACAAACTGCAATTTATCACTCTAGACTCACAATCAACGATCCGCAAAGTTATCGATCAAGTGTTAAGTCGTTATGATATCGATACGAAAAGACTGAAAGTAGAAATGGAATTAAACTCGATCGAAGCTATTAAAAACGCCGTTCAATCTGGATTGGGGGCAGCTTTTGTCTCCACAACTGCGATCGAAAAGGAATTGCAAATGGGAGCATTGCACAGAGCTAAAATCAAGGATGTGGAAGTTAAACGGATGTTATCGGCGATCGTCAATCCCAATCGTTATTGCTCTAAAGCAGCAGAAGCTTTTAGTCAGGAAATTTTACCCCATTTTTCCACTAGAACCGAATTATACGATCTTACTAAACTATATCAAGACCCAGATCGTCTTAGAGAAATAGTTTCGCAGTCAGCCGATAGCTAAACAAGCTAGTAAATGAAGGCAGAAGTCAGAAGTCAGAAGTCAGAAGTTAGAAGTTAGAAGTTAGAATTCAGAAGGCAATAGGCAATAGTTTTTATTTCTTCTTCCGCTCCCTCCGCTCCCCCTGCTCCCTCTGCTCCCCTGCTCCTCTGCTCCCTAACCCCTACCCCCTAATCCCTAACCCAGCTCGATCGAGAATGGAAATTTGCTGTACCCGACCGGAGTGTCCTTGTCCTCAAAACTATTTTGCCGAGCTTGATGATTTATCGAATCTGAAGACAGTTCAGCAAAAATACTGTACTACCTGTGGAATGCCATTGATTCTAGCCGATCGATACATTCCCTCTAAACTATTAGGAGAAGGAGGTTTTGGTAGAGCGTTTTTGGCACGCGATCGCTACACTCCTGCCATGCGGGAATGTGTAGTCAAACAATTTCAACCTCCTGATAATCTCAGCGAACAAGAATTAGAAATTGCACAAACCTTATTTGAACGAGAAGCTGTTGCTCTAGAACAGTTAGGAAATAAACATAGACAAATACCAGACTTATATGCCTATTTCCCGCTAGTAGTTCCGAACAAAAATAACGATCGACAAGAACAGCTATTTTATCTAGTACAAGAATATATCGAAGGCAGAACCTTAGAGGATGAACTAGATCTTAAAGGTAAGTTTACTGAAAGGGAAGTAATTCAAATACTTGAAGAAATTCTGCCTGTTTTACAATTCGTTCACAACAATAGTTCAATTCACAGAGATATTAAACCATCTAATTTAATTCGTTCCACTCGGGGAATTTTATATTTAGTAGATTTTGGTGCAGTTAAACAGATAACTAAAGGCGGAGAAAGTCAATCAGGAAATTCGACAGGGATTTTTTCAGTTGGCTATGCTCCTCCAGAGCAAAAGTCTGGTGCTAGAGTATTTCCTTCTACCGATCTGTACGCTCTCGCTGTTACTTGCGCTAATTTGCTCACAGGTAAACCACCAGAAGAATTATACGATCCTTTCAACAATACTTGGAATTGGCGCTCTGAAATCGATGATGTTAGCGATCGCTTGGCTGCTATTATAGATCGCTTACTTTTACCCACTCCTCGCGATCGCTTTCAGTCAGCAGCAGAAGTTTTGATGGCGCTACAAGCTTCATCTCTTTCTGTCTCAGGTGCATCGATTTTGCCAGCAGTTATTAATAACCAACCCGATCCCTTGTCTTTTCTTCAGAAGCGATCGCGATCTATTTCTTTTTCCTTGCTAGAATTATTTGTTAACGCTTCTTTTACTAGCTTTGAAGCAACTTTGCTATATATTGCTTTAGTAAGTGGATTCTCTGCATTCAACCTCGGTTTAGGCGTTAGTATTGGTTTGTGGGGTGCGATCGTGGGCGGATTGATTTTTGCTCAATATCGTCGCATTATTGAAAAAGTCGATTTATTAATTATTGCTGGAATTAGTTTGGGTTTAATTTTTTGGTTTCCAGTCTTGCGCGGTGGTTTAAATTTTACCCTGATTGTAAGTATTGCTGTCTTAGTGGCAACAGCGACGATCGCCGCTATTACTATTTTTCGTCTAGTTTATAATTTAATGTCACGGTTTTTTTAATTAACAGGGAGCAGGGAGCAGGGAGCAGGGAGCAGAAGGCAGAAGGTTGATGGGAAGGTAAGAGTCAAAATTAATGGCTTTTTGCTTCTTCAATGAACTTGTAAAAATTTATGGGTTTGCAAACTAATGCGCCATTGAGGATGTTTGAGAACATATTCAAAAATTAACTCTTGACTTTGGGGTGTATCCCATTCCGGTTGCAGATATTTAAGAGTTTGTGATTTTACCTTAGTTGCTTGAGATTCTGCCCATTCTAAATCTTCGCGATCGACTATGACTATTTTTAATTCATTAACGCGATCGTAAATACTAGGATGAGGCAATTTAAATCTTTTTGGCGAAAATGTCACCCAATCAAATTCACCACTAAAAGGATGAGCGCCAGAAGTTTCCAGATGTACTCTCATTCCCACTTGATGTAATTCCTTGGTTAAAGTAGTGAGATCGTGCATTAAGGGTTCTCCTCCTGTAATCACTACGATCGCAGGACAAGAAGATTTTGCCATTTGAGCTAATTCTGTTGCTGTTTGTTGGGGATGTTTTTTCGGATTCCAAGATTCTTTTTGATCGCACCAAGAACAATAAACATCACATCCACCCAGTCTAATAAAGAAAGCACTAACCCCAGTCCAAGCACCTTCTCCTTGAACTGAGTGAAAAGTTTCCACAATTGGGTATGTTGATTGTTGGTTGTTTGTTATTTGTTTTTGGTTATTAGTTGTTAGTTGTTCATCGCTCATTGTTAATTGCTCATTGTTTCCCCAACTTCATTTTCCTCTCTGCCTCTCTGCTCCCTGCTCCCTGCTCCCTGCTCCCTGCCTTCTCTGTCATTCTATCGCCAAAGCACAAAAAACCGCGCCACTTGACCGATAAGTCAACAAGCACGGTGTTTAAAAATAAACAGAAATCAAGGAGAATATGGCTCCAAAAACGATTGGTATATCCTCCACTATCAAATAGTAGCCGATTTTTTCAATCTAACTCGATTTGGATATTGATGTGTTGCAAATCTTTGTGTTTTTTACGGATTGACGTTAGTTCTTGTCAATCTTACTCGCGATCGCTCTACAGATAAAAAAAATTTACATATAGAGTGTTATGTTTTGGTTTTTTTAGGGAAAACTTTATCTTAGACAAAACTACTGAAATGAATTTTTAAATTTGGAGCAAATTTCTTAGATATTATGACCATCCCTATGTAAATTCTCTCAAGCTGTCATTATTACACTCTGTCATTCTGAGAGTAGTAAAACGGAACCAAGAATCTAAAAGGGATTGAGCATGACACAGATTTAATTTTAATGGAGCAGGCATAACTACAAAAGAGACATAGAAAGGCTATGTCTCTGGAAACTTGGCATTTTATTTTTTCTACTCAAAACCAAATTATTACTTTTGGAAATTAGTTGGCTATGAAAAGAAGCAAAGACAAGGCAATCTCTAAAAATAGATATTGCCGTTCTCTAATCAGTTTACTTTTGGCTACTACTAGCCTTTCTCAGATAACTCTACCCGTTTTTGCCCTTGGTACTGGTGCTGGTACATCAATTAGCAACACTGCAACAGCAACCTATCAAGATCCTAGTACTGGTCAGGTTTCTAATGTTCAATCTAATACCGTAACAATTACTGTTGCTGAGGTTGCAGGTATTAACTTAACGGTCACGGGTGCTCCCACCGAAAACAGCGATCCTCAGACAACACTAGATGGTCAAGTTGAAGCTGGTGACACTTGGTACTATAACTTTACCGTTACAAACGTAGGTAATGACCCAACCACATTTAGAATTCCTAACAGTGCTACTGTTACTGGCCCTGGAAGTGTTAGCGGTAATCTGCAATATTTCAATACAACTAATAACACCTGGACAGACTTTACAGGCACAGAATACATTACTGGATCTATTCCCGTAAACGGTACTGTACTAGTAAGAGTACCTGTACTTATTGCTAGTGGTGCTGACACTAACGATGTAATTAAGGTTGAACTTGGTGATACCCCCGCAGACAACGAGCAAAACATCGATCGCAGTACTGATGTCGATGGCGGTGATGTCTACACAGTTGATAATGCAGATGGTGTTAGCGGTGAAACTGCTGGCGCTCCAGCCAATGGTACTAGAGAGGCTAGTAATTTCACAACTTTAACGGTAGCCCAGGTTATTCAAACCAAGCCTTTAGCTCTTGCCAAAATCGAGAAAACTAGAGCCACGACAAATAATAGTGGTACTACCAACAATCTTGCAGACGACACAATTACCTACAATTTAGACTTAACTGTTCAGAATACCGACACTACAAATAACGGTCTAACTCCTACTGCTTTAACTGGTACAAATATTACCCTTGATACTGGTGCTGAAACACGCATTTTGGTATCAGATGCCATTCCAGCTAATACAGACATCGTAACCGTTCCTACTGCTCCATCTGGATGGGAAGTAGTCTATACAACTAGTGCTGTAACCACTGATGCTAATAGTGCAACGTGGGTACGCCATAGTGCAACTCCAATGCCTACCGATGGCACTGTAACTCGTATCGGTTTTATCAATACCAGTACAAACGCTGCTATAGCTCCAAGCTCGACACCTGCTGCTACTTTCCCAATAACAATAAGAGTTGAAAGTACCTATACCTCAAGTTCGTTACAAGTTGCTAATATAGCTCAAGTTTTTGGTCAAACATCGGGAGATACTGCTAATAAGCTAATTGTTGATGAATCTGGCGACCAAAATCCAAGTAACTACAGCGACACTGGTACTCCCTTCGGTACAGATGCTAATGGAGATGGACTTCCCGATGGTAGCCCAACTGCTGGTGACATTGGAGACGGTTATATTAACGATTCTACGGATTTAACTGCTACTGGAACCGATCCTGGTAATGACAACACTGGTACTGGCGCTGAAGGTGAAGCTAACGTAACTAACTTAACGGCAACAGGCGGTACTAATTCCGTTCTCAATGGTCCGAGTGGTCATGCTGACGCTGTAGGGCCTACAGGTATTAACGATGACTTTACCAATAAATCTGCGGTAACATCAAGTGGAATTAGTTTTAACGGTACTGGCGATCCTTCTCCTGTTCAGTTTACCAATACAGTTCAAAACAACGGTACTAGCCTCAATACCTACAAGATAGTGCCTATAGCACCGACGGTTCTTTCTGATATACCGACAAATACTACAGTTACCCTAACTAAAGGTACAACTAGCGTCGTTTATACTTACAATGGAACGACTTGGACTACTTCAAGTACCTCACTTATTTCTATAACCCTAAGTGCTGGAGCTACCGATAATTATGGTGTAGAAATCAATTTACCTACTGGTACTAAAGTTTCTACTGCTCCAGATGGTTCTAGTACTAACCCTGACGATCCTTTGGTTGGAGGCTACGGAGTTTCTTTAGTTGCCTTCATTGATGCCGATAGTGGCAACGATCTCGATACTACCGAGGTTCAAAACACAACGATCGATCGCATCTATTTTGGCTATCTGCAACTAATTAAAAAATCGAGAGTACTTCTAGGCGATGGCCCTGCTGTTCCTTCTGCTTATCAAAACTTCAGTATTGCTGACAAGCAAGCGGCACCAGGTAACATCATCGAATATCAAATCGGGTACAAAAACATCTCGGAAACTCAGCCTAGCGGTGGCTCCAACAACGTGATTCTCAATGCTAACGGCATAGTTATCACTGAAGATGGCGCTACTCTTCCCAACACTTGGGCGCGCGATAACGATAATAATGGCGATATCGACAGTATTAATGTTGCCAACACTGCTAGCGACAGCACAGGCGGAACTATTACCTATACGGAAAATGGTAATTCTAGTAATGCTAGTGCTACTGGTGTCACCAAATACGTTGATAATGTCACTCAAACCTTAGCACCACAAGACTCTGGAACCTTTAATTTCCAACGCAAGGTTCAATAACGATTAACGGCAAAGATGCACCTTCTCTTGAAGGTGTATCACAACCGAGCCTGAAGTAAATAGGTAAAAGATTTTCTCAATTTTTGAAGGTATATTGAACATGAAACGCTCATCAATTTTTAGTGTTGCTGCAATAGCTTTAATTGCCACTTCAATCCCCTTTCTTGACAATACACCCGTGTTAGCTGGTTTTCAGGAAGTAGGAGAGGCGATCGCCCAAGCAATTAAGGGACCCGATGTTAAATTAAATCTGATTGTAGCTAAGAAATTAGTCACTAAAGATGCAGAAGGAAAAGAAAAAATTACCTGGGAAGAACTAAAAAATAATGCGGTAGTAATGCCTGGAGATTCTTTACGCTACCAAGTTAGTAGCGAAAATATGGGCGATCGCGCGGCTGAAGATTTAGTTATTACTCAACCCATTCCTGCTAAAACCGTTTACGAATTAAGTTCTGCTAGCAGCAATAATAATGCAGAGATTACTTATAGCATCGATAACGGTCAAACCTATGTAGAACAGCCCATGGTAGAAGTAACCCTTCCCGATGGCAAGGTTGAAAAACGTCCCGCACCAGCAGAAGCTTACACCCATATTAAATGGCAAGTTAGTAAGGCGATCGATCCTAAAGTGAGATTGACTGCTATGTATGACGTGAAAGTGCGTTAATTAGGGCGCAGGGAAGCAGGGAAGCAGGGAAGCAGAGAAGCAGGGAAGCAGGGAAGCAGAGAAGCAGAGAAGCAGGGAAGCAGGGAAGCAGAGAAGCAGAGAAGCAGGGAAGCAGGAAAGATGTTAACTCTATATTCTCCTCAGCCCCTCAGCATCCCAGCCCCTCCGCCTCTCAGCCCCTCCGCCTCTCAGCCTCTCCGCCTCTCCGCCCCTCAGCCCCTCAGCCTCTCAGCTCCACTACAAGGAGATTCTATGTGGTTTCTATTTATAAAACTTGGCTAACCAAAAGCAAATTTTCTCTTCATTTAATCTTATCTCTAGCTATATTTTCTAATAGCTTATTACCTAAACAAATCAATATCGCTTCAGCAGAAACTGTTTTGAAATGTGAAGGAAATAGTAGTAATGCAATTCTTAAAAATACGGCGATCGCTAACTATAGTGATGACGAAACAAACAATATTAATGAAGTTATTTCTAATTCAATTGAAAATACATCTTCGAGCCAAGTATCTTCTCAAACTCAAGAAAAATTAATTAAAGTTATTGCTAATGGAGTTAAAGATGAAAGCGGAAATAATGTTTTCAATTTAAATAATTTAATTGATTCTTTAGCGAAACTTTTCAACGAACAAGAGCAACAATTAAACAATAGTCTTGCTGTTTTAGAATTATTTCTTTCTTTACCGAAAGAAACTAAAACTAACTTAATTGTTCCGATTATTAAATCGCAATTAGATAAAACTATTCGAGAACAAATTAAGGATGAAGATCTGTTATTAGTTCTGACTGGTACAGATAGATCTACTTTGATGTCTCTTAGTTTAACAGAAACAGAGGCGCAAATAGGGTCTGATGCTGCTAAAGACAAGATTCTTAATAGTTTGGATTTACCTTTAAATTTGGCGATCGAAGAAGCTAAGCAGGCGATCGTACAAACTTTAGGTGAGGCGGATAAGCAAGAGAGGATAATTAATTATCAGAAGGATTTACAAGCCGAACTAGAAAAATTCCGCGATCCTAAGCAAAAACCTAGTATTTCATCTGGTTCGCTGCTCAAATTTGAGTTTACCTTACGAAATGAAGGGCAAGTACCTGTTAGCTTACCACTTCCCAATACGGAGACAATTCAAACTAGTGGTTTAACGGGTAACGGTACAGTCACAGGGGTAGAGTATCAACTAATTCCCCTGGATAGTACCGAACAAGCGACTGCTCCACTAGATGCCAGTATCGAGACTACTAATGTTAGTATACCTGCTCAGCAAGATTTAAAACTGACTATTAAAGTTGTTGTTGGTGAAATTAAGGATAAGGACGTTCAATCTTTAAAAATCGGTTTGGGGGTAGAGTGTAGCGATAGTAAGAGTGAACAATCTGCGACAGTTGTGGGTGCTTTTAATCCAACTCCGATTACACCAGTAGGTTCGATCGCTGGTTGTGATGCAGAGACAACTAAACAAGATAGCTTCACTCAGGTTAAATTTATCGCTAAGGGAATTGAGGATATTGACGGTAATAAGATTGTTAGTCTAGGTATCCTTGCAGATGGGTTAACTGAGAAGTTAATTGAGGTGGGATTTACTCCAGAAGAAGCTAGCCAAGCTAGCATCAAAGCGTTAGGAGCATTTGTAGGCTTAGATGAGGAGATTACTAGCGCTGAACTTAGTCCAGCCATTAAATTGGCTTTAATTGCCAAGTTTCCTCAGAAAACAGACCAGATTAATGCAATTAAAGATGAGGAACTTTTAGCGATCTTAACCGCAGGAGTTGAGTCTACTTATCTGGCGATCGGTTTAACTCAAATAGAAGCTCAAACAGCAGCTAAAGCGGCTCAAGAGGCGATCGCGACTGGTATTAATAGTAATCTTCTTTTAACAGAATTAGTTTCTACAGTTAGCCAAAAAGCTGCACAAAGTCTAGAAAAACCTGAATCACAACAGTTAGTTACTCAAACTAGAGAAAAGCTCGATCGCGATTTAGAAAGCATTCTTAACGGAGAACAATCTTTAATCCAAGCAGGAGATGAAATACAGTTTCAATTTCTACTGCAAAATGAAGGAGAAACAACTGCTAGTGTAGAAATTCCTAAAGCTAGTACTCTGCAAGAAAAAGCTTTTACTGGTTCGGGAACGGTGACAGAGGTTAAGTATGCCATGCTAGTTAACTCTCAAGAAGTTAGCAGTGGCGATACGACTAATTCCTCTGAATATGTATTTATTCCGCCTCAAGAATCTCTGAAATTGACAGTAAAAGTTAAGATCGGCGAACTTCCTACCGAAACAGCTACTTCTTTAAAAATAAGTCTTGGTACTGATTGCGGTAATAATCTCTCTCAACAGTCTCTTACAGTTTTGCCCCTAATTGAGACGGAATTAGTCGATCCTCTGGGCAAAATTACTGGTTGTGGAGGAGAAACTTTACCAGATTATCAAGGCTTTTCGATCGCTCTCTACGAACCAGACAGCAAAGATCCAACGGGAGGAATGACTGGGTTAGTTACTCTAACCGCCACCGAATTACCAGATAACCCTAACAATAAAATTCCTAAAGGGGTTAAGCCTAATATTCAGAATAGTAATCCCTTTTTCCTGGTAAATAGCGATAACGGGGAATATAATTTTCTCTTCGATCCAGAAAGAGGACAACTAGACACAGGTAGAAGTTTTATTCTGGTAGTCAAGCCGCCTGAAAATTCAATTTACAGTCAAAGACGAATTAAAATTACCATCGGCGATCGCAGCAAGCGTAGTGTCCAGTATACGGCTACTTCTCTTGATGGTAGACCGATTACTGCATCTGGCAACCAAACTACTGTCACGGGCAAAATTGTCTTAGTTAGAGACGCAGAAAGAGTAGGACTGAGTTTAGCTGTTTTAGATTTAGCTACCAACGTCTGTGAAGCACAGGAAATTTCTATTAACAAAACAGGCGATCGCGCTGCTGCTGCACCTGGAGACACGGTACTTTATCGTATCTCTGTGAAAAATTTAGCCAAAGCAGATCTCAAAGGAATCGACGTAAAAGATATCCTTCCACCTGGTTTTAAGTTTGTAGATAAAACTGTAGCTGGTGAAATTGGCGGTGAAAGAGTTGCGATCGCAGCTCAACGTGATGGTCAGACCGTCCATTTTACTACCGATGCGGTGCTTGGTGCTGGTAAATCCCTCAATTTAGTTTATGGGGCGCAATTAACCCCAGATGCGCTTAGAGGTTCGGGAGATAACTCGGCGATCGTCAATGGTTTGCGCGTTGATAATAATTTTCCTGTTAAAGATGGCCCTGCCATTCATCATCTTAAGGTTGAAACTGGCATTCTTAGAGACACGGGTATTATTATCGGTCGAGTATTTGTCGATAAAAACTTTGACGGAGAGCAGCAACCAGAAGAACCAGGCGTTCCCGATGCCGTAATTTTCCTCGAAGATGGCAATCGTATTGTCACCGATGACAATGGCATGTTTTCTGTCGCCAATATGCTCTCAGGATACCATACAGGTATTTTAGACCTAATTAGCATTCCTGGCTATACCCTCGCTCCCAATCATCACTTCAGCGAGCGCAATAGCAAATCTAGACTAGTTCACCTCGAACCAGGTGGAATGGTGCGGATGAACTTTGCAGTCACTCCTCGCGATGGGGAGGCGAAGAAATGAAGTTAACGCTTCGTTGGTTTAGCCATCTTGCTCTTACTCTCGCTATTGTAGTAGCTGGCGCGATCGCTCAGGCTGAGGTAGGTGGAGGTTCAGAGGTGCAGAGAAGCGGAGAGGCACAGAGGCACAGAGGCACAGAGGCTGAGGTGCAGAGAGGCAGAGAGGCAGAGGCGCAAGTAGAATCAACTGTTCCTACACTTAACACGTCTACACCCAACACCCCACAAACAGGGCAAGCACAAAGCATTCCCCCTACACCCCACACCCCACACCCCACACCCGTACACCCTGACACCCCTACACCCTCGTCAGTAAAAATCCTCACCCCTGCCCCTGATACCCTTTTAGATGGCTATTCTAGTGTGGTTTCTGTGCAGTTTCCTGAAGGTGCATCTTTGAAGTTATTAGTTAATGGCACACCTGTGGATTCGCTGTTAATTGGGAAGACTGAGGTTGATAGTAAAAACCATGTCACTACTCAGACTTGGTATGGTGTGGGTTTTAAACCTGGTGAAAATAGCTTAACTGCTCAAGCTACTGTTAATGGTGTTGCTTTACCTGATGTTTCGATTAAGGTTTTTGTCGCGGGTGAACCAAAAGAGTTAAAAATCAGCACCGAAGAGAGTCGTATTGCTGCTGATGGACATTCTACCGCAACGGTAAAGGGTCAATTTCTTGACGAACATGGCAAGGTTTCTAATTGGGAGAGTGTTGTAACTCTTAATACTAGTGCTGGAGAATTTATCGGTGAAGACAAGCATCCAAATACACCAGGATTTCAGGTAGAGAGTAAAAAGGGAGTATTTAGCGCTACTTTGCGATCGGGATTAGATGCTCAGATGGTACGTATTCAAGCTAAATCCCTAGATTTAGAAGGCTTTACGCAAATACAATTTGAGACTGCTTTACGCAAACAGCCTTTGGTGACAGGCTTTGTCGATCTGCGTTTGGGAGCAAGAGGCGTTAATTTTTATGATAGTTGGCGTGATTTTCTACCTTTAGACAAAGACTACGATACGGAGCTAGATTTAAGTTCGGCGGTATTTGCAACGGGAAGTATTGGAGAATGGAGTTTTAAGGGTGCTTACAACAGCGATCGCCCGCTTAATCAAGACAACGATGGTGAAAATCGTCTCTTTCGTACCTATCAAACTTCTGAGCAAGACTATCCTGTTTTTGGTGACAATTCCCAAAAAGAAGTTGTTACCCCTTCGATCGATAGTGTGTATCTACGTTTTGAGCGTTCTTCTAAGATCGATCATGCCGATCCCAACTATTTTATGTGGGGCGATTACCATAGTGAAGAATTTGCTACCGCCTCTCAAGAGTTTAGCGCCATGACGCGAGATTTGCATGGATTTAAGGCTAACTATAATTTTGGCAATCTGCAATTTACTGGTTTTTACGCTAATAACATTGAAGGTTTTCAAAGAGATACAATCGTCCCTGATGGAACTTCTGGGTATTATTTTCTCTCTCGTCGTTTATTGGTAAGTGGTTCGGAAGATATTTATTTAGAACTAGAAGAATTAAATAACCCTGGCAAGTTAATTAGTCGTCAACGTCTCAGCTTGGGTACAGACTATGAAATCGACTACGATCGCGGCACTTTATTATTTAGACAACCACTTTTACGTACAGATGTAGGCGATCGCGGTCAAATTTTGGTGCGTCGGATTGTTGCTACCTATCAGTTTGAAACCAAAGAATCGGATACGGATATGATCGGCGGTCGGGTTCGCTATCATCTGGGTAGAGAAGCTGGTAAAGAAAGTTGGATTGGTGCTACCTACTTAAAAGAAAATAAATCCGATCATAATTTTCATCTCTATGGTTTTGATACTCTCATTTCCTTGGGAGAAAATAGTAAATTAATTGCTGAATATGCAAATTCTGCCAATGGAACGACCCTTTCACCTTTAGTAAATGGTTCCGCCTATCGTTTTGATTGGCAGCATCAGTTTAGCGAAAGTATTCATGCTCATGCCTTCTATCGCCGCGCTGATGAAGGATTTTCTAATAACGCTACATCTAGTTTTGTTCCAGGTCAAACTCGTTATGGTGGCGACGTACAGACTAAGATTTCTGAGAATACTAGTCTTAAATTTCAATACGAACATCAAGATAATTTTGGCATTGCCCCCCGTCCGATCGATACTCTGGAAGAATTTCTCAATCCCTTCACCGAACCAATTCCAGGTTCTAGGGTAGATAATAGTTTAACTACTATTTCTACAGGAATACAGCAACGGTTTGGTAGAGCAAACTTAAATGTAGATTTACTCTGGCGCGATCGCGAGGATCGTCTACCTCCCAATCAACTCAGCCAAACTTCCAGCCAACTAAGAACCAACTTTACCACTCCTCTAACTCATAATCTTAATCTTACCGCCCTCAACGAAACCACTCTTTCCTCAGAAACCGATTCTGTCTATAGCGATCGCACCGCCGTTGGTTTAGATTGGGAATTTATTAAAGGAATTAAACTCAATCTCTCTCAGCAATGGTTTACTCGCGGTCAATATGCAGGTAAATCGATTACTAGTATTGGTGTTAGCGGCGATTATCATCCCTGGCATGATGCTACAATTACTGGTCGTTATGCAGTTATGGCGGGAGATACTACTAGTGGCGGTTCTGGAGGTTTAGGTTTAAAACAAAAAGTTACCTTTACTCCCAGTCTCCATGTCAATTTAGGCTACGAACATACTTTTAGTAGCTTTAGTAGTACTGGTTCGGGAGTGCAATTTTCTCAACCTTTTGCTTTTGGACAGGGTGCATCGGCGCTTGGTTTCAGCAATGGAGATAGTTATAACGTCGGTGTAGAATACGCTACTGGAAATGATTTTAAAGCTGGTTTGAACTGGGAACACCGAACCTCTTCTGGCGGTAAGAACACAGTGTTATCAGCTAATGTTAGTGGCAAACCATCAGAAGATTTAACCGCTTTACTTAGCTACCGTCAAGCTAGTTCCGCCAATCAAGGATTAGAAGATTTAGGTGTCACTCGCGATTTGAAAGTAGGTTTGGCATATCGAGATCCCTACGACGATAGCTTTAACGCATTACTCAAATACGAATACAGAGAGAATCCCAGTCTGATTCCCGAATCGATTTTGTTTTCACAAGGAACTGGTTCTAAGGAACATGTCTTTTCTGTAGAAGGAATTTACGCCCCCGATTGGCGTTGGGAATTCTACGCTAAATACGCCCTTCGCAATAGTAGCACTTATATGTCAGAAGATTTTACTTCTTCGAGTACCGTATCTCTACTGCAACTGAGGGCTACCTATCGTCTCGGCTATCATTGGGATCTAGCGGCGGAATCTCGTTGGATTTGGCAACCATCGGCAGGCTATACCGAAACAGCGTTACTTTTGGAAGCTGGTTATTACCTTACTCCAGATTTACGCCTCTCTGCTGGTTACGCATTTGGTGATATAGAAGACCGAGATTTTAGCGGTTCTCGTTCTGCTGGCGGTATTTATTTTGGTGTGACTTGGAAAGTAAGCGATTTAATTGATGATTTCGATCGCCAACCGACAATGATTCCAGCACAACCAGAGTCAGAAGTTAAAGCTAAACAAGCAAGCAAAGAGGAAAAATGAACAAGAGGCGATCGCGATTTATTTATAAACGTTTCCGTCAGCGTCGGTGGAAATTTAGATTATTGGTATGCCTGGGGTTAATTCTAAGTCTATTGCTACACTTGTTGATGCCAATGAAAGTTTATGCTCACAGCGTCGCTCAAGTTCAAACCACCAAGTTCTTCACCCCAGAAACAGTACAAATGCTGCAAAACCGCATTACTGCCATTAACGGTACTCCCATAACAGGTTTTCAAGATGTTACTGATGGCACACATGCGGCGGATGATGACAATCCTAAATGGCCCGATCGCAATACCTATCTTCAAGGTTCTAAGGGAAATAACCAAGTTAAACCTGGTGATGAAGTCGAATATACCATTTACTTCCTCTCCAATGGAGATGGCGATCCTACTAACGTGACTGTTTGCGACCTAGTTCCAGCAGAAATGAATTTTAGTCCCAACGGCTATGGTGCGAGTACGGGAATTGCTATGGGTTTAAATGCAACTACTTTACCAACAACCCCTAACTATATCTTGACTAATCTTGTCGATAGCGATCGCGGACAATTTTACCAAGCAGGAACGCAACCACCCACAACCTGTAGAAATCCTAATAATTTGAATATGTCCATATCCACCGCCGATAACACCAGTGGTGTAGTTGCCGTTGATGTGGTTCAGTCTCCTGATACTCTACTCCATGCTACTAGTGCGGGAGTTCCACCTAAATCCTACGGTTTTATTCGCTTTAAAGCCAAAGTCAAGTGAAGTAGTAAGTAGCAAGTAGACAAGATAAATCCTTTACAAATCAAAATATTAAATCCTCATCTAATACAATCTCTGTCAACAAGAAACTAGCTCTAGACTGGGCGATCGCACTCAATAAAGCTTAAATTAAAACTAAAATTTAAACAAAGGAGCGATCGCATGGAGACAAATTCTCATCTCATTCGTCTGTCTCAAGCACAGTTAAATCTACTCGAAACTTGTCCACCTCAATTTCAACATATCTATCTCGAACAACTGCGATCGCCGACTAGTCCCGAACAGCAGGAAAAGCTAGCTTGGGGTAGTAGACTGCACTTGTTGATGCAACAGATAGAATTAGGTTTACCCATTGAAGCACTTCTGCAAGTAGATCGAGAAATGGGACAAGCGATCGCCGCGCTATTAAAAGCTGTTCCCGAAATTCTGCAACCAGATCCACAAACTTGTCATGATGCAGAACATTATCGCACCTTGGGTTTTAATGGGTCATATCTTCTCACCGCGATTTATGACTTGTTAATTACTAACTCTAACCAAGCTAAAATTATCGATTGGAAAACTTATCTCCAACCCGAAAATAAAACTAAATTAGCTAAAAATTGGCAAACTCGCCTATATCTTTACTTGCTTGCCGAAACTTCTGATTACTTACCAGAACAAATTTCGATGACATATTGGTTTGTTAAATTGCCCAATGAACCTAAAAGTTTGACTTTTACTTACAGCAGCAGCAAACACCAAAAAACTAAACGGGATTTAGGCAATTTATTAGAACAACTGGATAGTTGGTTAGAAAACTATACTAATCGAGGAATTCCTTTCCCTCATTTGGCTAACTGTCAAGAATCCTGTCCATATTATCAATCTTTGCTAACTACAGAAGGATTTGGTGCTAATTTAGCTGGCGATCGAGATTGGTTAAAAGCGATCGCCGATATCGAAGAAATTTCTTTTCCCTAATGGCTAATAGCCAAATACTGGTATAAATTTAATAGCCTAAAGCTGATATCTGATATCTGAAAGCTGATATCTGAAAGCTGATATCTGAAAGCTTATATTAAGTTAATAATTTTGAACCGATCTTATGACAGTTTTGGTGGTAGTTAGAAAAGGCGATCGAGCTTGCATTGCAGCAGATACACAAACCATTCTCGGAAATATTATTTTACCTGGCGACCATCATACTAATAATAGTAGAAGCAAAATCGTCCATTTTCGAGGAAGTTACATTGGTTTAAGCGGCAGTTCCGCCCATCATCGCGTATTTAAATCAATTATCAAACAATATCCCGAACAACTGAATTTTGAAAGTGCTGATAATATTTTCGAGACGTTTAGAAATATCCACACCATTTTGAAAGACGAATATTACATCCTATCTACCGAAGGAGAAGACGAAGATCAACCTTACGAATCGAATCAAATGTGTGGAGTGATTTGCAATCAAACAGGGATTTATGATTTTGATAGTTATCGAGAAGTTGCTGAAGTAAGTCAATATTGGGCTTCTGGTAGCGGAATGCAGATTGCTTTAGGTGCATTATATGTAGGTTATCAACTTCTCGAAGATGTAGAAGAAATTGCCCATATGGCAGTAAGCGCAGCATGTAAATTAGATTGTAGTTGTGGTTTGCCATTGGAAAGTTATCTAGTAAAGTTGAAAGGCTAGTGAAAGAAGATAGAAGGCAGAAGGCAGAAGGGGCGCGGATGGCGTAAACGAAGTTCTTCTGAAAGAAGCACCTGCGTCGCCATTATGTACCGAGCAGTACAGATCGCGACCTTAAAATGCTCAAAATTATTGATAAAATTGAGCAAATATTCAAAAATTTTCCATATTCCCTTCTGGTACCAGAGATGAACAAGATTAGCATTCTCCATCTCGAAGATAACGCTAGCGAAGCAGAACTAATTCAACAGACACTTGCTAGCAATGGTATTGACTTGCACATAACTTTATCTCAATGTCGCGAGCAATTTCTGGCAGCGATCGATACTAGCAATTTTGAATTAATTCTCTCAGATAGTGGTTTACCAGATTTATCTGGTTGTTCTGCTTTGCAAATGGTTCGCCATAAATATCCAGACGTTCCCTTTATCTTTGTCTCTGGAAATCTGAAGGAAACCGATGCGATCGCCTGTTTGCAAGAAGGTGCAACCGATTATATTCGTAAAGATGAATTATGGCGACTTGCACCACTGATCGAAAGAGCGATCGAACAGAGAAAATTAGAGTCAAAACCAGATCTTTCTCAAAGCAGATTGCTAAGCTACAACCAGGCGATGGAATTGTTGGTGGTTGTGGTACAAAAGTTATCTCAGGCAAAGGATTTAAACACGATTACTACTATTGTCCGTCGTGCGGCGAGAGAACTTACTGGTGCTGACGGGGCTACCTTTGTGCTGCGCGAAGGGGTCAAATAGAAAAAATGCTCTCTTTGCACAAGCTAGGTAAAACTAAGATTAATGTCGAACAAGTTAATTTAAGCGATCTATCTCAAGAAATTACCAATGAATTAAAGCAAAAAGATAAAAATCGTCAAGTAGAGATTGTAATTGAAGAGGGATTAACAGCATTTGGCGATCGAGTTTTACTCCAAGTAATGCTAGAAAACCTACTATCTAATGCCTGGAAGTATTCTTCTCAAAAAGCTGACGCTACTATTGAATTTCGTTCCTGTCCTTGCCAACAAGAGAATTTTTCCACCTTTTACGTTAAAGATAATGGTGCTGGTTTCGATCTCGGTGCTGCCGATCGCTTGTTTGAGCCTTTTTATCGGATGCACTCAGACACTCAATTCCCTGGAAATGGTGTAGGATTAGCTTCAGTGCAACGAATCCTTCGCAAACACGGCGGTCAAATTTGGGCAGAAGCCATCCCAGAACGAGGAGCGACATTTTACTTTAGTCTACCTAACCATTCGTAAATTAAATGTCTGATATTCCCAAAATTCCCCAATTACCATCTACTACAGCGATCGAGCTAGACCGCAGTTTGAGGGCGAATACCGAAAACTGGTTTACCTATCGCATCCAAGTTTATCCCCATCATACCGACTATGCTGGTGTTGTTTGGCATGGTTCCTATATAACCTGGATGGAAGAAGCTAGAGTTGAGTATTTGCGCTCGATCGGCATTAACTTCGCCGATCTGGTTGCATTAGGATGCGATCTACCTGTAATCGAGATGTCATTACGCTACCATCAATTTCTACGTATGGGAATGGAAGCATTACTGAAAACTCGCATGATGCCAATGGACGGAGTACGTATGGATTGGGATTATCAAATTCAATCCTTAAACGGCGAGGAACTTTATTTGACAGCCAAGGTAACATTAGTAGCAGTCGATCGCGAAAAAGGCAAAATTATGCGTCAGCTACCTCCTGCGGTTAAAGATGCTTTGGTAAAGCTTTATAACTATAGTTAGGAACTAGAGGCTAGGGGTTAGGGGTGTGGGGTGTAGGGGGTAGGGTGTAGGGAAAGTAGCAAGTAGTAAGTAGTAAGTGCTTCGTTTTGAGTTTCTCCGCCTCCGAGCAAGTAAAAACTTCTGACTTC
>CAZJTL010000028.1:0-34470 GCA_964548905.1 uncultured bacterium | reverse complement strand
GTTCAAGTAGCGATCGATCTGCGAATTATCGCCTACTTTTCAGACATCCTCTAAGTCTTTTTCGTAAATATTAGCTGTTACCCAAACCTGACGATCGTTAACGATCGTCATTAGCTTTCCACCCGCATCTTGAAAGGCTTGACCTAGAGTAACTTCGCGATCGCTAACTCTACCAGAAATAGGTGCTGTTACTGTAGCTAATCCTCGATCATTGGCTTTTGTACCCAACTGCTGCAATCTAGTTTGATAGGTGGCATTACTCAGTTTTAGGCGTGAATTGGCTGCTTCAAGAGCGGATTGAGAACGCTTGAGTTGATTTTGAGCTTCTAAAACTTCTCTTTGAGAAGAAGCAGTTGTAAGTTTGGCTTTGGTTTCTGCTAATTTTGCTTGCGACTCTAGCATTTGACGGCGGAGAATTACTCCTTTTTCTGCTAATTCGCGATCGCGATCGTATTGTTCTTGGGTCACTGCTACTTGGGTTTGCGCTTGTTCGATTTCGGCGGTAAATGTTCGCTGGTTATTAAGTTACTTTCTACAGCGATCGAAGATTCTTGAATGCGCTTTTGAGCTAATCTATGAACGCCTTTATTGGGATCGACTGTAACTATTTTACGAACGCGATCGGGATAGTAAGGCAGATTTAAACCCGTACCAAAACCAATTTCTAGAACTTCTCCTTTTACATTTGCCAAGATCTCTTGACGATATTTAGCGAAGTTGGAATCCGATAGCGACCAATCAAAAAGATAGGGAAGAATATATTCTGAATAAAAACCCATTTTTACCTCTTTTGTAGATACTTTAAAAACACCCGTTTTCGATCGCTCTCATGAAAAGACGCTCACCGTCTTATCCGCCGACTGTACCTCAACGACACCCCGAAACATATTCATTCCGCAAGTAAACTCGTATCTACCAGGTTTTTCGAGTGTAAACTCAATTGGTGTAACTCGATTTAGAGGTAGTGTTTGAGCAATTCCCAAGTCGGGAAATCGTACTTCTTCGAGACAACTACTGGCATCCTTGCGAACGAAGTTTAATCTAACTTTTTGATCCGATCGAACTACAATCTGACTGGGTTCGTAACCACCATCGACGGTGACAGTAATCTCTTGAATGCCTTCAGTGACGATCGCTTTTGCAGATTGGGGTTTACTCAATAAGAACCACCACAGTTCTAAACCGATTAGTCCCAATCCACCAACCGTAACGAGAATCTGGCGTTGGTGAATTAAGGTATGATTCTAAAAGTTTCGCGATCGCAAAACTCAGAAAACCGCTCACTAGATACTTCTTATGCAATGTCCTGAATGTAGGTCTACTCACATAAATAAAAATGGGCATTATCCGTGACTTCCGAACCCGCGCCTCTTCTGCCTTGCCCGAAGGCTAATCAAGGTTTTTAACTGTTTTCTGCTTCGACAAGATAATTGCTAGGCAACGAATAACTAGTGCGATGGTTTTGAGTTGAAGCATTATTATGGCAATAGGAGCGATCGCTTGCAGGTCGAGTAGTTGTATTGGAAGTAGGATAAGCAGTTAGTACTATTTGACCTTTTGCGTTAACAGTCATTCCTCTTGCAGGAATAACTTCATCAGAAGAGAAAGTTTTTTTATTCTCATCTAAACTAATATTCTCTGCCCCTCTGCTCCCCTGCATCTCTGCATCTCTGCTCCCCTGGATCTCTGCTCCCTGAATAAAACTACTATTAAGAGGTTCAGTAGGCGAGGGAGGTAAACCACCGCGTCCAGTAATAGTAAAGCTATTACCTTGTGCTATATTTCCATCACCCGAACAGGCTTGAGCTACTGTTTCATCTGGTTCGACGACATTTTCTGGAGATTCTTCGATTCCCTGAGTAGGATTGACATCTGGAGATTCAATAGAAACAGTTCCCTCTAAACCTGACGTACCCGAACTAGCATTAAGATCGTTTGTACCATTCTCTAAAAGTTGATTAATTTCGTCAGGGTTTAAGTTTCTTCTGGGTTTTTCAAAACCAAAAACCCTTTCTGCACTGATAGTAATTTTTCCAGCTTGTCCTGTTACCGAGCTAGCTAAAATGTCATTATCTTGGTTGGGGAAAGCCACTACAAACCCATCAGGAGCATTAATATCAATATTGCCACCACTAGCGTTACCAAAAGCTTGAGCAGAGACTTTACTATCGTTACGCATTACGAGGCGATCTTTGATATTTAAGTTAATATTGCCACCTGTATTTGACTGATTATTATTAGACTCAATCGGTATTGAAGGATTGTTCACCGCTAAAATGGAACCTTTGTCAAGATTGATTGAATTGGCATTGATATTTACGTTACCTGCGCTGCCTTGTCCAAGAGTACTGCTACTGATTAACCCGCTATTACTAAGCGACAATTTTTCAGTAGTAATTTCAATGCCACCAGCGTTTCCTTTTCCTTGAGTATTTACTGCACTGAAAATGCCACTTAGAAATCCTTCGATTCCCCCCCCATCAGCAAAGATATCTGTAGCTTGAATTGTTATTTTTCCTGCATTTCCCTGTGCAAACGTACTGGTAATTACTTGACCTCCGTTGGTTAAAGATAAATTCTTAGTAGTAATTGCAACATTACCTCCATTGCCTAATGCTTGCCCTTCTACAGTGCTGAAGATCCCACTGGAAAAGTCATTAGTTCCTACTCCATCGATAGATATATTATCGGCATTAATCGTTAAATTTCCTGCATTTCCTTGTCCTAATGTACTTGCATTCACTTGAGCGCCATTTTTAAGAGTTAAAGAACTTGTAGTAATATCGATTCCATCAGAACTACCAATGCCCTCTTGTTCGACTGTACTAAAGACTCCACTCTTAAAATCAGCTACTCCATCGGCAAAGATATCTGTAGCTTGAATCGTTATCTTTCCTGCATTTCCTCGTCCAATTGTACTTGCATTAACATAACCCCCATCGGTTAAAGACAACTTACCAGTTTTGATATCAATATCACCTGCGTCAGTTAACCCTGGTTCGCCAGCTTGTGTAGCAGTTGCATTAAGTAAGCCAGCACCATTACTTAGAGATAGCGATCGCGAATTAACCTTGATATTTCCGCCTTTGCCAGTAGCGACAAATTTGAATCCTTGAAAATCAGTACTTCCTACAGCAGCACTCACAGCCGTACCTTTTCCATCTATAGCAACATCAGCATTCTCAGCATCAATGTTGATATTTCCTGCATTGCCTGCTCCCGCAGTAAGAGCTTGTAATGTAGTTCCACCAGCGATGGAAATGGATCGATCGGCTTTTAGTTGAACATTTCCTGCATTTCCTCGACCCAAAGTACTGCTACCTATAAGAGACTTATTGGTAAAAGTTAAGGAATTTCCTTGAATGTTAATGTCACCACTCTTACCAATAATGTCTTTATTGCCTAACAAATCAGAGTAAGCACTAATAATTGAACTATTGTCAGTGAATACAGTATCTTTAGCATCAATGTTTATATTACCCGCATTACTGCTTCTAAAAGAAGCTGTACTCAAAGTAGCTCTACTATTTAAGAATACAGAATTAGCTAAGAGATTTAAATTACCTGCGTTAGCCTTACTGAAACTTTGAGAGGTAAGCTGAGAACCATCGCTTAATGAAATATTTTCAGTAACAGAGATATCTATATTGCCAGCATTCTCTGGATTGGATGATAAGCTAAATCCTGCATCAGTAGATAATTTAGCACCGTTAGATAATGAAAGAGATCGCCCTTTGACACTAATATCTCCGCCTTGTCCAGTTCCATTGGTTTCAGTAGTTAAATTGGCTGCATCAAAGGAAATATTGGCATTTTCAGCATTAATAGCTATTTTTCCTGCATTTCCAGAACTAAAGCTAGCAGCTTGTAGAATTGAGTCACCAGAAATGGAAATAGAATCCGTGGCATTGATTTGAATATTTGAAGCGTTACCTTGCCCAGCCGTTGATGTAGCTATTTGAGCCGCGTTAGATAATGATAAAAAGGGTGTAGTGATTATAATGTCGTCTGCATTGCCGATCGCAGATTGTGTAACAATACTTGCAATCCCACTATTTGCTCCTCCTCCATCAAAGAAAATTTTATCCGTAGCTTCAATAGTTACTTTTCCTGCATCTCCCCGTCCAAAGGTAGCAGAGCCAATAGCAAATCTACCATTTCCTTCAAAGATTTTAGTTTTTATCAAAACGTCTCCTGCATTTCCTATAGATTGACCATTTGTTCCCACTCTATTGGTGATGCCACTGGCTCTTGAAGAATTGGTATCTCCTACGATCCGAACTGTATCTTTAGCATCAATGGTAATATCCCCAGCTTGTGCGCCAGAAAAACCAAATCCTTCTCTGATTCCTGCAATAAGACTACTTCCCCCTAATATTTCTAAATTATTAGCTTTAACATTAATAAAACCTCCACCTTCTCCAGTCACATCAACAAAAGCACTATTAGTCAATGAAACATTTCCTCGCGCTACAGCATCAGGAAAACTTAAACTACCATCGTCATTTAACCCAATTTCTCCTGCTGCGGTTAATCCTCCTAATTCAACTCTTCCTCCTGGTGCGATAATCAAACCACCATTCAAACTGACATCACCACCAATCAAAGCAATATTTTTACCTGGATCTACTTCTAATCCAAAGTCATTAGCTTGATTGTCGATCGCGCTTGGATTATCACGAAGATTTAAACCGATCGGTGCATTAATAGTCAGAATTGGTTTGCTGACATTGGTAGCGCTAAATTCTGTCCCATCAGAAAATCGTAAACTATCAGCGGTACTCCCTAAAAAAGAGCCACCAATATCTAATCTGGCGTTTTGTCCGAAAATAATACCAGCAGGATTAATCAGAAACAAGTTAGCACTACCCGCCGCTTTAATTAATCCGTCAATATTGGAAACATTACCACCTGTAACTCGATTGATAATATTCACTACATCGGGAGAGTTAAGAAAATTCGCCGATCCACCTGTCGGTACGCCAAAGTTACCAAAACTATGAAATAAATTTCCTCCCGCTTTGTCGCCACCATCAATATCAAAATTACTCCCGTCAGGACTATTTACAGATGTAGCAGTTGTGCCATCTGGGGTAATTTCCTGTGCTTTGGTGGGTAAAGGTAATAAACAAAGGAGAAGGGCAAGAAAAAAGATTTTGACGGTTTTTGCTGTAATAAACATGGCGATCGAGCAAAATAAAAAGTGGCTATTATGACACAATAGTACAAAGATGCTTCGCTCGATCTGCGTTTTAGAAATTTTTAACTACCCGCTCGGTTTTGTCTAGGGGAACTGTTTAAACTTGTCGTTGACAGACTAAAACAGTCTCACGATTACCTTTAGTAATTCGTAACTCTTCGTCCAAATAAAGGACTTTTAGTAAACCTTGAGGAGATCTGTTCATCACAAAAGTTCTTTTACCAGTTTGAGAGTCGATCGCTGATGCTTTTTGAATCCCAAATATCCATTTCATGACCAAAGATCTAATTCGATCTTGAAAGCTAAGTCGAGCTTTTTGGTTATGATTACCGAATAATTCCAACCATTCTTTCATTTTCTCTGGTTGATTCTCTAAAGGGATTAGTTCTCCCCCTGTAAATTTTACTTGTACTGTATCCTGATTAGTAGGAACGCAGACAGCAAGATTTTTAACTATCCCTTTTAGCTCAGGAATCTTATCATCGATGGTCTTAAATTCAACTACAATATCATGGGTGCGTTCATTCTCTTTACCTGTAGGAAAAACGGGTTGTAAGACTCGTTCGATCGCTACCTTAAGTCCAACAGGCTCAAACATATTAAAAGCCAATCTACCAAGCTTATAGACATATTGATTTTGATAATCCTGTTGGCGATCGGGAAAATTGGGGGAATTAATTAACAACCAATTACCTTCTAATAGCGAGTCATGTTCTGTGGGTGCGCTGGTGGGGTTAAGAGATACTAGCTTGTCTATAGCTGCTGCGACTACTGGATTTTTAGTGTCGCCGTCATGAGTAGCAAGTACTTCCACTAGATTTGCTTTAGCAGTTTGTCTCTGGGTAGTTCTTGTTTCCATCTTCAAACTTTAACTTAAGGGCAATTAATCGAGTTGGGAAAAGAGCGATCGCCTGCATTACCGACATTAGGAGTGGGATAGCTAGTCAACTCGACCAATCCTTTGTCATTGATTCTCCAACCGCGTGCAGGAATAACATTTTCTGTGGACGGTTTTTCGATCGATTCTGGTTCAACAATTACAGTGAGTTGATTATTTACTGGAGGATTATTTTTAGACGCAGAACAAGCTTGAGCGATAATCTCGTTGGCTGCGATCGGTTCGGAAATGGCGATCGCTTCATCGCCAAAGTCTACATCTGGGTTATCTGGGACTGAAAACAAGCGATTTTCTCTCAAACCCAGGGTAGTATTGGCTTGGAGATCGTTGGTTTGATTACCAGCAATAGCTTGACTCTCCTCAAGTTCGTAAACTTGTTGGGCGTTAATATTGAGATTACCACCACTACCTGAAGCAACTCTAGCAACAAGATCGCTATTTCCTCTGGGAGAAGCAATCACCGATTCAGCGTTAATGGTAAGATTAGCTCCACTAGAATCACCACGAGCCTGAGTTGAGATTTGAGCGTTATTTTGTAGAGCTAGAGTTTTGCCAACTTGTAAGTTAATATTACCACTCTCACCAGAATTACTAATTGTAGCTATTTGAGAGTTTTCGAGAATAACCAGATTAGCTTTGATGTCAATATTACCAGCATTCCCTCTCGTCACAACAGCGCTGTTGTTAATCGTAGAATTATCAGCTAGGTTAAGTCTATTGGTAGTGAGGCTAATATTACCGCCACCGCCTTGGCTAAGAATGCTGCTACTTTCTATACGGCTAGTATTTTTCAAAGAAATGCGATCGCTGGCGTTAATTTCAATTTGACCTGCATCTCCCGTTCCAAAAGTGCTAGTACTAAATAATCGAGAATTGTTAGCTAAAAAAAGATTTCTGGTATTAATCTTAATATCTCCAGCCCTAACATCTCCTGAAATATTGCCGTTAAACAAATTGCTGTTATCTAGAGAAATAGTTTCTGTGGCATTAATGTCGATTCTACCAGGTTCACTATCGCCAAAAGCATTGGTATTTGATAATTGAGAGTTGTTAGATAGGGATAAATTGTTGGTGTTAATGCTGATATTACCTACTCTACCTGTAGCCAAAACATTATTAATAGATAGATTGCTATTGTCTAGACTGATGGCATTATTGGTATCGATCTTGATATTGCCAGCATTGCCAATCCCAAGAGTACTAGTTTGCAGCTTCGCGCCGTTAGTCATTCTCAGAGAACCAGTTTGAATGTTAATATCGCCTGCATTACCTTCGGCTCTACGTTCATTTACGATCGTGGAAATGATTCCACCATCAAGGGATAGAGTATCACCAACATTGACGGCTAAATTGCCTGTATTTCCTCTAAATAAGGTGAAACTATTGACAAGTCCACCATTAACGAGAGATATATTGTTGGCATTAAGGCTTATATCTCCAGCTCTTCCCGTACCAAGCGTAGAGGTAAATAAACTACTGTTATTGCTCAAAGAGATGCGATCGCTGACATTAACGGTTAAATTACCTGAGTTACCACTGCTAAGATTAGTCGTCCCTAGAATAGAACTATCGCTTAAACTGAGATTGCTAGACTGGATTTGAATGCTTCCACCTTGTCCGATCGCTCCTTGTAAAAGTTGGTTTTGAATGTTGCTCGTACCAGAGATATTAATGGCATCCGTGGCATTTAAGACAATATCGCCAGCAATAGCGTTGCTAGCACCCAATCCTGCACCAATTCCCGCTCTTAAAAAACTGCGATCGGCAATTTGAATGTTTCTCCCTGTAATCGCTAGCGTACCACCACCAGCACCAGTTGTATTGATGACACCGCCTTGAAGCGAAACGTTAGCTCTGATTACACGATCGGGAAAACTCAAACTACCATTTTGATTAAGCTCTAATTGTCCTGCTGCGGCTAGTCCACCTACATTTATATTGCCTCCTGGTGCTGTCAATCTGCCACCACTTAAGCTAATATCGCCACCTGCTAGGGTCAAATTATTGCCTGTACTAACTTGCAATCCTCTGTTATCAACAGCAGAACGATTGACGATCGCACTGGGATTATCTCTAAATGCTAAGCCGATCGGTGCATTAATGGTCAACAATGGAGCAGCTTGTGGATTGGCTGCGCTAAATTCTGCACCATCTGGAAAAGTAAGGCGATCGGCAGTACTCCCTAAAAACGAACCGCCAATATCTAATCTGGCATTTCCACCAAAAATAATCCCTGCTGGATTAATTAAAAATAGATTGGCACTCCCCGACGCTCTAATTAAACCATCGATATCGGAAACATTACCACCTGTCACCCGATTGATAATATTCTGCACATCGGGAGCATTAAGAAAATTAGCCGAACCTGCTGTTGGTACACCAAAATTGCCAAAACTGTGGAATAAATTGCCCCCCGCGCGATCGCCACCATCGATATCAAAGTTTTGACTGTCGGGAGTAGTGACAGCAGTAGCGGTAGTGCCATCAGGTGTAATTGATTGCGCCTTGATAGGTAAGGGTAGTAAACTAAGAGCAAGAGTTACTAAAAAGAATTTTTCTGTAGAGATCTTGAACAGCATAATTAATTTCGAGGAGAAGTTTCTGTTAAATAGCTATTTTGATCTAATTTATTGTTAAATTTACCATATTCAGGTAAAAAAAAAGCGATCGCTAAGATCGGAAATTCGGTACTAGAGATGAAATTATTTCGATCGATTCATAATTTTCTATCAAAGTACCGATACGATCGTGTAGAGTTCATGGCAATATTTTGACTATCCTTAGAGAACTAGGAAACATACTTGTAATGCTGGGCTATCCAGTCTTACTTTATTTAAACCCAGTTATCGGCGCTTTGCTGAAAACTCTAGGTCATGGTTTTCTGTTTACCTACTTTGTCAAGCATCCAACTTGGGATATGCTTACTTCTCTAGGTTTCTTTTCTACCATAGACCTAATTTACCTGATTAAATCTATTAGAGAACATCGAAATCTCAACCTTAAAAACTAAAAAAGCATAAAACAACTAAAGAGCTGCAAATTTTGACTAATGATTAAATCATGCGAGACTTAAATGTATCTTAATATACTTTGAATGATAAGATTTTAAGTTAATACTAGGTTTTAACCTATGTAAGATACCAATAAGGCTTTGTCTGAGCATTTGAGTAAAACTGACTTGCAACTCCTTCATACCTGCCGTTTTTTACTTAAAAGAATCCATATACAAAAGTTTGCAAAAAAATGGACTAACTTTTACAAAAATTTTTTACTTGATGAGAGACTAAAGCTTTATAAATAGATACGAATAGAAGAATTGGTTTTTAGGAGCTAAAAAGTTGAAAAAAATCGAAGCAATTATCCGACCCTTTAAATTAGATGAAGTCAAAATCGCCCTCGTTAATGCTGGAGTCGTTGGCATGACAGTTTCAGAAGTTAGAGGTTTTGGCAGACAAAAAGGTCAAACGGAACGCTACCGAGGTTCTGAATATACGGTAGAATTTTTGCAAAAACTAAAAGTGGAAATTGTCGTAGAAGACGCTCAAGTAGACTTAGTGGTAGACAAAATTATTTCTGCTGCTAGAACAGGCGAAATCGGCGACGGTAAAATCTTTGTTTCTCCTGTAGATCAAATTATTCGGATTAGAACAGGGGAAAAGGATATGGAAGCGGTTTAGAATTAAGAAGGCAGGAGGTAAGAGGCAGGAGGTAAGTAGGAAGTAGGAAGTAGGAAGGTTTTTAATTGCGAATTGCGAATTGTTCCCTACACCCTACACCTTCTCTAACCCCTAACCCCGTAAGGGCAGGTTTCTAAACTTGCCCCTACCCCCTAATACCTAATCCCTCACTCCACAGCGATCGCCATGAAGATTATTAAATCTCTTCACACAGCTATTTTGGTATCCGATTTAGAAAAAGCTGAGTATTTTTATAGCAATGTTCTCGGATTATCAAAAATCGATCGCACTTTAAAATATCCAGGGATTTGGTATCAAATTGGAGATTATCAACTTCATTTAATTGTCGATCCTCATTTCCAGTTGCAGCGACAAAATCCAGAAAAATGGGGACGCAATCCCCACATTGCTTTTGCCACAGACAATTTAGAAGATCTCAAAAACCACCTGGAAAGCTTAGGTTATCCGCTCCAAATGAGTGCTTCTGGACGTGCTGCGTTATTTGTAGGCGATCCTGATGGAAATATGCTTGAAATTAGTCAGAATTAAGTGCTAATGGTTCATAGTTCATAGTTCATAGTTCATTGGTTGTTAGTTATTTGTTGTTTGTTTCTCCCAGTCTTCTCTGCCTCTCTGCCCCTCTGCCTCTCTGCTGCCTGCTCCCCGCTCCCTGCTCCCTTTTTTGGCAATGACAACCATCGCCTATATCTACAGCGATCCTTTATTAGAATCTGCTCCCGATCCTAGTGTTTTGGGAGTAGAGGTCGATCGCGTCTATCAGGATTTGGGACAAAGATCGTCTTGGCAGCAATTATGGGAAGATTGTCAAAAGCAAGCACCAGATACTCTCGTCATTCGCCGCTTGCAAGAATTGGGAGATTCGTTAACAGAAATCGGCGATCGCCTCGATCGTCTCGAAGCGCTAGGAATTGAAACGATCGCTACCGAACAAGCTTATCGCTCCTCTGGGACAAATAAGAGCGATCTAGCTCAGATTTTAGAAGAAACTCAGAAAAATCAGCGCAAATTACGCCTCAAACAAGGACACGCTCGCAATCGCATTAAAGCACTACCACCACCAGGGAAAGCTCCCTATGGATATCGTCGAGGTAAGGATAAATATATTATCGATCGCTCTACTGCTCCAGTAGTGAAAGATTTTTTCGAGCGTTTTTTGTTATTTGGTTCTCTGCGAGGTGCAGTACGTTATTTAGAGAGAAGATACGGTAAAAAAATTTCAGTTTCCACGGGACGCAGTTGGTTAACCAATCCAGTTTATCGAGGCGATCTTTCCTATCAGAATAACGAAGTCATTACCAACACTCATCTCGCTATTATCTCTCGTGAAGAAGCCGCACAGATCGATCGCCTGTTACGTCGCAATAGTCGTTTACCTCCCCGTACCGCCAGCGCACCTCGATCGCTTGCTGGATTGGTGATTTGTCAAGAATGTCGTTCGACAATGACAATTACTAAAGTTAAAAATAAGCAGCAAAAACAAGAATACTTATACTTACGTCCAATTAGTTGCACGCGATCGCCAAAATGTAAGGCAATTTCCTATGCAGATGTATTGCAGCAAACTATCGATCGTATCTGTCAAGATTTACCTACCGCAGTCGCTCAATTAAACATGACGGATCGAGAGGAAATTAAGCAGTCGTTGCATCTAGAGATCGATCGCCAACAAAATATTTTAAAACAAATTCCCATTCTGCAAGAACAGGGCATTTTGGATCTAGAAACAGCTAATTTACGCAGTTACAAATTAAGAACCGAAATCACCACAATAGAAAATCAAATCGCTCAATTACCGCCAGCAAATTTAGGCAAAATCGCTGAAACTGTATCTCTACCTCAATTTTGGTTGGATTTATCAGAAGCAGAACGTAGATTTTATTTTCGCGAGTTTATTCGTCAAATTGAAATTGCCAGAGATAAATCTAACCTATGGTATTTAAAAATTATTTTTGTTTTCTGAGTAATGTTTTCTCACCTGAACTGTTCCCTGTTCCCTCGATCGAAGATCGGGTAATTGCATAGATCTTATTGTTCAACTCTAAATTGTATATATAAGCATAAAACTTTGAGCTAGTGCTGTTTAATGACTAAACCCAAGAATAGCGCTAGCTCTAAGTAGTATTTGTATAGGTATCAATATGCCCGCCTACTTAGCCGTACTCAAATTAGGAGAGGGAAGTTTCGAGTCAGGTTTTCCAGTTACTTTACAACTTGGGCAAGATAATTTACTTCCTAGTTTAGAGGTAACTGGTAAGTTAGCATCTGCTCCCGAAATTCCTCAATATTATCATCGCTGGCAAATATCTTATCTTCGCTTGGGATTATCATCTCGCTTAGAAGCAAAAGCTGGATTTGTTACCAATGTTTCTCGAATTGAAGACTGCGATCGAGCGGCGCGAGATTTACGCGCTCGTTTTCATCAATGGCTTGAGTGCGAATCGTTTCGTCCTATTCGCGAGAAATTATTAGAACGATTAAAACCTTCAGATGAGATCCGCATTCTGCTACAAACGGAAGACTGGCAGATTAAGCGATTACCGTGGCATTTGTGGGATTGGTTCGAGCGCTATCCTAAAGCTGAAATGGCTTTATCTGAACCTGTCTATGAAAGGATCGAACACAAAGTCTTAACAGCTAGAGAAAAAGTCAGAATTTTAGCTATTTTTGGCGAGAGTACTAACATCAATACCCATCTCGATCGCCAATTATTAAGTCAATTACCTGATACAGAAGTTACTCTCTTAATAGAGCCTAGCCTTCAGACACTTACCGAACATTTATGGTCGCCATTAGGTTGGGATATTCTGTTTTTTGCAGGACATAGTTCTTCAACGAGCGATCGCAGTCGTATTTATCTCAATCAAACTGATAGTTTAACTATTACTGAATTAAAATCTGCTCTCAAAAAAGCGATCGAACGTGGATTACAAATAGCTATTTTTAATTCTTGCGATGGTTTAGGTTTAGCTAAGAAACTGACCGATCTACAAATTCCCCAAGTTTTAGTAATGCGGGAACCAGTACCAGACAGAGTTGCACAAGAATTTTTAAAGTATTTTTTAGAAGCTTTTGCACGAGGGCAGAGTTTTTATTTAGCAGTACGGGAAGCAAGAGAAAAGTTACAAGGTTTAGAAGATAAATTTCTTTGTGCGACATGGTTGCCAGCTATTTGTCAAAATCAAGGAAAAAGTCCTCCTTGTTGGCATGATTTACTCGTAAAATCCAGAAAAACGGTAAACTCAACCCGAAAATCTTCACCCTTGCCTACTACTGTTTTGGGTTGTAATTTACGTCAGGTTTTGTTTACTAGTTTGGCGATCGCTTCTGTGGTGATGGGAATACGTCATCTCGGAATAATTCAGCCTTTAGAATTGAAAGCTTTCGATCGCGCGATCGAACTCAAACCGCAAGAAAAACCCGATCCTCGTTTGGTAGTAGTTACTGTTTCTGAAGAGGATCTGCAAAAACAAAAATCTCAAGTAAATGCTGGTTCCCTATCCGATCCACTTTTAGAACAACTTTTAGAGAAACTTGAATCCTTACAACCGCGAGTTATTGGTTTGGATATCTATCGGGATTTCCCCGTCAACTCAGATCGACAAGATTTAGCTAGGCGTTTGCGGGAACACGATCGCTTAATTGCCCTTTGCAAAATCAGCGATCGCACGATCGCCGAACCAGGTATTGCAGCACCTCCAGAAATTAGCAGCGATAGTCTAGGTTTTAGCGATTTTGTCGTCGATCCAGATGGCAGAGTGCGCCGTCAGTTATTAGCCCTCACTCCAGAATTAGCATCCCCTTGTCAAGCATCCTATGCTTTCAGCACGCAGTTAGCCTTTCGTTATTTAGCTACAGAGGGAATCTTCCCTAGTTGGAATAATGACGGCAACCTGCAACTGGGAAAAGTTGTATTTAAACATTTAGAAGCTAATACAGGAGGTTATCAAAGAATAGATACTTGGGGTCATCAAATACTACTTAATTATCGCTCCCACAATCTTGTTGCCGAACAAGTGACGCTCACAGATATTCTGGAAGGAAAAGTAAATCCTCAATGTATTAAAGATCGAATCGTACTGATCGGCAAAACTGCCTATAGCTTTGGTGATTATTGGCTAACGCCCTACAGTCAAAATGAATCCTATCAAGAGCAAATATCGGGAGTGATGATGCAGGCGCAAATGACTGGTCAAATTCTGAGCGCTGTTTTAGATGGACGAACTCTATTATGGGTTTTGCCGCCATGGGGTGAAGCAGTTTTGATTTTGGGTTGGTCTTGCCTCGGAGGAATTTTAGTTTGGAGACTGAAATTACCGCTAAATTGGAGAGGGGCGATTGTCAAACTTTTAATAACTATTTTAACTATACAAATTGGTTTGTACGGATTATGTTGCCTGTTACTAGTTCAACTTGGTTGTTGGTTGCCTCTAGTTCCAGCCATCCTAGCTTCAGTAGGAACTAGCAGCAGTCTTGTTATTAGTGGATTAACTAAGCGATCGCAGCAAGGAGGAAAAGCTGATGAAATTACTGCAACTAATCAATTACCTAGTTTTAGCCTCGATTAGTTTGACGATCTCCTGGCAACCAATTCAAGCTCAAGTTAATTTAAATCAGCCTTCACCAACAAATATCAAAAATACCAAGATCGACAAATCTAAAAAAACTATCCGTTTTACTCCCCCACCAGTGCCAAACCAAGGAATTCCGATGGGTAGATCCCGTGGAGGTGCTAGCCGTAGTCAAGAATGTCAGATTGCTAAAGAACCACTGACAGCTTTAGTACCTAATGCTAACAAGAGTTTAACCAAGGTAGGCAAGGCATCTACAGCTAGGGCAAAAAATAACTTAGTTGAGTTGGCAAAATCCACTTCAGAATCAGTTTGGGCCCTAACAGCATCCGATCGCCCTAGCTTTTGGTTTTACGTGCCTTATGCTTTAAATTCTAACTACCCGATCGAGTTTGTAGTTCAAGATGAATTGAATACTACTCTTTACCAAAATTCTCTGACTCTTGCTCAAACAGAGCCTGGTGTCATGCAAGTTAAACTACCAAATAGTCTCCCACCTCTAGAAATAGGCAAGAGATATCATTGGTACTTCTTAGTATATTGTGATGAAGACGACCCGGTTTATGTGGAAGGATGGGTAGAACGAGTAGCTGTGAATTCTAACTTAAAAATGAAGTTAGATCGGGCAACACCAACAGAAAAAGCCGAGCTTTATGCTGCTAACGGTATTTGGTACGATGCTTTAACTAACTTAGCTCAACTGCGTCAGTTCTATCCCCATGACATTAAGCTTAAAGCAGATTGGGAGAGTTTATTAGAATCAGTTGGCTTAGACGCGATCGCCTCTCAACCTATTCTCTCGTGCTGTAATTTTAGGGACTGAGTTGCGGCTTTACTATCCAATGGTTTGGAAAATAAATAACCTTGAGCGAATTCACAGTTTAATTGTTTTAATTTATTGAGCTGAACTTGACTTTCTACTCCTTCAGCTACTACATCCATGCCTAAGCTGTGAGCAAGGGTGACAATCATCTGGACAATATCGTGATGATTGGAATTGAGGTGCAAGCGATTAACAAAAGAACGATCGATTTTTAAAGTGTCGATCGGAAATTCATGCAGACGACTCAAAGAAGAATAACCAGTGCCAAAATCATCGATACATAAGCCAATTCCTAATTCCTTCAACTGTTTTAATCGTTCTGCTTCCCAGTTAACTGCTTCAAGAATACAGCTTTCGGTAATCTCTAACTTCAATCCAAAACCCGATCGCTTGTCTTTGGGTAAGATTGCTTCTAGTTGCTCCAAAATATCGACTTGTTTGAGTTGAATTGCCGAAAAATTGACATTAATAATTAAAGTAGGAATTTGGGGAAATTCTACTAACCAAGACTGTAACTGCTCACACGCAGATTGTAAGATCCATCTGCCCAATTCGTGAATTAATCCTGTTTCTTCAGCAATGGGAATAAATTCCTCTGGTGAAATCCAACCTCGCTGACGATGATACCACCGAATTAGAGCTTCAAAACCGCTTATCTGTCCTGTCATCAATGAGACGATCGGCTGATAGTAAAGGCAAAATTCTTGTTTTTCGATCGCCCTCCGCAAGTCATTTTCTAGTTGTAGGACTGACATAGCATGAGTTTGCATCCCGCGATCGAAGATGACGTAACGTCCTTTTCCTTGAGATTTAGCTTGATACATAGCTGCATCTGCATCTCTAAGTAATTCCTCTGGTTGTTGATATCCCATCGTACTTAGAGTGATACCAATACTCGTCCCCGTACATACCTCGTAATCTTTGAGTTGAAAAGGTTGGCTCAGATTTTCTTGAATCCGTTGAGCAACCACAGTCGCTTCTTGCACATCTTCCATTTCTTCTAACAAAATGGCGAATTCATCACCGCCAAAACGAGCTATGGTATCGCTAGAGCGCACACAAGCTTGTAATTTTTGGGCTACACTTTTGAGTAATTCATCACCAACTAAATGCCCTAAGCTATCATTAACTACTTTGAAGCGATCGAGATCGAGAAATAAAACTGCATAGAGATGATTGGGATATCTTTGTGCTAGTTTAATGGCATGGTCTAGCATCCTCATCAACCAAGCGCGATTTGGTAAACCTGTCAGTGCATCGTGGAAAGCGCCGTGTTGCAGTTGCACTTGAGCTTCAATTAGTTGGTTTTGAGCTTCTTGTAAATCTGCCAAAGACTTTTCTAATCGAGCTGTTTTCTCTTGTTCTTCAATTTGCAATTGTTGCAGTTGTTGATGCAAAATTTTGTTTTCTAGAGAAATAGCGATTTGAGCACCCAAAAGATTGATAACTGGTAGATGGTTTCTCGAAAAAACGCCGCTAGTCAAATTATTTTCTAGATAGAGAATGCCAAGGGAGCGATCGCGATCGCAGATGGGAAGGCACATAATTGATTTTGGTCGGCATTGTTTGATATAAGTGTCACCAGCATACTCAGCTACTTGGGTGGCATTCTCAAGCACGATCGGCTCTAAAGTTCTCTCAACATAGTCGATCAGACTCAGAGGAAGTTCACCTTCCCTCAAAGCCTTAGCTGATGACAAGATGGCAGCATTGTCAGACTGATAAATAATGCCTCTATCTGTTCCTAGATTGGGCAAGTCAGGTAAAATCAAATAACCCTTTTCCGCTCCCGCATTGACTACGATCGCCTCTAGAGAATTAACGAGCAATTGTTTCAGTTCTGTTTGATTTGAGTTTTGAGAAGAAACTGAAGCTTCCTCAAAGGTTAAATAATTGCTCTCTTTTAGTTGGGGGTTGGTTAGCTCAGAGTTACTACCAAGAGAGGGTAAGCTTTCTGGTTCCAAAATTGGTGCTAATAACTGGGGATAGCGATCGACTAAATCTCTCACTTTGGCGATCGCTCCCCAACGAGCATAATTATAATAGGCATCATGGAGATAAGCTGCGGCAATTTTTGCTCTACCGCCTTCAAGATGGAATTTGCCAGCCAACTCCTGAGACAGCGCCTCTTCTTGAAGATATTCATTTTCTTTAGCCAGTTTGATGGCGCGATCGTAATCGTCTGCTGCTCTTGAAGCTCGATTCAAGACTCGATCTTTTTCTGCTTCGACTAAATAAAATTTATGTAAATGATTCATAGGAGAAGTTTTTGCCCATCGTTTTAGTTTTCGTTGATTGCTTCTGACTCGAGCGATCAACCTAATTTTTTCCCATCGAGAAGCTTCGCCATAGACTGCTAAACAAGCGAGAGATTCATAAAAATGAAACAGAGGTACGGAGAGTGTAGCAATTTCTCCATCTAGGTATTGACGCGCCAACTTGGCATTTTCTAAGGCGCGATCGAATTGCCCAAATAAGTAGCACAGCATTAATTTATGCCAATATAAATCGAATAGTGCCGAGGTATGCTGTTCTTGCTGCAAAATAGGCAGCATTTTTGTTTCATCATAAATTTCTCCACTGAGACAATCGCGGTGCTTGGTTGCACCAATTAGATTTAAAACTACTTGTCTGTATAATTTATGCAAACGCAATACCGTTTCTTGCTGACAATTAGCGATCGCTTCCTGGTAAGTTTCCATTTTGTTAGCTAGTTCCCTCAATTCTTCACCAGCAAAATAGCTGTGATAGCAATGCATGTAAGCAGAATAAGCGGCAAATTCTAAATCGCCTGTTTCCAAACCACTGACATAAGCATCCAATAAAGGCTTTAATCCTATTTGGAGATGTTCGCGCCAATGTCCGATAAAATTATGAAAAACCATCATAGTTCTTGCTTCTAGTTCTTTAGCGTTAACTTTTTCGACCAAATCTAAAGCTAGCTTGCCAAATTGATAGCCTGCGCTAAACTCTTCTAGTACTCCGCATAAAATCACCCCATAGCCTGCATATCCGTAACTAGACATAGCATCGTTGCCATATTTAATCGACCAAATTACACCCATAAAAGTTAATAAAGGCGTTAGTCCAGAAGCAGTGCTAAAAGAAGAAGAGCTAGTAATTGCCATAATCTTCCCTGCTGCTAACTTCTCAGGATCGGTCATTTTGGGTAGTTCGATTAAACTGTCGATCGCCCTACCATGGAGCATTAATTTGGTTTGTAATAGCGTCATTAAAATTCTCAATTTACTGGGTTTTTGCGGCAAATGAACGCCTAAACATCGCAAAACGAGTAAAGAAGTCTCGACAGCTTTTATTGGCTGTCCTTGGGCGATATAGCCATGAATTTTGACCTGATAAACTTGGACGCGATCGAGCAGCGATCGAGCTTGTTGCAATAAGATTGCAGTAAATTGTTCCATCTGCTCGAACTTACCTACTAGATAGGCTGTTTGCGCTGCTAGTAAATAAATTTCTTGGGCTAACTCGCGATCGCCTTGCCAATGATGGTTAGTTAATAGTGCTATGCTTCGAGTGAAATATGTCCAAGCAATAGGATAAGCAGTTGCTTGCTTCGCTTTTGTGCCAGCTATCAGATTTAATCTGGCTAATTCGGTTAATTCTGCTGAATCTTCAATTAAATCGGCACCAATATTTAATTGATTGACAATAGCAAAAATCTTTTCATCTATTCCCTGTTCTCTTTTACTTCGATCTAACAACAAACGTCCAATTTGCAGATGAGTAAATTGCTTTTGGGTATCTGGAATCAGAGAATAAGCCGCCTGTTGGACGCGATCGTGAAGGAATTTGTAGGGTAATTTAAAAGTTGGGGAGGATAAGGAAAGCTCTTCATCTATTTCGTGAGGATAGGGTAAGAATAAATCTTCGTAGTGATGAGAAAATTGGTAAATTCGACTCGCAGGTAGAATTAGTCCTTCTTCGACTGCATATGTGAGTACGGCGGCTGTTTCTGCTGGAGAATTTTGAGATACAATCGCTAACGTCTCTAGATCGAATTGTCCACCAATACAGGCAGCTAGTTGCAGTAATTGCAGGGTAGGTTCAGGCAATTTTGTCAGTCGTCCAGCCATAAACTCAACCACATCATCACTGACAGATAATCTTTCAATTTTTGCCAGATCGCATTGCCAGTAATAATCCTGCTGGTTGAAGAAAATTAATTGGTCTTTGGCTAGAGATTGTAAAAACTGGTTAGTAAAAAAAGGATTGCCCTTGGTTTTGGCAAATACTAACTTGGCCAGAGGTAAAGCTAGTTCTTCGGAACAAGAGAGAGTATCAGCGATCAGACGATTGACAGAGACTCGATCGAGAGGTGGTAAATCAATCTCATGCCATTGGCGATCGCCGTTCTTATGTTCGGCAACAATTCTTTTCATTGCTGCCAGAGTTAGCATTAAAGGATGAGCGGCGGTGACTTCGTTATGGCGATAAGCACCAATTAGCAATAAATAGCGACTGTCGGTTTCATTCGCTAAGAATTCCATCAATCTCAGCGAAGCTGCATCTGCCCATTGTAAATCGTCCAAAAAGATGACTAAAGGATGGTCTACAGTCGTAAAAACGCGAATAAATTTACTAAAGAGCAAATTAAAACGATTGCGCGAAGCACTTCCTTCCAGCTTTGGCACACTAGGCTGTTTGCCAATAATTTTTTCTAATTCTGGTATGACTTCGATGATTACTTGTCCGTTTCGTCCCAATCCTGCCAATATTTGCTCTTGCCACTGTTGCAGTCGAGAAAAGCTTTCAGAGAGCAGTTGCCGCATTAAATCGCGAAATGCTTGAATTAAAGCGAAAAAGGGAACATTGCGCCCAAATTGGTTAAATTTACCGCTAATAAAATAACCTTGTTGACGAGCGATCGGTTGACGCACTTCGCTAATCAGTGCTGTTTTACCAATTCCAGAAAAACCATTTACTAAGATAAATTCTGTATTTCCTTGGCTAACTCTCTCGAATGAGGTGAGGAGAGATTCTATTTCTGTTTCTCTACCGTAGAGTTGTTCGGAGACAGCAAAACGGGGTGAAATATCTCTAGTTCCTAAGACAATTTCGGTGACATTGCCTTCTGCTTGCCACTGTTGACGACAACTTCCTAAATCGTGCCTAAGTCCAAAAGCTGTTTGATATCTTTCTTGGACGTTTTTAGCCATCAGTTTCAAAATAATATCATTAATGGCTTTAGGAATGGTCGAGTTTAGTTGTTGCGGTGGAATTGGTTGAACAGCTACATGAGAGCGAATTAGCTCGAACTCGTCTTCGATCGCAAAAGGAAGTTGACCGGTTAATAATTGATAGAAAGTAACACCAAGAGAATAATAATCGGTACGGTAGTCGATCCCCCGATTGAGAATCCCCGTTTGTTCGGGAGAAATATAAGCTAAGTTGACTGGCGATAGATAGGGACTCAACCATTCTTCTTCTTTAGCTACCACAGAAGCGTGACTAAAATTAGTTAATTTAACTTCTTTGGTGTGTGGATTAATTAATATATTTTGAGGCGTAATATTTTGATGAATTATGCCATTAAAAGCTATTTTCTCGATAATAGTGGCTATTGATAGCGCAATATCCAAAAATTCGCGTAAAAATAAAGTTTTTTGACCGTTTAAAATTGCTTGATTGTTGGCAATGCCATGAATTTCCACATATTTTTGTAGCGATATACCGCCAAAATCCTCCATGACTAAAACTAAACTTCTGCCATATTTTTCTAGACTGTAAGACTTGACAACTCCATCTAAGTCTAGGTTTTTGGTAATCAGATAATGATTGCGAAGTTCGATTAGTTCCCCAAGTCTGGGATACTCACTTTTAGGTAATTTAAAAATCTTAAGCTGACAATCTTTGAGGTGTTGCGCTCTGTAAACTAAAGTATTAGCGCCTTCATAGATTAGATCGATTATTCGATAACCTGGGAGCATAGGCAGGAGAGGAGCGGGGAGCAGGGAGCAGGGAGCAGGGAGCAGGGAGTAGAAGGCAGGAGGCAGGAGGCAGGAGGCAGGAGGTTTTAAAGTCAGAAGTCAGAAGTCGTAGGGGCGAATAGCCATTCGCCCGTACAGAAGTCAAAAAAACTTAAGACTTAAGACTTAAGACTTAATACTTTTTTTCTCCCCTAACCCCTAACCCCTAGTCCCTAATTTTGATTCCCTTATCTAATTTAGATCGTTTCTATTTAGATCGTTTTCATTCTTAACTATTTATGTCTTATGTCGTCGCTAAGATAAATAATTTAGTATTTCAAAATATTTCTAAACCAATTTTCCGCGCGATCGCCTAAAGCTTCTAAAGAATACTCTTCTTCTGCTTGTTGACGGCAGCGATGGCGATCGATCTTATCTATACTTTGAATGGCACAGACTAATCCTGACACGCTATCTGGTTCTACTAAAAAACCAGTTTCACCGTCTCGCACAATTTCCGCAGGACCACCGCGCTTGTAAGCGATGACTGGTACACCACAAGCTAACGCCTCGATCGCCACATTGCCAAATGCTTCAATCCAACGAGGAGTCATCAACAAAGCGCGGCAATTACGTAACTGTTGTTGCAGTTCTTTGGTAGGCAAAAATCCCACATATTCGATCGGTGCTTCTGGATAGTCGCGTTGAATCCCCTCCCAATAATCTCGATCTTGAATCTTGCCAAAAATGCGTAGCTTAATACCAGTAATTTGTGCTGCGGCGACAGCATCTTCTAGCGCTTTTTCTGGGGCAATTCTACCCAACCACGCCAAACTTGCTTGAGGTTGAGAACAAAATTCATACAAAGATAGATCGATCGCACTTCCTAAAATTTGGCAAGCGTCTGCAAAAGCGAAAGTTTCCGCTTGCGCTTGCGTATAAACGCCGATCGTCCCTGGATAGTCGCTGGCAATTTTCCCCATCATCCGATCCAAGGCTATGGTCATCGAACCCATACTAATGAAATGAGCGATCGGGGTTGATAAAAAAGGCGTTAAATAAAAAGGCAACCAATCAAAAGCAAAATTGACGATTAAATCCCATTCCGTCGCTACACTACGGACATAATCACACATATTCGCCAACACAGAATTATCTGGCAAACAAATCGGTACATCTTTAGATTGAGTTTGGACTGCTACTTGTAGGTTTCCCTCTATTTCCTTAACAGCAACACCATCTAACCAAGAACCAACAGGAGCTAAAACTAGAACTTGATGCCCTCGCCGGACCATTTCCTGAGCTAAATTCTGTACGGTCAATTCTACACCGCCTCCCTGTCCCGAACCAAGAGAACCAACAGGAGTGGATAGGAATAATAGTTTCAACATTTACGATCTTGTTAGTTGTTCATGGTTCATTGTTCATGGTTCATTGGTTAAAAGCAATCAGTAATCAGAAGTCAGAACGCAGAAGGCAGAAGGCAGAAGGCAGAAGGCAGAAGGCAGGAGGCAGGAGGCAGGAGGCAGGAGGCAGAAAGGTTGATTTAAGTAGGAAGTAGGAAGTAAATAAGGGCTGTTAACTCATTACTCATTACTTATTACTCATTACTCAAAGAAAATCCCCTACACCCTACACCCTACACCCCACACCCTATCTAATCCCTAACCCCTAATCCCTATCCCCTAACTAGTCCTCATTCAATTCACTCTGCTGCTGGATCTTGAGAAATTCTTGAGAAATATGGGGCATTTGGTTGAGCTGTTGAAGCGCCCATTTTGCTGTTTCTTGAACCTCTTCATCTGGATCGCCAGCAGCTTGAGCTAGTCTGGTAGTTACTTGAGACATTAACTCATAGACTCTGGTTAAATCGCGAATCGCATTTTTGCGTACTTGCGAGTTACGGTCTTCCAGAGAAATGGCGATCGCCTTATTGAGAGGTTTAAGCGCTCTAGCTGCAATTTGTGAGAGTGCTTCTAAAATTAAGCTGCGCTCTTGAGAATCCGCTTCAATCATTAATTCTACCAGAGGCTTCATTGCTCTAGAATCAGCTCTTTGTGCCAGTTCCCAAATTACTTTGCGTCGCTGTATGGGATCGGATTGATTTAAGTCTTGAATTAATTCGGTAACGATGTCTACTTTTGCCAGACTCTTATTGTTGTCACCAGCAGCGATCGATAAAGAAGTGTCAGGGGTTGTTAATGTTGGTTCGATCGCTTGAACTGCTTCAATTTTAGCGTTCGATTGGGGAGCTGGTTTGTGATTGTTTGCAGATATTTCCTTCAGGTTAGAACGATTTAATTCTTTGACGCTTTCAGATGAATACTCGGCATTATCTAAATCATCTGTGGCGCGATCGATTTCATCAAACTCAGCCGAGCTTTTTAATAATGAATATAAAACTGCACTAGCAACAAGAACAGTAACAAATAATCCTATTCCTAAAAAGAGATAAGTTTGACTTTTATTTTGCTGTTGCTCGCTATCTTTTTGCTCTGCTTGAGCTATGTAAGTACTGACGTTGTGAACTGCTTGTTGAGCGTGGAAAGCATCAGGACGAAGAGACTGCGCTTTGAGAAAGAGTGAGAGTGCAGTTTGATAATCTTTCGCTCTATCTGCTTCATAGCCATCGTGCATATATTGGTCGTAAACGTATCGTTTAACGCTGTTAATGGCTTCTTTAACAACAGAATCTTCAGGACTTAAAGATAATGCTTTTTGAAAGTTAGCTAGAGCGCTTAGATAATCTTTGTTAGCATTGGCTTGGTATCCTTGTTGTAAATAGCTTTTGACGGTAGATTTGACCGACTCAAAATTAGCTTGATCGCTTGCCGTTTGCCATAATACCTGACCTAGCTGTTCTGATTTGGCGAAACGCTCCAAATACTCAGATTTCTCGGTATTTAATCCAGCAGACTGCCCATAGCTAGAAGAGGTACCAAGAAAGGTCAAGCAGGCAGCAAGAAGTACTGAATAGCGATAATAAGTCATAGATAAATAATTTATACTTCAACTAGCCCCTAAATCACGGGTGAGCTTACTTTAGTAATCAGCCTTCAGCAGTCAACTTTCAGCCTTCAATACTTAGTATTCAGCAGCTAGCAAAAACTGAAAACTGATAGCTGAGAGGGCAACCACAAGGGATTGCCCCTACTGCTGATAGCTATAGCACTCAATTTTTACAATTCATCTAGGATTCCTAAATGAATAGCGATCGTTGAACATCGAGCTATACAGCATAAATTTTCTTAGAGAGAGCGGCTAAGAATCTTCTACTGTTTGTTTAACCTTAGTTGGTAGTTTGCATAATTTAATATCGGTTTAAAAATAATAAAATAATCCCATCTCGAAGGCAACAGCAGCCATTCGAGATTTAATCAAGATTCTACAAGCAAAAGCTTTATAAACTCTCCTGATTATTTAGACTCTAAGCGCTATTTTATAGAACCAATATGGTTTTGTCATCGCCTTATCTTAGCAGTTTTTTTGGCTTAGTAAATCATTTAAAATAGCTCAGGCTAGCTTGTTAAGTATGGCGTGTTTTTTTCTATTCGATTTCGCTCGAATTGACTTTTTCTGTAGGGACTGGAATTGCTCCTGTTTTAAGAATGTTACTTTTTGTTGTCAATAAATCTAATAATTGCTGCGCTATCTTTTCTCGTTGATTAATTAAATAAATACTCACTAAGGTCAAACAGACTCCAATTGCTTGCAGTGGACTGAGAACTTCCGACAAAAAGAAATTGCCAAAGAGTAAGGCAAATACAGGAGTAAGAAAAGTTAAAGAACTAAGGCTAGTTAAATTTCCTTGAGTTGCTAAGTAAAAAAATAAACCATAGGCGATCGCGCTACCAAAAATAGTGGCATAACTAATTGCCATCCAGCCTTGTAGATCGATGTTTTCCCACTGATGCGACTCCCAAATTCCAGAACCAAAAAGTAAAGGAATCGCACCTAAAATCAGGTGCCAACCAGTAGCTACAACTGGATCGGAATGCTTGGAAACGTACCGAATCATCACAGTTCCTAATGCCATTGACAGCGAAGCGAGCAGCATCAACCATTCCCCATTATCAAACAGATTTTGCCAATCAAAAGAAATGGACGACAAATCACCACTCAACAAACTAAAAAACCATCGATCGGGAAAACCAATCAAACTGATACCTAAAATGCCGATCGCTAAACCAATAAAACCCCAAAAACCAATAATTTCACCGAACAAAAATCTTGACAACAAAGCGACTACTAAAGGCTGAGAATCAATCATCACCGAACCTAAACCAGCGCTAGTTCGCATTAACCCCTCAGCCAAAAATCCTTGAAACATAGTGCCATCTACGATCGCAAACAAGCCGATCCACAACCAAGCTTTGATGGTTTTCGGTTGTGGACGCTTTTGCATAGCAGCTACTAACAACACTAACAATCCTGCTGGTAAAATCCTCATTACCGCCATAAACAAAGGAGTTGTGTTGGGAATCACTCCTTTCATAGCTACCATTGCCGTTCCCCAGAGAAAAAAGGGAGCAATTAATAAAATTTTCGATTGAATATTTTGCGATTTATTAAAGCTGACTTGCATTATTGAATTATTAGTTGCGATCTTTTATTTCTAAATTTTAATCAAGTTTGTATTTTTGTAAATTTTTAGTCAATTCGTTCGAGCCAGCCTCAAATTTTCCCTAACCCCTAACCCCTAATCTCTAACCCCTAATCCCTAACCCCTAACCCCTAGTCCTTAACACCTAGCTAGTCACTACAGACTAAATTAGGTTAAATTTGCCATGACAAGCACTAAAGTAAAAATATATTAGTTGTTGTTAATTTTTTCATGGTCTGGCCGTTTAAACCAAAAACCACCAAGCAAATAGCTCGCATTGAAATCGCTGGAGCGATCCCTGGAGATACTCGCAAAAGAGTACTCAAAGCTCTTAAAACTGTAGAAGAAAAAAAATATCCTGCTCTATTGCTAAGGATAGATTCTCCTGGTGGCACAGTTGGAGATTCTCAAGAAATTTACGACGCTCTCAAGCGTTTGCGAGACAAGGTTAAAATTGTTGCTAGCTTTGGCAATATTTCCGCCTCTGGGGGCGTTTACATTGGGGTAGGCGCTCAATATATCGTTGCCAATCCAGGCACGATTACAGGCAGCATTGGTGTAATTCTCAGAGGCAATAATTTAGAGAAACTGCTAGATAAAGTTGGTGTTTCTTTTAAAGTAGTCAAGTCAGGACCTTACAAAGATATTCTTTCTTTCGATCGCCAATTGACTATAGAAGAAGAAGAAATTCTTCAAGATCTAATCGACACCAGTTACGATCAATTTGTCAATACCGTGGCACAAGGTCGTAACTTAGAAGTTGAAAAGGTAAAAACTTTTGCTGATGGTCGCATTTTCACTGGACAACAGGCTTTAGAATTGGGAGTGGTCGATCGCCTGGGAACTGAAGAAGATGCTCGGCGTTGGGCAGCAGAATTAGCTGGCTTAGACCCTGAAAAAACTGAATGCCATGCGATCGAAGAACCTAAATCTTGGGTCAACCGACTAATTCCAGGCAGAAGTATGGGTAAATCGAAACTAGGTACAGCTATCGATTGGATCGAATTTGAACTAGCTACTAGCGGACAACCACTGTGGCTGTATAGACCATAGAAGAGGGAGCAGGGAGCAGGGGAGCAGGGGAGAAAGCAATGAACAATCAACAATGAACAACCAAGTTGGAGGAATTAATTAGCTGTGGACTGGAAAGTACGTGGAATTCGTGGTGCGACAACTGCTAAGGAAAATACATGCATTGCGATTAGAGAGGCGGTAAACGAATTACTAGATGAAATTGAACAACATAATCAACTCAATCCAGAGGAAATTATTAGCGTTATTTTTACGACTACTCGCGATTTAGATGCGATGTTTCCAGCCGCGATCGCCAGAGAACGTCCAGGTTGGGATCTCATTCCTCTGTTAGATGTACAGCAAATGCACGTAGAAGGCAGTTTAGAACGTTGTATTAGGGTTTTAATTCATTTCAATACATGCAAACCTCAATTAGAGATTTTTCATCCCTATCTGCGAAATGCTCAGGATCTTAGACCAGACTGGTGTATGGAGGTTAAAAATCATGCTTCTATTACTACAATTATCTAATAGCTAATTAATAGCAATTAGCTATTAGTTTTCAACTTTACTCAAGGTTTTAGATCTGAGTGCTTTTTATGAAAACGAATTCCTAAGAAAACGTCATAAAGAAAGCTCCAGAAGTTTTTACCTTTGAATAATTCTAAAGATTGATCGCAGCCTTTAGCATCCAGAATGGGCTTGGTTACATAATAAGCAGATTGATATTTGTACCAAGGAATAGATGGCCAAAGATGATGGACTAAATGGTAGTTTTGTCCGAGTATGAGTAAGTTGAGAATTGGACTAGGATAAACTCTGGCATTTTTCCAGCGATCGCGCTCATGAAAAGGACGATGTGGTAAATAGTCAAAGAACAATCCCAAGGCAATTCCTACCACTAAAGCAGGAACAAACCAAAAATTCATAATATAGCTGATAAAGCCATAATGAATTCCCAACATAATTACTGTGGCAAGAAATAATCTACTTAAAAACCATTCTAAGAGTTCATATTTTCGCCAAAGTTTGCGCTTAAAAAAGAAAATTTCGTGATAAAAAAAACGAGCTGCAATTAGCCACAAAGGACCACCCGTCGAGACAAAATGATCTGGATCGTTATCAGGATCGTTCACATGTGCGTGATGTTGTAGGTGTACTCGCGTAAAGACGGGAAAAGCAAACCCTAGCATCAAAGCACTTCCATGCCCTAAGATGGCATTGATCGCGCGATTACGATGGGCTGAGTTATGAGATGCATCGTGAATTACCGTACCAGACAAATGTAAGGCTAGAACATTTGCCAAAAAACAGCACCAACCTGGCAAATTTCCCAAAAAATAACCGCAGGTTGAAGAAACTATCAGCGCCAGAGCTGCCAGAAACATCAGTACGTTGAGGTTAAAGCCGCCAGGAGGCTTAAGAAATTCCTTTGGTGGTGACAGCAGCATCTGAGCCGACTGCATTTTTGTTTTTGCTCCTTTCAATCCTTTCCTTGCGTAGTTTACAATACAAGGCGATCTCAGGTAAAGATTTGTAAAAAGATCTAATCTAACCTACACAAAATCAATAAGAGTTTGTTAAGGTTCTGCGCTCATCAGTTTTCGATCGACATCTAGAACAGTCTCAATTACGTAATCCACTTCCTCATCAGTTAATTCTGGATAAAGAGGTAAACTAACAATTTCACTCTTTAATTTTTCTGTTACAGGTAAATATTTACTTTGAGAACGACATTCAGCATAAGATTCTTGCAGGTGAACGGGAATTGGATAATGAATAACCGTAGCAATTCCTTTTTCTTGTAATAAAGATTGAAAGCGTTCTCTTTGTTGTATTCTGACAACGTATAAATGATAAGTATGCAAGCGATCGCTTATTTCTTGTGGACAAATCAGACTCAAAGGAGCAAAAGCTCGATCGTATCGCTGAGCAATTTCTCTGCGGCGCTGATTCCATCCATCCAAATAAGACAATTTGACATTGAGAATGGCTGCTTGCAACTCGTCCAAACGACTATTAAATCCCTTGATAGTATGATAATAGCGTTTTTCCTGTCCGTAATTGCGTAGCTTGACTAATTTGTCGGCAATTTGTTCGTCATTAGTAACTACTAAACCACCGTCACCAAAAGCGCCTAAATTTTTGCTAGGGTAAAAACTAAATGCACCCGCATCGGCGATCGCTCCTGCCATTTTTCCTTGATAGAGAGAACCGTGAGATTGAGCGCAATCTTCAATTACTGCTAAGTCGTAGCGTTTGGCAATCTCTAAAATCGAATTGAGATCGGCACATTGACCATACAAATGTACTGGCAAAATAGCTTTAGTTTTTGAGGTAATTCTCTCTTCAATTAAGGCAGGATCGATCGTAAAACTGTTTTCGTCAATATCTACTAAAACTGGCGTTGCACCAGCAAAAGAAATAGCTGAGATGGTCGGAATACAAGTATTAGCAACAGTAATTACTTCATCTCCAGCTTGCACCCCACAGGCAATTAAAGCTAAATGTAATGCTTCTGTTCCCGAACCAACTCCAACAGCATAACTAGCCCTACAATATTTAGCAAAATTAGCTTCAAAATTCTCAACCTCTTTACCTAGAACAAACCAACCATTTTCGTAGACTTGGCGAGTTGCAGTGTCAAGGCGATCGCGCAGTTGTTGGTATTGTCTTTTTAGGTTGCCAAAGGGAATACTATGCATCTAAATAGTAGCTTAGGTTTTCTTTATAGTAGGCTAACATCTTAGCAAATCCATCTCTAACAGATGTTTTTGGTTGCCAACCTGTCATTTGCGAAAATTTGCGATAATCTCCGTAATAATCGCCAATATCAATCCTTTTTTTCTCAGCAGGAAAAGGCATTAGCTCAAATTCACCACTGCCGTTTAATTCTACTAGCAGCTTAGCTAAGTTGTGCAAACTAATCGGTTCGGAGCCACCCAAATTATAAGCCTGACCGTAGGATTCTTCTTTAATACCAGCAACCAGCAAAGCATCAACGACATCATCGACGTAATTCATGTCTCTAACTTGTTTACCATCGCCATAAATTAATAGTTTTTCCCCTTGTAGAATCTGTTTGACAAAAACACCAATAAAGCCTTGTCGATTATGCTTGAGCAGTTGTCTGGGACCGTAGGTATTAGTGAGACGTAAAACTACGGTACTCATATCATAAACGTCGTGATAGAGAAGATGATAGCGTTCACCTGCTAAATTATTAATTCCGTTTACATCGATCGGATTGAGAGGATGGCGTTCGTCTACGGGAAGATATTGCGGTTTGCCATATAACTGACGAGTACTAGCAAAAACGATCCGTATCGATCGATTGAATTTTCGACAAGCTTCTAAAATAAAGACCTGCGCTCTAGTGTTAATATCTAGGTCAGTCAAAGGGTCATTCATGCTATCAATATGACTGATCTGACCTGCTAAATTGAAGAGATAGTCTTGTCCTTTAACTAAATATTCCATACTATGAGGATCGCGCACGTCAGAAAAATTAATCCTCACTTTATCCTTGATTGGTTCGATATTAAAAAGATTGCCCCCATAGTCGGGAATCATTGAATCAACTAGGGTGACATTAGCACCTAGGTTTACTAATCTAATTGCTAAAGTACTGCCGATAAACCCCAATCCTCCAGTAATGAGAATATTCTTGCCGCTATAAAAATTAAGCATAAATATGATATTTTCCTTGTTGAATATCTTTGAAGATTGCTCTTATTTCTCGCAAATATGAGTAAAAATCTGGAGAAAACTGGGGTAATTTAAACCAAATAATTCCAGAATTAAACTTAGGATCTATTTGTCTAACCAAGGCATAATGAAGAGTTATTTCTTGCAGATATGGATAATAAATAAGTTCACGAATCTTATCGTTAATAGGATATTTAGGAGATAAATAGAAGATATTAAAAGGATGAATATTTAAACCATGAAAATGATAAAAAATTAGAGGGTATTCTGCTACATAAATCTTATTTTCTTCCTGATGTAATTGATATTGAGCAGCATTCCAAGGAGCTAAACCTGCTCCTAAATGTTTGAGTACGTGAACTCCTTGATATCTTTCTTGCCAATCATCTAAATACTTTTGATCGCCAAACTTATTGTCTTCAATTCGAGCTGCACACCATTCTATACATCGATCGCGCCACCAAGATAAAGCTTCTAGACCCTGGCGATCGCGACGAAACATCATAAATTGAACATTGTAAATTCCACTGTTTTTACTAATATCAAATTCAGGTAGATAGCGATGTTCTGTTAATAAGATTGATGCGTCCTTGGCTTCAGCAAAAATTGGCTCGATCGAAGAAAAAAACATCAAGTCAGCATCTAAATAAGTGATGACATCGACATGAGGTTCTGTATTTAATACGTAAAGAAGAGTTGATGGCGTGCAAGTCCAACAGTATTCCTGTCGAGTTCGCTGAGATTTAATACTTAAAAGTTCGGGATCTTCAAATCGCTCTAGAGGTACTAAAGTAGCTTGTTCTAGTTTTAATTGGTCTAAAATTTTATAGGCTAAGTCATCAAAACAAATAATCCAAAGATGAAAATCAGCTCCGTGGCGAAGTAATGAACGATACATAATTAAGCCACGAACCAAATAGTTGCTATCGAAAAGTGTAACGTAATACCTCACTATTGATTACCCCGATTCACCCAATCTTCACTTAGAGATGAAATGAATCTTTTGCATATAATTATCTGAGCAATAAATATATAAACATAAAATTATTTGCAATGGCTAATTAAGATCGAAAAAATTTCGATTTCCATCTGCTTTGTCAGATTTGAGCTTAGTGAAATCGACTATGCTAATACCAATTCACTTAAATAATGCTATAAATACTTAGAAAATAGCCCCATCCGAAATTTCTGAATGTCTGGAATTCTCAAAATTGAAATTGTTGAATCAGAAACAACACTGAAAAAGTTATTGAATCAACAGAAAAGTGTCAAAAATCAGGAAAGAGTTCAAGTTCTTTACTGGCTCAAAACAAAGCAAGCTTATAGTGTAGGACATCTAGCAGCAATGCTAGGTCGGCATCCTACCACCGTCTCTAGGTGGCTAAGTAAATATCCCTTTTCTGTCAAACTGGGTCAAAACCTTAATTTTTCGTAGGCTGAAATGACGTGCTTTCGTGAAAATATCCCAAAGTGACAGATGAGGGATATCGTAGAGGTGGTCTTAAAGCTCTGCTGACCATTGAATCTAGTCCAGGAAGACCTGCTTCCATTCCTAAGAGCGCGATCGCGAAACTCAAACAGGAGCTATCCGACCCAGAAGGATTTTCCAGTTATGGAGAAATTCAAACTTGGTTAGAAACAGTTTGTGGAGTAAAATCTGTTGGTCAAGAAGATGGGAAATTTGAGTATTTTTGGCTTTATGGCTTAGTTGAGCCAAGTTCAGGAGAGAGTTTTTTCTGGGAATTCTGTCACTTTGATAGTATTTGTTTTGAGAAGTATTTGGAGTTATTTGCCCAGCAATTTCCTGAAGACTTACACATAATTCAGTTAGATAAAGAAGTTTCTGCTGCTATTTTTGCATTGTTGAGAATTGGCAAGTTGGCGATCGTATCAAGATCGCCAAGGCGCTCACTGGCAAAGCGGCTCAATCCATCTGCCAGAAGGATTGTTTTGCTTCTTGTTCGCGAACTATTCTATCTTTGAGTAGATCGGTTTCATGCCAAAATTCTATGGCTTCAGATACCAACACTGGTATTGTACCTATAGCGATCGCTAAGACGATCGCTTTGGTTTTTAAACTTAATCGCTGCCACAATGGCAAAATAGAGACAGACTGAGCGCTTTTTGCTGCGTTATCTTCGCTCGGCATATATTAACTCCAAGATGGGTTTGTGTAGTAAGTAAGCTTTCTAGTTGTTAAATCTTGCTTTAGAATCGTGTTTGTCTATGCCAATAATATAATACATTCAACAATATATTCTTCCGATCTGGTTTTCCTCTAACTGCTAACTTTGTAAGGATTCAGGTCAGAGGGGATTGACAAGTGTGACATCCGAATCAGCTAAAACTTTCGCAACTAAAACATATCAACTTCAAAGCACTGGAAATAGAATTTGCGATCGCTTGCAGCAACTTAGGTTAATACTTGGTCCGATTATCGCCCCCACACCCTACACCCTAATCCCTAATCCCTCTTAACTTGTGAGATAGGTGAGAAGAGAGCTACAATGACCCAGTACAGAGATACTTAGCTATTCACTAACGGCGAGTTGGCAAAGTCAATCTACAGAGATTACGCCCAATCCCTATGAACCAAGAAACCTTACTCTACATAATCAAGCGTTTACTTCAGGCTATTTTGACGCTTTTTTTAGCATCATTATTTAGCTTTATTGTTATTCAACTGGCTCCTGGAGATTATTTAGATACTTTAAGCGGTAATCCTCAAGTTTCTCCCGAACGCATTGAAGAATTAAAGCGACAATTTGGCTTGGATCAGCCTATTCTTGTTCAGTATTGGCGCTGGTTAGTAGGGGTAGTTACTCGCTTCGATTTTGGTATTAGCTTTGTTTATTCTTTTCGTCCTGTTGCCGATTTACTCAAAGAAAGAATTCCTGCTACTTTATTATTAGCCTTTTGTTCTCTGGTGATTACTTGGGCGATCGCTATTCCTCTAGGTATTGTCAGCGCTCTCAAGCAAAATACTGTAGTAGACCAAATTTTGCGTTCCCTTAGTTATATTGGTCAAGGATTTCCTAGTTTCATTACTGCGCTACTGTTGCTTATTCTGGCTCAAAATGTCTATCCTCTTTTGCCAGTGGGTGGTATGACTAGTATCGATAGTGATGAATTAAATTGGTTTGGTAAAATTCTAGATTTGGGCTGGCATATGATTTTACCGACCCTCGCTTTAAGTGTAACTAGTTTCGCTGGACTACAGAGATTAGCCAGAGGACAACTACTAGACGTACTCAGACAAGAATATATTCAAACTGCTCGTGCCAAAGGATTGCCAGAAAACAAAGTTATTTATGTTCACGCTCTTCGCAATGCTATCAACCCTCTTGTCACCTTGCTAGGATTTGAATTGGCTAGCTTGCTGAGTGGTGCTTTTATTACGGAAAACTTTTTTAATTGGCCTGGTTTGGGTAGTCTAATTTTACAAGCTGTTACCGCACAAGATCTATACTTGGTGATGGCAAGTTTGATGATGGGAGCGACAATGTTAATTGTCGGCAATTTATTAGCAGATTTGTTACTAACAGCAGTCGATCCTCGAATTCGTTTACAAGACTTGAAGTAGCATCAAACTAATTGCTAGTCGATAATTTCCCTATCGTTAAATTTTTTATGCAGTCTTCAATTTATTATCTAGTTCGCTCTAAAGTTGACGGCAAGTATCTAATCGCCAATCTTCAGAAAGATCAAAATGAGAATGAAAATAATTATCTATTAGTTTTCCAAGAGCATTTTGAAGCGCTTAGTTATCTCAACACTCACGGCAAAGAATTAGCCGATCGCTTTATTGTAGAAGCAGTATCTTCTACTCAGTTAAAAGGAACTCTATCTCGTTGGGGATACCAAGGCATCGGTTTGGTAGAAGATCCACTCGTACCACAGGTTAAGTTTATGTCTCAGGTTTAGGGGATAGGGAGCAGGGGAGCGGGGGAGCAGGGGAGGCGGAGGGAGCGGGGGAAGCAGGGGAAGCGGGGGAAGAAATAAAAACTATTGCCTATTGCCTATTCCCTATT
>CAZJTL010000027.1:0-34831 GCA_964548905.1 uncultured bacterium | reverse complement strand
GTTCAAGTAGCGATCGATCTGCGAATTATCGCCTACTTTTCAGACATCCTCTAAGGGTCATCAGGGAAATGTCTTAGCCGTAGCTTTTAGCCCGATCCCCCCAACCCCCCCTTAATAAGGGGGGCGAAGGGGGGATTCTTGCCTCTAGAAGTGCTGATAATACAATTAAACTCTGGCAATCCAACGGTAAATTAATTACTACCATAGCAGAACACAAAGCAACAGTTGTTTCAGTTGCATTCAGTCCTGATGGTAAAATCCTTGCCTCTGGGAGTGCCGACAATACAATTAAACTTTGGCACAAAAATGGCAAATTAATTACCACGATTGACAGTCACGATAGTGAGGTTAAAGGTCTAGCATTTAGTCCTGATGGCAAAACTATTGCTTCTGTTAGTGAGGATGGTAAGACTAAACTTTGGCAACCTGTCAACCAAGACTGGCATCATATCAAGCTAGTGCGAACACTTTACGGGCATCAAGATGGGGTTGATGGGGTAGCTTTTAGTCCAAATGGTCAAACTCTCGCTTCTGCCTCTGAGGATAAAACAATTATTCTTTGGAATTTATCACAAATCGAGAAACTTGATTTCAGTAAATACGCCTGTAATTGGGTTCAAGATTTTCTCCACAATAATCCTCAAGTATCTAGCGATCGTCGTCATCTCTGTGACTAGTGCAAGAAGGCAGAAGGCAGAGGGCAGAAATTTAAGCTTTTATCTTATTTATTCGTCCCTGAAAAAACCTAAAGTCAAGCATTCCTTTAAATCGTTCATCCATGTTTGATCGATCGCTCCATCGTGTTGAAGTCTTCCCACTACGATACCAGGATGAATACCCAAACTAGCCGCAAATTCATTAACTTTTTCTTTTGACCTTAGTTGAGGTAACTTTGAGTTATGTTTAGGTGGAATAAGAAAGTCTTTTGCCCATTGATTTGCTTCTTCCTCTTGCTTAGATGAAATTGCCTCTCCCGAACTCCATTCATCTAAAAAAATATCGCTCTTTCCGTGCAGTAAGATATGAGCGACTTCATGAAAAAAAGTAAACCAGAATCGGTCGTTACTCTGACCGTATGAAGATAGTTGAATCAGGGCTTTGTGTGGGTTAATCCATCGAGCCACACCGCTAACATGGGCTTTTGGAATCGATGGAACTAATACAAACACAACACCTGAGTCTCGACATAGCTGGTCTAACTTTGGTAAAAATTCTGCTACTGGTAATACGGTGAGTTTGCGTATTTCATTTATGGCATTCTTAAATCGAGATTTATTGTACTCATGACAATCTTGTTGCTCGGATCTAAGCTCACCAATTCGTAACCATGAGGTTATTGCACCTAGATCGCTTTGTTCTGTTTTCGTGCGACGATAGGAGACCTCTTTGCTTACATAAAGATTTTCCCAACCATCAGGAGAAACCACCCCGAAGAATGAAAGCAGATCTTTAACAATAAGCGGTTTATCTTTTGAAGAAAGACGACGCTTAGGAATTTGACCCCGATCCATCAGGGCTTTAACTGGCAATCGATCGAGCCAAGGAATCCAAGACTCCAATCGTTCTTGTTGTTCGATTTGAGCCAGTTGTGAGCGATAATCTGCTTCTCTCTGCAACCAAAACCTTTCCGTACTGCCGAGAACTCTGGCTAGTTTAACGGCTGTTTCTTCTGTGATAGGAGCTTTACCGTTAATTAACAGGCTGACGTGTTTAGTGCTGTATTCCAGTCTTTCAGAAAGTTCTAACTGACTCCAATCTTTCTCCTCAAGTAGATCGGCAATCGTATCACCTGGAGAAGAAACCCAATCTGGTGTAAATGATGATGATAATGTTGTTGCTTCAGTCATGATAATCCCCGATAAACACGATACGAACAGAAGTAACAGCCGACCAATCAATACTGTTATCTTCCTTGCAAGGAACTGGCTCGTTTGCTGGTTCAAAAACCAGCCTCGTACCACTTTCTAAATCTAGGGCAAATTCTCCAGCCCGATCTCCCTTAAGAGGATGTGGTCTTCCTGCTACCAGATCTGTGACTACTTCCGCAGCTTTCAGATCCGCCAAACGTGTTTGGAGCTTACGAGCGCAGTTTGCTCCTAGCTTTTTTATAGCCTCTTTTTGTTTTTCGCACAGTTTCTTTAGTTTGTCGTTACGGAAAATGATTTCCATGCTATTGTATCATTTTATTTACCGTTTTGGTAACTTTTTTTGAGATATAGCTTAAACTATATTTTCCGTATGTCATTTTGAAGTTGAAAGTTTGAAGTGATGGCAATTGTATCATCCTTCTGCCCTCTACCTTCTGCCTTCTGCCTTCGTTCAATCCAAACACGCTGCGATCGTCGCCATAACTGATCGCGCTAAGGAGTCTAAATCGTAACCTCCTTCTAAACCAAACAAAATCCGCTCGGTAATGGATAATAAATACTTGGTGAAAGTACCATAATCTTCTGGTTGCAAGTTAATCTCTGCTAAAGGATCGTCTCGATTGGCATCGTAACCAGCACTGACAATGAGTAGATCTGGTTGAAAATTTTTGAGAAAAGGAAGAACTTTAGTTTCAAAGGCGGGTTGATAATCCTGTATGTTACTTCCAGGTGGCATTGGTATGTTGAGGACGTTATTGTGCATACCGCGATCGCTTGCCCTACCTGTACCTGGATAACAGGGAAATTGATGCAGCGAACAATAGGCAATATTTGGGTTAGGGCTAACGATCGCTTCGGTACCATTCCCATGATGTACATCCCAGTCGAGAATAGCGACTCGATTAACTCCTGGTTTCGTTAAAGCATAATTAGCCGCGATCGCTGCATTAGAAAAAAGACAGAATCCCATGCCCATATCTCTGGTAGCATGATGACCAGGGGGGCGAGCTAAGACAAAAGCTGGGTTATTGCTAGTTAAGACGCGATCTACTCCGTCTAGCCAAGCACTAACTGCCAGCAAAGCAATGTCATAGCTTTGAGGAGAGACGGGTGTATCTAAATCTAAATTCCCGCCGCCCTTGGCAGCGAGATCTCGAACCGTATCGATATATTTTTGGGTGTGAGTTTGTTGCAGAATTGGCATCACCTTTCTAGTTTCGATTGGGGTAGGTAATTGCCATTCCAATCGATCTGTCCAAGCAACCTCTTTGAGGGCGTTGACGATCGCGCTTAGGCGTTCTGGTTTTTCTGGGTGAAAACGTCCAGTTTGATGCAGCAAAAAATCTTCTGAGTAAATGATTGGAAACATGACGTTTAATATTTTTTAAGTAAATTATTAATTGGTAATATTGATGGAATTCAGAACTTTAAGTCTGATTATTGCTAGATTTCAAGTACGTATATTAATTTAAGTAACATGACCGACTGATAAGATAAGTTCAATGAGGGGAAGCTTTGACGATTTCAAGGCAACTTTTTTTCGCTTTATTGGTCACAATAACAGAAAAATGTCTTTCTCAATTAGAGCCAGTCAAAAATGATGATTGGCGATCGGACATAAGGAATCAATCTTTTCGGTATCTAATTACACTTTTTAGTAAGGAGAACGCGGCACAATCAAAATATTTTGAGCATTTATTTTTAGAGTCTATTTAATTAAAGTTCGGACAACAAACCGAGATACATAGTTGGGACAAGTTTTATTCAGAAAAATAGATGCTTTGAGCATGATGGGCAAGCGTAAGAGAAGACAGAGCGATGAAAAAAATTTTAGTGATAGAAGATGACAAAACGATCAGAACCGTGATTGTAGCAATCCTAGAAGGCAAGAATTTTCAAGCAATCGGTGCAGAAAATGGACTCAGAGGGGTTAGTCTTGCCCAGGAGACTCTTCCCGATTTAATCCTGTGCGATGTAATTATGCCTGAGTGTGATGGTTATGCAGTTCTTTCGGCATTACAGAGGAATCCTAGCACGGCTACGATTCCTTTTATTTTCTTGACTGCTTTGGACGATCGGGTTAATTTCCGCAAAGGAATGCAATTGGGAGCAGATGACTATTTACCCAAACCTTGTTCTCCAGAAGAATTAGTTGGTGCGATCGCCACTAGACTGCAAAGACAAAATACGCTTACAGATAAAGCACTTCAACAAGCATCACAAAAATTAAATCAATTATCTCGCCATGACAGTCTGACTAATCTACCCAATCGTCTCTATTTACAAGAAAACTTCGCACAGATTGTGGCAGATGCCCATTTATCTGAAGATATTAGCTATAACCCAACAACTGGTGAACCCTGTCTCCCCATCATCTGCTTTGATTTCGATCGCTTTAATCGAATTGTTAAAACCCTAGGACATAGTGGCGGCGATTTGCTCATCAAAGCAGCAATAGCAAGATTAAAAACCTGTCTCAATCCCAAAGATCTAATTTTTCGCCTAAGTACCAAAGAATTTGCTATTCTTCCCCTCTCTACTCAGAAAAAACAACAAGCTGCCAAGATAGCGCAAAATATTCTCAACGCTTTTTCTAAGCCTTTAATTTTAGAAGATAACAGTGAAGTTTTAATGACTGCTAGTATAGGTATTTCTATTTATCCTCAAGACGATCGAGATATTGGAAAACTCTTGTTGCTGGCGAACAAAGCTGTAAACCATGCCAGACAAAGAGGAGGCAATATCTATGAATTTTTTAGAAGTACTTTTAATTTTGAATTTCACAACCATCTCGCTCTAGAAAGTAGTTTGAGTTATGCCCTAGAGAGAAATGAGCTACAAGTTTACTATCAGCCCAGAGTGAATATTAGCACAGGCAATATCGTTGGTGCAGAGGCTCTGCTGCGCTGGAGACATCCAGAAAAAGGCATGATTTCTCCTAATATTTTCATCCCGATCGCCGAAGAAACCAACTTAATTATTCCCATCGGTGAATGGTTGCTCAAGACGGTATGTCAACAGACAAAACATTGGCAAGATTTGGGTTTTACTGCCCTACAAATAGCAGTCAATATTTCAGGAAGACAATTCAATCAGCCCAATTTATACCCGATGATTTCTCAGGTTTTAATTGAGACTGGGCTTTCGCCGAAAAATTTAGAACTGGAATTAACTGAAAGTATTTTAGTAGAACAACCAGAAGTGAGTATGTTGCGCTTAAAAGTTTTTAAAACTTTGGGTATACAAATTGCGATCGATGATTTTGGAACTGGGTATTCTTCTCTAAGTTATCTACAAAGATTTCCTTTTGATATTCTCAAGATTGATCGCTATTTTATTAGTAATCTGACTAAAGATAAAAAAACCAAAGCGATCGCTACAGCTATTATTCAAATGGCACGAACTCTCAATCTCAATCTAGTAGCTGAAGGGGTAGAAAATACAGAAGAATTAGATTTTTTAAGAGAAAAAAAATGTGATGAAATTCAAGGATATTTGTTTAGCTGTCCTGTAAAAGCAAGTGATTTTCAGCAATTATTAGTAACTGGAAAAACTTTAAATACTCAAGTAGAAAATAGGCTCTAGGTTCTAGGGAGCAGGGATTAATAATTAATATTAGTTGATCGTACTATTTTCTCTTGCAAATGCGATCACACTCAAGGAAAAATCTGATAAATTTCTCTGCGATGTGCAACTCGTTGACAAATAATAGTTTGATTTTTTTTGTCAATAGTTAAGCCAATTCTATAATCTCCAACTCTAATTTTATATTTGTCTTTATAACCTTTCATTTTATTCAGATATCCTAATTCAAAAGGATTTTCTGATTCTAATTCTCTAAAAACAATTGATTCAATACGAGATTGAATATCTAGAGGCAAGGAAGCTAATTCTTTTAAAAATCGTCTAGTATATTCAACCTTCCACATTATTAGTTTTTAATGATTTTAAATACTTTAAAGCTTCTTCTTTATTAAGAATTTCATCATTTTCTACTTCTTTCATAAGTTGAGCTAATCCATAATCTTCAAGGATTTCCTCTATTTTTTCAAACTCAGCAATAGGAATCTGAACTGCAATCGGTTTTTGATTGGTATCTAAGACATAGTTTTTGTTAATTTCTAGCATAAGTACGGATTCCAAAAGTCTTACTTAATAATTAATATTAGTCGATCGTACTATTTTCTCTTGAAAATGCAATCGTAATCATTGGGTAAATATTGCAAATGCGATCGCCTAATTGCACATTTAATCTTGCGATCGATAAAGACTAATGAACGGTGAACCCCCCATCTACAACTAAGTTTTGTCCTGTAATGTAGGATGCTAAATTAGAACATAAGAAAACGACTGCGGTAGCGATTTCTTCTGCTTGTCCCGCCCGTTTGAGTGGAATTGTGTCAATCATTGCTTGAAGCATCTCTTCTGAAACATTAGAGAGAATGTCTGTAGCAATTAGCCCTGGGCTGATGGAGTTAATCGGAATATTGCGTCCAGCAAACTCTAAGGAAACCGATCGCGTCAATCCAACTACTCCACTTTTGGCTGCATTGTAGCTGTTAAGTTCGGGAACGCCAACTATACTACCACCTATTGATGCCATGTTAACGATCGCACCAGAACCAGTTTTTAAGATGGCGGGAATTTGATATTTTAAACATAGCCAGACGGCTTTTAAATTAACGTCTAGTTCGCTATCCCATTCTTGCTCCGATCGCTCTGTGAGTGGTATGAGTTTGCCAAAACCTGCATTATTAAATGCAAAGTCCAAACGACCGTAAGTATCTACGGTTTTATTGACTAGATTTTCTACTTCTGTTGCTTTAGTCACATCAGTTTGGACGAATAAAGCCTCACTTCCTGCATTTTTAGCCAGATTGACAGTTTCTTCACCTTCAGAGGTGCGCCTTGCTGCTACAACTACTTTTGCACCCGCTTGAGCAAAAGCGATCGCCGTCGCGCGACCAATTCCCGAACTACCGCCTGTAACCAAAGCTACTCGATTTTCCAAGTCGATTTTTAACATAAGCTAATCTTGTTTAGATTTATGAGCTTTTACAAAAAACATGGTCATATCGTTCCAAAAACCTTCTTTAGTTGAAACCTTCTTGACCTCCATAAAGTATTCTTGCTTACACAGTTCCAACTGTTCCTCCGACCATTTCACCTCCTGAAGTTCAAAGGCACTCCGAGCATTACCAGTCCATTAGGCTATAGGTAGTTCACTTCAATTCAAAAAATCAATCCCGTACTTATGAGCAATCGAGGCAATTTTTTCAATATTATCTGCTTGGATAGAATTAGCAGAAATGTCTGAATTATTGGCGATCGGAGTACCAATTTCTTCAACAAATTTGGCAAATTTTTGAGAATTTGCAATTAGTAGCAACTTACCAGGTTCAGAACCAACATTTTTATATCCATAAGGTACACCAGCAGGTATACGAACAAGATCGCCAGTGCTTACCTTAATTGTTCGATCGGGTTGAGAGCCAAAAAATTCAAATTTCCCCTCCAAAACGTAAAAATCTTCTGGAGTATCGATCGCATGTTTTTCAAAAAGGAATCCTTTGTATTGAGGAGGATTGACAATTTCCACAGCAGAAAAACTCCTGGCTGTATCTTTGTTGAGCGCACTAGTAAAATTTTTGAAAGAAATCAAATAATTGTCTACAGCATATGTTTTACCGCGATCGGAGTGGAAAACCGAAATACTTTGGTCTGGTGTTAAAGATGCTGCAAAAGCAGTTGGAACGAAAAAAAAGGCGATCGTAGCAAAGATTATCAATATCCAGCTTAAGAGTCTATTTTTCATGATTACCTCTTAAAAGTAGTTATTCTTCTCCTAATAAGTTCGCTTTTAGTCATCTTCTCTTAGTTTCTAACTCGTCTGAAGTTCCAGAAATGGATAGTCTGTATAGCCAACTTCAGCCCCCTCTTTACCTCGACCATAAAAAGTTCTAGGATTTGGTGTATTCAAATCTGCACTCAATTGAAAACGTTTTGGTAAATCTGGATTGGCTAAGAAAAGTCTGCCAAAAGAAACCAAGTCTGCACCACCTGAAGCTAGAACGGCATTAGCAGTTACTTTGCCATAACCACCATTAGTAACGATCGAGCCTTTATAAACCGATTTGAAAATTGGTAGGACGGGGTTAAGCACATTACGAGTAGCTAAATCTTGCTCATTTGGTTCCATTAGATGTAAATAAGCCAAATTAAAGGCATTGAGAGCAGCGATCGCATAGCCAAAAGTCGCTTTGGGATCGGAATCAAACATTCCGTAGAAAGTATTACTAGGAGACATTTTGATGCCAACTCGATTACCTCCCCAAACATCAGTTACAGCTTCTACTACTTCCAACATAAATCTGGCACGGTTTTCAATCGAACCACCATATTTATCTGTCCTTTGATTGGAGCCATCTTGCAAAAACTGGTCGATTAAATAACCAAACGCACCGTGTAATTCAATGCCATCAAAACCAGCTTCCATCGCATTTTTAGCCGCTTTACGAAAATCTTCGACAATTAGGGGTATTTCTTCCGTCTCCAACCCACGAGGCGCTACCATCTCTTGTTTGCCTTCAGGAGTATGTAAACTTCCTGGTGCAGCGATCGCGCTTGGTGCTACTGGTAAAACTCCACTTTCTTGCAATGCAGGATGAGAGATACGTCCACAATGCCAGATTTGCAGAAAGATTTTTCCTCCCTTAGCATGAACTGCATCAGTGACAAGCTTCCATCCTTCTACTTGTTCTTGTGAATAAATACCAGGACAATTCATATATCCCAAACTTTGGGGAGAAATCATCGTACATTCAGTTACAATCAGTCCAGCAGATGCTCTTTGAGCGTAATATTCTGCATTAACTTCAAAGGGAACTCCACCAGCATCAGCCCGCAAACGAGTCATGGGAGCCATTACCATACGGTTATTGAGAGTGCAAGAACCTAACTGAACGGATGAAAAAAGATTGCGATCGAGACTCATATCATGTCCTATTTATTTGCTACTCGCTACTTGCTCGGAGGCTTCGTTTTCTCAAAACGAAGCACTTGCTATTTATTACTCATTACTCATTACTTCCCCTACACCCCTAACCCCTAACCCTGATAAGGATTGCCAATTCTGTCTTCAAAAACATTGTGAGATAAAGGCAATCGCCCTGCATTCTTCCGTGGTTCGGCTGCATAGCCAACGGGTACGAGAACGGCGATCGCAATATCTGGATTATCCGCAGCACCAATTACAGCTTTGACTTTATCCTCCATCCAACCATTCATCGGACAGCTAGCTAAACCCAAACTTTCTGCTGCTAGCATTAAATGAGTCGCTGCTATCATTGCGTCTTTAATCGCATATTCACGGGTTTTTTCTCCCAAGGAATTTTGAAACTGAGGAATCGCATTCTTGAAATAATCAACCGTTTGCTGATTCCAACCGCCCGCTTGTAATCCGATCGCGCAAATTTGCTCTAAATCTCGCTGCCAAGCTGTGCGATCGACGGCAAAAACAAAGGTTACAGGCGCTTGGATAATCTGTTGTTGACCCCAAGCAGCCTCAGAAAGCGCCGCTTTTTGGGCTTCACTCTGCACTAAAACAATCCGCCAATCTTGAAGGTTATAACTACTAGGTGCGGCTACCGTTAACTCAACCAGTTGTTTAAGCAATTCAGGCGCGATCGCATCTGTTTTAAAACTTTTAATTGCACGACGCTTAATAATTGCACTCGGTACATCGAGGGGACTAGCTTGTAAGTTTTTTTCTTGCGCTACTAGATTCATCTTATTCTCCTAATAAATTAATCTCTTTAGAGTTAGATTCGTTAGCAATGAACCATGAACCATGAACTATGAACTTTTCTAATAAGAAATCTCCTGGCGATCGCGAAAAAACTTGCCACTCATAGGCAAGGAACCTGATTCAGTTAACCAAATGGCGGTATCTGCACCTTGTTCGGGCGATCGAGGGGCAGAAGTACCTCCCATATCCGTTCTTACCCAACCAGGACACATGGAGTAAACAGCTATGCCTTGAGGGCGCAAAGCTTCAGCCAACATTATCGTTGCTCCATTGAGTGCTAGTTTGGATAAACAATAACTAGGCACATCAGCAGAAAGACTATTTAATGCGCCGTAACCGCTAGAAACATTAATAACCTTGGCTGCATTTGCTTTGCTCAACAAGGGTAAAAAAGCTTGAGTAATACGAATCGGACTGAAAGTATTGGTATTTAAAGTCAGATCTAACAAATCTCGCGAGATCGTCAGCATATTTACATTTTTATCGGGATAAATACCAGCATTATTAATAAGAACATCGAGACGATCGATCTTTTTACTCAATTGTTCGATCGCCAGATCGATACTCTCGTCATCAGTAACATCTAACTCTATGACACGAACGCGATCGCTCGACAATTTTTCGGCTGCTTGTTTACCTCGATCGAGCGATCGAACTGCTAGAATTACATCCCATCCTTTCTCAACTAATCCCTGACAAATTGCAAAACCAATCCCTTTATTCGCCCCAGTAACCAGTGCAATCATAAGCAAATAATTACGAATTATGAATTACCTTATTACTTTTAGAAGCTCCTTGTCTTGTCAATTCTTGCGATAAATGTCTTATTTTTGCTAAAAAAATACCCCTTAATCCAGTGGCAGCAATCTTCAATGTTCTTACTGCTTGCCAAAGGATTTACAGGGGCAATCTGGAAGCTATTTAATTTTGAAGAAAAGTTTGGAAGAATGAAAAGTTTTAGAACCAACTAGAAACGTAAAGTTTCACGTTGATAATTTTCAGGAGTTGGTTCGATTTCCCAAACCAGTCCTTCACCAGCTTCTAGACTAACTTCTAGATATAGCTGTTCGACCGCTTTCTTGGCGACATTTTCATTGCCTTCAAAAGATTCTAGTTCTTCAGTCAGCAATCTGAGTTTATAGCCTGCGGGAATGCGTCCACCAGGTAGTAAACTGCGTAGTTCAAAGCCCCAAATTCTTTGTTCGGGAGTACCCAAAGGCAAAATTCTCAACTCGTAAGCTTGTCCTGCGATCGCCAGTTGTTTAGCCAAAGCAATGGGGCGCTCAACAGTTGCAGCTTCTCCTCTAGCGCCTACAGCACTGGGTTGAAACTCAACTTGTCTCCAGCCAAATTCTTCGACTAAGTTAGCTGCACTGGCTTTGAACCAGTCTACTATGGAGACAGGACTTGGTTGTTGTTGTCCTCTCCTTTTGTTAACCAAGCTGTTCCTGCTAGCATCGTTTTCCAGTAAAGCAGCCCAATATTGGAAAGGAATAGCCAATCTAGGTACTAATAGATCGGCATTGCCCAAGCGTTCGATTAAATTTCTTGCTTGTTCGCTAGAAATATCTGCAATAGAAGCGACTTCTGCTTTAGTGACTTCATTAGGGCAAAATTGTCTAGATAGCCAAAGTACGCTCAGGTCGCCAATTAGTTCATCTTCCTCTATAGTGTAAGTGCGATCGCTAGCATCATAATTTCTATTGTTTTTCAACTGTTGATGCGTACAATAGCCCCAAACGCTAAGGTAATTGTCATCGAGATTGACTTGTACTGCCAAGTAATAATCTGCTGCCCAACTGGGAAGATCGACCCATTCTTGAGGCACTTTTAATTCTGTAAGATCGATAGTTTCGCTGGGAACTAACAGCAGGCGTTTCCCGTCTAAAGTGATTGAAGTACCGTTGACTAGTTCCCAAAAGCTATCGAGAGAACTCTTTGACGACCATGCTTTAGCTTTGCTATCTTGCTCTTCTTGCAACCAAGGAAGCAAAGCATTCAGACTAATTTGATTTAAATAAGCATTCCAACGGCTGGCGGGAGTAGCACTATTTCTGCTTTGTTGCCAAGCAGTTGCTTTGTCAGTTTCAGATATTTCTATAAATAATTGAGTTGGTTCCAAAATCGTTTCTTCCAAAACCATGATATTAACTTCCTTCAAGATGATAGCTACAGACGGCGGTAATATCCAGCTAACCATTCTTCGAGTAGTGCGCTGGTATTTTTGATTACGTCAGTACTCAGGGAAATATGCAGAGTTTCAGATGTCCATTTTACTAATGTTTTGAGTAGGGTTTCTCTGGCTTTAGATAAGCGTCTGGAAACTGTATATTGCTTAGTTCCGATCGCTTCTGCCATTTCTTGTTGAGTTAAATTTTGGGCGTAGTAGTATTCAAGAAGTTTTTTAGATTGCTCGTCGAGAGAGGCGATCGCATCGATTAAGACTTGATTGATTTGTCCCTGTTGAGAGGTACGCTTCTCTTCTTCTTCTTCAATAATCGCCTTAGATAGGAGGGATTCATCTTCTCCTGGTAAGATATCGAGCAGTTCGTTAGACTCTTCCCCCGGTCTAACATTGAGAGAACCAACGCTAGGATAAAGATAAGCGCGAGCAGCTTTGGCGCATTGCTGCATCCATTTTTCGATCGTATCAGCGCTAATTTCTGGTCCTGGATTGGCTAATTGTCCTGTTCTTTCGCTATTGTATAGTTTGGTTATTGCTTGCCAAGTAGAGGGTTCTGGTTTGCGTAACTGGCGAGTGGAATGACTCTGATTGGGAACGTAAATTGTTTTCAAACAGTTCCAAGCAAGAAGATAGCGCTCGATCGCCTCATGAGGAACTGCTGCTGTTTGCAGCGATTCATTCAAACGTTTCTGACTAATTTTCCGCAACAGCGCCCAATCGGTACAAATATCTACTTCTTGTTTTTGTCTGAGTAACTCGCGAATCAGGTTACTAAAAGTAATACTGGCGTAATTTTTGAGACTGTAACCTTGATTGGGATTAAATCCCTTGAGGACTTTATCGATACGGGAAAGAGCCACTTGAAAGCAATCTGACAACGTATATTGACTAGTAGTAAAGCCAGAAATAGTTTTTTGAGCAGCCCAATAGCATACCTCTTGTAAGTAGGCGGATAGATGCCCCTTGGCGAGACTTTGGGGTTGTGATTGCCAGAGTTTGTGCCAATAAATGACCCAAAAATTTTCGGAATTTTCCCGATCGGCTGCCTGATTTAGACAACTATTCATACTCCGTCGCAGCTTAGTGTCAGTAGCCCAACTACTAAAGCGATCGAAATTGAACTGGATAAAAGTAGAAAAGATCTCGACGATGCCTTGACGGGGAAGCATTAATTAATACAAAGAGTCAGGTGAATTAACAGACCGAACCTAAATTATAAAACTTAACCCTCCTTCCTGAAACTTTTATCTTATATTCCTCAATGGACTTAATGTATGAGAGGTGGGAATTGATTCCCTGGCGGTTGTTGCAACTGGAGCAAGATTTTAGAGAAGCTACTTTAACAAGTCAGCATCCCCTGGTTTGGGCAGTGTGAAGGTAGGTTGAGATTGTCTGGGGGTTGCTTTGCCAGGAGTTTGTTCTGGTTGCGATCGCGGTTGTGGAGATGTGGCTGTTTCGGGGTTATTAATACCAACTAACAGATTAACCAATCGATCGCGCTGCTGACGACTTAGTTTGGTAATTATCTGGCGATCGCCTTCTAAGGGGTTAGTTGATAAAGTACTAGCACCTGGATAATTGATGTCTTTAATATCTTCATTCACTCCCAAGTAATCAGCTATAGTCAGTTTCCAGTCTAGGCGAAAATCAAGGGGACGATTTTTGACGTACTGGTGGTAGCGAACCAGACGGCTAACTAAAGTATTGTTGGGATCGGCTTGCTGACGTTCGAGATTGGTATACTGATTTTCTTTGGGTAAATCGGCAAGCTGTTGATAAACTTGAGCGGCAACTGCTTCTGGAGCAAGAGTCTGAGCGATCGCCGCAGATGATATGTTTGCTTGAATTATCTCTAGCTTTAGTAATTCTTCGCTACAAAGACTGAGGGAGATTCCTAGCAAAAACACTAACAAAAATTTGCTGATTTTTTTAGCCATTCTAGCTACAAATGGATTCAGACTCTTACTCTTCATAGGGGCTAGAGGTTAGGGAAAATTCGCAATTCGCCCGTGCAGTGGCGCGGGTTCGCAATTCGCAATTAAAAACCTTCTGCCTCCTGCCTCCTGCCTTCTGCCTCCTGCTTCTGCCTTCTTTTACTAGTCACCAATAATTTCGTTATTGGTCAATTCATCAGACATTTCAATAATTGCTCTAATTGCTGGTTTCATCATCGGATCTTCGATGTTGTCCATTTCTTCATAGCGACGACGTTTGGCACGATTGGCAACTCTCACAGTGATGTGATAACGATTTTTAGCTGCTCTCATTAATTCTTCCGCACGATACATAATCTGAGACGAATCAAAGGAATTTTTTTTCTGCATTCTAATTTCTGTGTCGAAAATTGGTCGATTGCTTAAAATTAGCGTTATTTGGTTCTTTTATAGTTTAACATTCGTTGATTTTTTTGAAGCTCGATCGCCGACGAATTCTCGTTTTCTAAGAGATCGCAATTTTTAGCAAAGAATAACAAGAACAAGCAAGACAGCGATCGCCTTAGCTAGATAGACTGAGATCGTACTGAGCGACATACAGCGATTAAACATAAGCGATCGAAATTCGTCAACATTCGGTTCGTGTTTGACAAATCATAGGCGAACGCAGCCAAGACTTTTGCAAATAAACAGGAGATTAAAAATGACTACTCAAGTGGCTCAAGCAAATTCTCAGCAAAGTCAAGATCGTCTCCAAATTCAACAGCAACTAGAAAGATGGCGCGAGCTATTCAGTCCTGGCGATCGCATATTTTCTTTGAAAGGCTATGAAAATCTCTACGTTAATAGCGATGAGTTATTAGTCTATGATTCCTACGCGCCAACAGGGTTCGATCGCCAAATTCGGGGATGGGATAGCTACAAAGTTTTGTGGGAAAAATTCATTCCTATCGATTTTCCAAACTGGAAAATTATCAGTCTCGACGTAACAAGTATTGAAGTTGCCGGCGATCTGGCATGGTCTGCCCTTTCCTTTATCGGACGAGGAGAAAAAAATGGCGTGCCTTATAGCGGCGGACAACACGGCACTCATATCTGGAAAAAGAGCGACGGTCAATGGCAGATCGTACACGAACATCTTACCACTATGACCGATCAAGAAGTCCAGGCAAGGTTGCCATAAAAGCTCGATCTGTTTTGACAAATAAGAGGCGATCGCTATCTTGTGGGCTGACAAATATTTAAACCTTAAAAGCAGATGCAACCTTTGATAATTTTGAGACGATTACAGGACGCAAACCGATGACTTGGCGAGATTTTGCCAACAAAAATCGAGAACAACTCAAATATTGAGATTAAGCATTTTTAAAACCGATATTTTTAAGCTTAGGAAAATTGATTTATGTCCGATCGCAAAGTTTGGTTTGTTACTGGAAGTTCCACAGGTTTTGGACGTATTCTAGTAGAAACGCTGCTCAAAAAAGGAGAAAAAGTAGTTGCTACTGCTCGTAAACCAGAACAATTAGCTGATTTAGTCGCTCAATATCCCAATAATGCCAAAGCGCTACGCTTAGATGTTACTAATCTCCAAGAAGTGCGGTAAGCGATTGAATCGACGATTGCTGTTTGTGGACGTATTGATGTATCAGTTAATAATGCAGGATATGGACTAATCGGGGCGTTAGAAGAATATAGCGAAGAGCAAATTCGTCGCAATTTTGAAACTAACCTTTTTGGTGCAATTAATACCATCCGAGCTGTTTTACCAGTGATGCGAGAGCAAAAAAGTGGTCATATTTTAAATATGTCAGCGATCGCGGGTTTCAATAACGAGCTAGGTTTCTCGATTTATGGCGCTGCCAAATTTGCTCTGGAAGGAGTATCTGAGGCATTGTACGGCGAAGTTGCGCCACTAGGTATTAAAGTCACCATTATCGAACCAGGGCCATTTCGTACCGATTTTATCGGGCGATCGCTCGATCGAGCTGAAACGCAAATGCCTGACTACCAGCCAACAGTTGGCAAATTTTTGAATTTTCTCAACTCGATCGAAGGCAAACAACCAGGAGATCCCGAAAAAGCTGCTCGGGCAATTATTAAGATGGTGGAATCAGAAAACCCACCTTTGCCCTTGGTGTTGGGCAAGTACGCTTATAGTAAGTTTCGCAACAAGTTGGAATCCTTAAGTAAAGAATTGGATGCTTGGGAAGCGATCGCGATTGAAACTGATTTTGAAACAACCTAATCTAAAGCTTTCATCTCATTTCTCGTCTCCCCGTCTCCCAGTCCCCCAGTTTCCCCGTCTCCCAGTTTCCCCGTCTCCTTGTCTTCTCTGCTCCCTAATCCCTAACCGTTACTTCTGGTAAACAAACATTGGTTCCGCCTAAACCGCAGTAACCATTAGGGTTTTTGGCTAAATATTGTTGATGATACGCCTCTGCAAAATAAAACTCTGGTGCGTCTAAAATTTCTGTGGTAATCTTACCGTAACTTTCAGCCGCTAGAACCTGCTGATATTGCTCCTTAGTAGCTTCAGCTAGTTGTTTTTGACTCTCGGAATAAGTATAGATTCCAGAACGATATTGAGTACCAACATCGTTTCCTTGACGCATTCCTTGGGTAGGATTGTGGTTTTCCCAAAAGACTTTCAGTAACGATGAGTAACTAATTATTTGGGGAGCGAAGACGACTAAAACTACTTCATTATGTCCTGTATAACCCGTACATACTTCTTGATAGGTGGGATTGGGAGTAATTCCTGCCGCATAGCCTACAGCAGTAATATATACTCCTTCTAGCTGCCAAAATTTGCGTTCTGCTCCCCAAAAACAGCCCATGCCAAACATTGCCTTTTCCATTCCTGATGGATAGGGTGGTTGAATGGGATTGCCATTGACAAAGTGTTTATTGGATACTACCATCGGCTCTGCTCTACCAGGAAGAGCTTCGTTAGGTTTAGGCAGTGCTTGCTTCTTTCCAAGTCCAAATAATGCCATTAGTTTTAACTTTATTTACTGAGAAATTGTTACATCACTTAATATAGTCTAATCAAAAATCCCAATCTTGCAGCGCAATTTTATTGGTAAAATACAATATTTAAAAGTTTTGATGCTCTAATAGTTCGATTTTGAAAGCGATCGCCTGCAACAATATTTTTAGATTTATTCTCAGTGCTGTTCTGGGAATCATTCTATTTGCTGGTTTTAGTGTATCTGGAGTAACTGAGCCCTCCAATCCAACTTCACCTGATGCGATCGCTATAGCTCGTCAATATTATGAGAACGGAGATTTTTCGCAAGCTGTCAAAATTTTAGAAGCAGCATTAGGAGAGTATCAAGATCGAGGCGAACTATTACCACAAGTTCAGGTAATGAGCTTGCTATCTCTGACTCAGCAAAAACGAGGGAACTGGCAAACGGCTAAACAGCTTATCGATCGCAGCTTATCTTTATTGTCAGGTGTTGCTAAAAGTCCAGAAATAGAAAGAGTTGAAGCGCAAATTTTTAATACTAAAGGATATCTAGAGCTAGCTACAGGAAAAGTGGAAAAAGCTCTCTATAGTTGGCAAAAAGCAGAAATTGCTTATAAAAATGTCAAAGATCGCCAAGGAACAATTGGGAGCCGTATCAATCAAGCGCAAGCACTAGAACAGCTTGGCTTTTATCGCCGCTCTTGCCATCTAATTTTACAAACCCTTACTGATGAAAAATACACATGCGAACAAATTAAGCTAGTAGATTTACAACCAAAGCTTGAAAAGCTCAAAGTTGAAGATTTTCCTTTATATAATTTTAGTCTGCACGCTTTGGGCGATGCTCTGCTGTCAGTTGGCAAATTATCAGAAGCAGAAACGATTCTAGAATTAGCTAAACTATCTCCATCCAAGCAAGATCGAGATCGAGTATTGCTGAGTTTGGGCAATGTTGACAAAGCTTTAGCCAAAAAAGCAATAGACTTAGAAGATATTAAGACAGCTACTCAATATAACGATCGAGCATTGAGTTACTATCAGCAAGCGATTCAAGCTTCTAGATCGCCAGAGCATGTTTCCTCGCTGGTGCAATTGCAAGCGCAACTGAATCAACTGAGTTTATTGCTGACAAGCGATACTCGCGATCGCGAAATTACCAAACGAGAGCAAGAAATAAAAACTTTAATATCACAAATTGAGATCGACAAGACCAACCTACCGCTTAATCGCTCTCTCATCTATGCCAAACTCAATTTTGCTCATAGTTTAATTTTATGGTTCGAGCGACAATCTTCAGGTATTAATCAGTGGCAAAAAGTTGTCCAGCTTCTGCAACAAGTAGCTCAAGAGGCGATCGAACTAGATGACAAGCGATCGCAATCTTACGCATTAGGAACTTTGGGCAAAATAGGTTACGAACATGGTTTGTCTCTAGCTTCTTCTCCCCAACTATTATTAGAGAAAGCGCTTCAGCTAGCAGAAGAAATCGAAGCACCAGAAATTGCCTATCGTTGGCAATGGCAATTAGGACGTATTTACAATCATCAATCTCCCTCTTCTGCTGAGGCGATCGCCTCTTATCAAGCTGCTATAGCCGATCTTCGCTCCCTCAGAAATGATTTAGCTGCGCTCGATCGAGAAATTCAATTTTCTTTTCAAGAGCAAGTCGAACCAGTTTATCGAGAATTAGTAGAGTTGCTTTTACCAACTAACAGGGAGCAGGAAGCAGGGAGCAGGGAGCAGGGAGCAGGGGAGCAGGGAGCAGGGGAGCAGGGAAGCAGAGGAGCAGGGGAGCAGGGGAGCAGGGGAGCAGGGAGGTTGAGAGAGGTGAGATTTGATAACCAAAAAAATCTTAAGGATGCTCGTGAGGCGATCGAAGCACTGCAAATTGCTGAGTTGGATAATTATTTTAAAGATGCTTGCGCTCCTTTTAGAAAGCAACCAATTGATAATTTCGATCCCAACGCAGCTATTATCTATACAATTTCTTTGCCAGAAAGATTAGAGGTAATTGTCTCTCTACCGAATGGGAGGTTACTGCATCACAGCAATTTCGTAACTCGTTGGCAAGTCGAGCAAACTCTCGAACAACTACAGGAATATCTGAAACAACCCGATCGCCTGCAAGATGTCGAACAATTATCGCAAATCGTTTATAGTTGGTTGATTGCTCCTTTTGCTCAAGATTTAGAAATCAACAGCGATCGCCAGCAAAGTCAGATTAAAACTTTGGTGTTTGTTTTAGATGCTTTGCTCAAGAATATTCCCATGTCTGCTCTTTACGATGGCAAGCAATATTTACTACAAAGATACGCGATCGCGGTTACACCAGGTTTGAGATTATTAAAAGCAGAAGCCAAAAATCCATCTCAAAGACTTGAAGCACTAATTACAGGTATTAGCCAAGCAATCCAAATTGACAAGAAAAAGTTTACTCCTTTAGAAAAGGTTGAAGCTGAAGTTAAGACTATTCAAGCTCTGATTCCTGGTGAAACCCTGCTCAACTCCAATCTGACTAAAAATAATCTCGAACAGCAGCTTAATTTAAAACCTTTTTCCTTAGTTCATATCGCTACTCACGGTCAATTTAGCTCAGATCCAGACAAGACTTTTATTTTGCTTTGGAATGAATTACTCAATGTTAAAGCTTTTAATAATATCTTCCTATCTGGTAGTAACTCTGGTAAAGAACTTATCGATCTTCTCGTGCTTAGCGCTTGCGAAACAGCATTAGGAGATAAGCGAGCAGGTTTGGGATTGGCTGGTATTGCTGTAAGATCTGGCACTCGCAGTACTTTAGCTACTTTATGGGATGTCAATGATGAATCCACCTCCCAGGTAATGATTGAATTTTATCGAGTTTTAAGCGAAAATCCTGCGCTTCATAAAGCTGAAGCGCTCAGACAAGCTCAGTTAAAACTTTGGCAAAATCGCGATCGCGATTGGCAAGTACCATTTTTTTGGGCTTCTTACGTTTTGGTAGGTGAGTGGATTTAACGAAACGTGAGTTCGATAAACTTGTAAGTAGTGGATTGACACAGCTAATTTGATGTAATAAAAAACGTCCGCAGATAAACACAGATGAACACAGATAGTTATCGTTAATGAGTCGATCGCACCAAAAAACTAATGCACTGTTTTAACTGTGTCAATCCACTAGCAGGGATATAGAATTGTTAGAAAATCCTACTGTCCTATCTGGCGAAGATGTACTGTCTGGATTTGTCTTAAATCTTCAGAAAATATTTTCAGTCTAAATTGTGCTTTAGCAAAATGACTTCTGACTTCTGCCTTCTGCCTTCTGCCTTTGTATACTAGTCAAAGCGTTTCAATCACTTCAAACGAAATCTTCCTGTGTATGCTAGTCCTGCGGCGATCGCTTCTGCCAAAAGACTAACGACACGAAATAAAGCTAAACTACTCAGTATTGCTCCTTGAGGAAATTGTGAGGCAGGTAAGAGAGCGATCGCGGTGGCTTCAAATACTCCTAAGCCTCCAGGCGCACCAGGTACGACTAAACCTAATAGCCAAGCAAAACTAAAGACGCTGAGAATCTGAGGAACGCGATCGAGACTGATGGGCATTAATGCTGATAAAGTTAAGAGAAAGCCACTCCCACGAAACATTAAAAACCCTAGTTCCCCCAGTAAGGGCAGCCAAGGATAGCGATCGAGCTGAACGTTTTTAGCTTCTCTAGCACCTTGTTTCGATTTACTCAAACGATGTATTAAAGGATTGAGTAGACGAGGGTGAATGCCGATTAAAACACCTACTAAGCTCACAATCTGCACCCCCAAAATCCACAGATTTGTAGCAGTATTGACTATGCCGATCGCACTGCTAATTAGGGCAACAATTAAAGCAGCAGCAGCCATCAATAAAGGCTCTAACAAGACGCTGAGACTGGCTACGCCTAGAGAACCTCCTGCTTTGGAAATCTCATCGATCCGTCCATAAAAATGCCAAACGTTACCAGGTATATATTTATAAATATTAGTTCTTAGATAAACTGAGATTGTCCACCACAAGCCTACTGGTTGCTTAAAGATCTTGAGAATCCAACTCCAAACCCAACCAGACCAAATGTGTGCCATCAATGTAACCAATAGGGCGATCGCTAACATCAGCCATCCAGCGCGATCGATCTGTATTGCTGCTACATCTTGCCAGCGATCTTTAAACGCTTTAATTACAAAAAATATGGTTCCACCAAAGATAAACCATCGTAAATAGGGCTTAATCGCTGATAATACTGTTTTCATTTAATCGTTAAATTCACCTTTTTATGATACATCTGTAGCCGATATGAAAACCATCAAAATAAAGATCTCAAATCCTGATATGGTTAGTTTTAGCGAACAAATTTACTCTCACTAAAATTTGAGTAGAAAAGTTTTCAAGTATTCTCGATCACATTCTAAATTAAAACTGCGAGAATAACCCAAACCCTCTCAATTTATCGATGCAATTTCAATCTTTTATCTTTATCCAATTTTTTATTCTGGTTTACACTGCTTATTTATTATTAAGCAAAAATTTTAAAGCACAAAACATCTTATTGTTAATTGCCAGTTATATTTTTTATGGTTATTGGGATTGGCGTTTTCTCTTATTATTGTTTACTTCAACTTCTATTGATTTTGTAATTAGCAAAAATATTTATAAAACTGATAATAGGCAACGTAGAAAGTTATTATTAATGCTTTCGATTTTTGCCAATCTCTCGATTCTTGGTTTTTTCAAATACTTTAATTTTTTTGCATCTAGCTTTGTAGATTTACTCAACTTAATTGGTATTCAAGCAGACGATGTAACTATTAAAATATTATTGCCAGTAGGTATTTCTTTTTATACTTTTCAAACCCTCAGTTATACGATCGATGTCTATAGAGGACAATTAAAACCAGCCGACAAACTACATGATTTTGCTCTCTACTTATCTTTCTTTCCTCAATTAGTCGCAGGACCGATCGAAAGAGCTACCCATCTTCTTCCACAAATAATTTCACCACGCAAAATTGAATTAGCTCAAGTCAATGCTGGTATATTTTTAATTCTTTGGGGATATTTTAAAAAATTAGTTATTGCTGACAATCTCAGTCAGATTGCCAATCCAATCTTCGATAATTACAGTCAATATCAAGGCTTAGATTTAGTGATTGGTATTTTAGCTTTTACTATCCAAATATATTGTGATTTTTCTGCCTATTCAGATATTGCCAGAGGTCTAGCTAAATTAATGGGATTCGATTTAATGGTTAATTTTAAATTGCCATTTTTTGCCATTGATCCTAGTGATTTTTGGGCGAGATGGCATATTTCCTTATCTACTTGGTTGAGAGATTATTTATATATTCCCTTGGGCGGAAATCGACAAGGAGAATTGAAAACTCATCGCAATTTATTCATCACCATGCTATTAGGTGGACTATGGCATGGTGCAGCTTGGAATTTTGTCATTTGGGGTGCTTATCAAGGTGCTATTTTAGTTATTTACCGCATCTTCGATCGCCATCCAGAACATCTCGATCCTTGGAGTGGTAAATATCCCTATCATCGAGTTTTAGGCAAGATGTTAGTCATGTTTATTTTGGCTAATATTGGTTGGGTAATCTTTCGTTCCTCTTCACCCAGTCAGATAAGTTATATTCTCACTAATTTAGGCTTGCAAACTTCCGATCGCACTTTCGAGTTTCTCTACAATTTATGCTTATTTGCCTGTCCACTATTGATAGTACAATTTTTTCAATATATCAGTCGCGATTTGTTAATTGTCACCAAATTAAAACCAATATTTTATATTCCTATTTATGGTTTTATTCTAACTTGTATATTTATTTTTGCTTTAAGAGAATCAGTTGAATTTATTTATTTTCAGTTTTAGGCACAAGCCACTACGAACAATGAACAATGAACCATGAACAATGAACCATGAACAAAACTAAACACCTACCAGAAGAAATAATTAAACCAGCAACTTTACGCAATATTTTATTATCTTTATTGGGTACTTCCCTAATACTTACTCTTGCTAATTTTGCCGCTAAATCTTATTTAAAAAACTTTCCTCAAAATGAAGGCTACTGGTTAATTAACAAAAAATGGGACATGTTAAATAGCTTGCAAAAGCCAGTTGACTGGTTAATTTTTGGTGACTCTAGCTGCAATCAAGGTGTTGTCACTAAAACTTGGCAAGAACAACTTAATGCAAGTGCAGTCAATCTTTGCACCATTGGCGATACTTTAGCTGTAAATGATGCTTGGATGCTAGCAAAATATATCGAAAAATATGGAGCGCCCAAAAACGTTTTAATCGTGCATGTCTATGATATTTGGGAACGAAATATTAACTGGAATGTGACCGCACAAACACCTTTATCTTGGCAGGAAATGCAAAAACTTAAGCCACAATTAAATCCAGACTTAGAAGAATTATCGACAGTGTTTGTCGATCGCTATCTGCCACTCTATTCTCAAAACGAAAGCTTGAAAAATATTATTGAAAAACCTGAGAATTTTGGTAAAGCTAATACTGGCAATCTGCAACCAGGTGGCTTTATGAGCGAAACTGAAACTAATCCTGGTGAAGTTACAGCAGATTTAGACAGACATATTAAACATATTCAAACAAATAAATTCAATCTATCTCCTGTCAATAGAAAAGCACTTGAAGCGATTGTTGACATGGCAGAAAAACATCAAATTAATGTTTATCTAGCTAATAGCCCTATCTACGAAGGTTTGAGTAAAAACAAAGAATTTTTATTCTACTTCGATCGCGTTAGTCAAGCACTCCAAGAATTTGACGATCGCAGCGATCGCGTTCACTATATTCAGCAACCGATCACTTTTCCCAAAGAAGAAATGCAAAACGCCGATCACTTAGTAGAATCATCAGCAAAAGTCTATACAGAAAAATTAGCAGACAAGATTAAGAAGCAAATGGAGCAATAGACGAGCAGATTTACTTAATTAAGCTGGTCAACATCTTGTGTTTTATGAACTACCCCAACGGCGTTGCTGAATAAGTAATGATTTAAGCGATCGCTAATGCGCCAGCAAAATAATAGATCGAAAATCTCAGTGTATATAATTTAAACTTTTAGCTTATTCAGATTGAGTTTTAATATTTAAATCAAAATTTTTTCTCAACAAAAATTCATAAACCTAGAACGACCAAAAATCGTTGTCAAACTTTTCTCATTCTTGACGTAAGCATCAGGGTTTGGGTAAAATGCTTTCACAAGTTCACGGAATTTTTGTATCCATTTTTAGAAAAAGTCTCTACAAGCCTTATTTTTCGTTGGCATAGCAAACTAAACAGCAATCTTTAATTGTAAACGCTTGTAAAAAATTCTTGACAAGAAAGGGTGTCGATATGTGCTTCTATCGACAGTAAGCTTTGCAAAACACACTTGTTGCGATCGCTGAAGAATTTTGAGGTAGAGGTGGTCGATCGATACGAATGTAGCCTTCTTGCTCAAAAATACGAGTTAAAGCTTGTTCGACTAAAGTTATATTATCTGAATGAATGCAGGTAGTGTAATTCCAAGAACGAAATTTAGAAAATTCATAGGACAACATGATTTGCTCAAAAATTTGGCTCTCCCGTACTCATCAAATATTAGAGCCGAAGGAATCAGAATGCTACAGGCGGATGGAACAGCCGTCTCTGCTGCTGGAGGGGATGTAAGACCTAAACTTGGTCGCAAGACTAGGCTAGGGCAATCGCCGATGAATGCAGAAGCCCAAGCGTTTGCCCTTTAGGGTTAGCGATGGGTAGTTCACATTTCTATTCCCAATTTCAAAGCAGGATTATTTACCCAGCGATCGGCAACGTGTGCATATATACAAGTAGTCCTCGGATCGGCATGTCCCAACAAATCTTGCACTTGGCGTAGATCGGCACCTGCTCTTAATGCTAAAGTACCAGCAGTATGTCTGAGACTGTGTGCAGATATGGTTCTTCCTGGTGTATGTTTTAAGGCACTCTGCTGGAGATAATTATCAATAACTAATCTAATCCCGCGACGAGAAATTCTTTGTCCTCCTGCACGATTTCCCACCGCTACAAATAGAGGTTGAGATGGTTTAAGAACTTCTCCCATTTCTTCTCGTAGATGGAGATAGTACATCAAAATTCTAACGATATCTGGTGTGAGGGGTACAACTCTAATATTGCGCTTACCTTCTACTCGAATGCCTAAATTATTTCCCTGTCTGACTAGATCGGCAATATTGGTTCGATGCAATTCTACTGTCCGCGTTCCCTCTAAAGCCATAATTGCAATGAGCGCTTTATCTCTGGCTGCTTTTAAACTACCATCATCGGGAATAGCTTTAAATAATTGTTCTACTTCTGCTTTTTCTAGATAGGTAATTTGATCGGCTCGATCGCGTTTTTCTTTGGGTGGTTTTACTCCCGCAGCAGGATTGATTCCCAGTAATCCCTTATCAACAGCAGCTTGATAGAAACGTCTGACTACGGCTAATTTTAGCGCGATCGTTGCTGGTTTAAATTTCTTTTTATCTACCATCCAACGACGGTAATATTTGATGTCATCTTTGCTTGCTTCTGCTGGATGAATGTTATGGCTATTACACCAATTTAAATATTGTTGTAGTTGACGACGATAGGTGTTTAAAGTATCCGTTGCTGCATCACCAGCACTGACATCAATATCGAGAAATTCTGCAAATACTTCCAGTAAAGTTTCAGTTGAGATGGAGGCGATCGCACTAGGTCTAGTAGCAGCAAGCATAGAAAAAATAGAGCTGATTCGATCGTCAATTATAACTCCTAAAAACCGATAAGAACAGTTACTGGTATTTTAAATTGGATATAAATCGGAATTAGATGCATCCTTTAATAGGATTGGCACAGCAGAAGATAGCAGTACAAAAAAACTAACTCGAATCAGTAATAATTTCATTAAAATTGTCGCTGGAAAATTTTTTGTTTAAATCGAAGTTAGCTAGACATTAGAATTTGCTTGCGTTAGTCTAATTTCAGCTAACAAAAAAAGAGAGAAAAACCTTGGAGTACATTAATTTGACTGAAATCAAGAGGAGATTTGAAGGATTCGATCGAGCAAAACTATCTCCCGATAAATTCCTCAATACACTCTGGGTTAAACAATTAGGCGATCGACTCGCTGAGGAACAGGGAATTCCTTGGCGAATCATTCAACCTAGTACTACTGCTAATCGAGGTTGTACGGCTGTTATTAGTCCTATTGCCGAACTATACAAGGATTGGCTGCAAAATACACCTATCTCAAAACTCAAAGCTAAAGTGCAGATTGGGAAAGTTGACAATTGCATTTATCTAGTCAAATGCGAACACTATTACAAGATTGGTAGTGCTGCGAATTTAAATAGTCGCCTCAGTACGATGAGAAATACTAATCCTTTTGACATTGAGTTGATTGATTCTGTTTTCACTAGCGACTTTGCAGCGATCGAACTTAAATTGCACAATAGGTTTGCAGCACAGCTACATCGAAACGAATGGTTTTTATTAAATGAAGAAGATGTAGAAGGAATTTTAGAATTATTTCAAGCAATTAGGTTAAAACAGCTAGCCAAATATGGAATCAGATAAAAGTTAGCGATCGCCTCGATTTTCCTCAATAACTGCAAAATAAAACCATCTAATTAATCGATCGGTTAATTTGTTAAAGGCAAAATCGATTGATTATTTACATGAAAAGATTAAACAACAAAGTAGCTTTAATTACAGGTGCGGCTTCTGGAATTGGCGCAGCAACCGCAAAATTATTTGCTCGTGAAGGAGCTAAAATTATCATTGCAGATATCCAAGAAGACGCAGCAGAAAAGGTAGCTGCCAGCATTTGTACTGATGGTGGAGATGCGATCGCGATCGCTACGGATATATCCAATTCTCAACAAGTCCAAGCATTATTTGACAAGGCGATCGATGCCTACGGTCGTCTCGATATCTTACATTGTAATGCTGGTGTTTTAATAGTTGGTTCTGCTGACACTCCCTCAGAAGAACATTGGTATAAAACTTTAGCTGTAAATCTTACGGGAACTTACTTATGTGTCAAATACGCACTTCCCCTACTCAAGCAAGGTAAAAACAGTAATATTATTATCACCGCATCCGTATCTGGATTGATGGGAGAACCAGATTTAATGGCATATGACACGGTTAAAGGGGGTTTAGTTAATTTAACTCGACAATTAGCCGTCGAGTATGCCAAAGACGGTATCAGAGTTAATAGCGTTTGCCCTGGTTGGATAGATACACCCTTCAACGACCCAATTTATGAGCTAACGCCTCTAGATGAATCATCTCTAGGGGAAATTATACCTCTAGCTCGTCAAGGTACACCAGAAGAAATTGCTAGTGCAGTTTTATTTCTTGCTTCCGATGAAGCATCCTATATAACTGGACATAATTTAGTTGTAGATGGGGGTTTGACAGCTAAACTTTGAATATTTTTAGTAGTTAAAGCTTTAAAAACTAGGTCGATCAATTGATAAATTTTTTATGAATTGATTATTGACCTAGTAATTTTTCTGAGCCACAATTAATTTGTTAACTAAACAAAACGCTTCAAGTATTTTGTTGAAATTTAAAACGTTTTTGAGAAACTTCAAATTATTAGCACAATTTAGCAGTTTTGACTCTGATACGAATCACTTCAATTACAGTATTGGATCGCATTGATTAAAAGATCAATAAATCAAAATAGACAGTGAATCAATGTTTTTTTCACTGTCATTTTTTTTGACTTTGAACTTCAAACATTATCAATTATCAAGGATAAAGATTTAAAAACCTTATCTCCCTGTCCGATCTCCATAGGCAAATTGAGGAAAAGTCAATGTTGGAAGTAGCTAAAGATACCTGCATTCATCATTTAGTCGAAGCTCAAGTATCCAAGACTCCTGATGCTGTAGCAGTTATTTTTGAAGAGCAACAATTAACCTATCGCCAACTCAACCAAAAAGCTAATCAATTGGCACATTATCTGAGAGGTTTAGGCGTTAAACCAGAGACATTAGTTGGTATTTGTGTCGATCGATCGCCCTTAATGATAATCGCACTTTTGGGTGTTCTTAAAGCAGGTGGTGCTTACATTCCTTTAGATCCTGCCTATCCTCAAGATCGTCTAACATCAATAGCTGAAGATGCTAAATTTTCTATATTGTTGACTCAAAAGCATTTAATAGAGCTGCTTCCCCAACATCAAGCAGAAACCGTATATTTAGACAGTAATTGGCAAATGTTTGCCGAACAATTGATAGATAATCCTGTTAATAACGTACAGCCAAAAAACCTTGCTTATGTACTCTACACATCAGGCTCTACAGGTAAACCTAAAGGTGTAGCGATCGAACATCGTAATACAGTCGCTTTCATCGATTGGGCAACAGAATTTTTTACCCCAGAACAACTCGAAGGAGTGTTAGCATCGACATCTCTTTGCTTCGACTTATCAGTATTTGAGATATTCGTCACCCTAAGTTGCGGTGGTAAAGTTATTTTGGCTCAAAATGCTCTCCAATTACCCAAACTGAAAGCTGCATCAGAGGTAACTTTAATTAACACCGTGCCTTCTGCGATCGCAACATTGTTGCAAATTAATGGTATTCCTGCATCAGTCAATACTATTAATTTGGCAGGTGAACCATTACAGAATGCTTTAGTACAAAAACTTTATCAACTAAATCATGTCAAACAAGTTGTAAATCTCTATGGCCCTACAGAAGATACAACCTACTCTACTGTTGCGGTAATTCCAAAAGGCTGGAATGAAATTCCTTCTATTGGTTGTCCTATTAAAAATACACAAATTTATCTAGTTGAATATCCAGCACGTCGAAAAAGCGATCCACTCAAACTCGTTCCTGATGGTGTAGAAGGAGAGGTTTATATAGGTGGATCGGGTTTGGCTAGGGGTTATCTCAATCAGCCAGAGTTAACTGCCGAGAAGTTTATTGATAATCCCTTTAGTGAAGAATCAAATTCGAGACTTTATAAAACTGGAGATTTAGCTGTTTATTTACCCAATGGAACTCTTAAATATCTCGGTCGTATCGACCATCAAGTCAAGATTCGTGGCTTCCGAATTGAAATAGGCGAAATAGAAGGAGTTCTCGGACAACATTCAGAAGTAAAAGAAGTTGTTATTGTTCCTAGAGAAGATGAGTCTGGAGATAAAAGCTTAATTGCCTACGTTGTTCCAAAAACTGATAGCTATAACTCAAAATCATCCGCAACCGAACAAATCCAACAATGGAAACAGGTGTGGAATTCTACCTACAGCAAGTCTTCTCAAGAGTACGACCCTACTTTTAATCTGGTTGGCTGGAATGATAGCTTCACTGGTTTACCAATACCCGTTAATGAGATGAATGAATGGGTCGATCGTACTGTCGAAAGAATTCTCTCTCTCCATCCTCAGCGTGTATTAGAAATTGGCTGTGGTATGGGACTACTTTTATTTCGTATTGCACCTCATTGTACTCGTTATGTTGGCATCGATATTTCTACAGAAGCAACTAGCTACATCAAGCAGCATTTAATCAATAGCCAACAAGATTTATCTCATGTCACAGTATCTCAAAAAGCAGCCCATGAAATAGACCAACTAGATTCAGAACAGTTTGATACGATCGTTATCAATTCAGTAATCCAGTATTTTCCAAATATAAGCTATTTAGTTGAAATAATTGAAAAAGCAGTCAAATTAGTCAAGCCAGGAGGAAAAATTTTTATTGGAGATGTTCGGAGCTTACCTTTATTAGAAACATTTCATACAGCCGTTCAAATTTTTCAGTCTTCTGAGTCTCTTGTTATCGCTGAACTTAAAGAACAGATTCAACAACGTATCACTCAAGACAGCGAACTAGTTATTAGTGATGAGTTCTTCAAAGCTTTAAAAAATTATCTTCCCCAGATTAACTACGTTCAAAACTTATTGAAACGAGGATACGCCCAAAACGAAGTTTTGCAGTTTAGGTCAGATTTTATATTGCATGTAGAGACAAAAATTGAGACAGTTTCTCAACCCATTTATTTAGATTGGCAAGATAGAGAGTTAGCTATTGAGGAAATAGAAAAATTTATTCAAGATAATCAACCTCAAATACTCAAAATTAAAAATATTCCTAATTCAAGAATTATTTCAGAAGTAAAATTATTAGAACTTCTAGAAAAAAACAATCCTCAACAAACAGTAAACGATTTAAAAGAAACTTCAAAACGAATCACTAATCAAATAAAAATACATCCTGAAAATTTTTGGAATTTAGGAGCTAAATTATCTTATCAAGTCGATATTAACTGGGCTGAGTCTCAAGAGCTTGATAAATATGATGCAATTTTCAGATATAAATCACAAGAACAAGTTCGAGAAAATATATTAGTTCTACCAGAACAACCGCTAGAGTTAAAACCTTGGCAAGCTTATGCCAATAATCCTATCAAAGAAAAAAATACTTTAGTTCCAGAACTACGAGCATTTTTGAAGGATAAATTACCTGAATATATGATTCCTTCAGCATTTGTAGTGATGGAAAGTCTCCCTCTAACACCCAATGGCAAGATCGATCGCCGTGCATTGCCCGATCCTAAAAAAGAAAGACCAATACTTAATGATTCCTATATTGCACCTTCGACCCCTGTAGAAGAACAGCTAGCCGAAATTTGGTCTGAGATTCTAGAAATAGATCAAATTGGGATTAAAGACAATTTCTTTGAACTAGGAGGGCATTCTCTATTAGCGGCTCAATTGTTAGCGCAAGTAGAAGAAGTAACCCAAGTCTCTTTGCCTATATTTTACTTACTAAAAGACCCAACCATTTCTGGATTGATCGAAGGAATGAAAGTCGTTCAAAATTCTGGTTCTGGCTTTCCCATTAAACAAGAACTCGAAATTGATTGGCAAGCTGAGACTGTTTTAGATCCAACAATCCAAGCAGAAACTCCTTTTACAGAATATACTTCAGCACCAGAACATATCTTCTTAACTGGCGTAACAGGCTTTCTTGGTGCTTTTCTCCTAGATGAGCTTTTAAAGACAACTTCTGCTGCTGTTTATTGTTTAGTTCGTGCCGCTAACTTTGAAGAAGCACAGCAAAAAATTAAAGCAAATCTGGAGCGTTATTTACTCTGGAATCAAGAACAAGCTTCTAGAATTATTCCTATTATCGGCGATCTGTCACAACCATTACTAGGATTAAGTGAAGAGAAGTTCCGAACCTTAGCAAGAAAACTCGACTTAATTTATCATTCTGGGGCGCTTATTAAACTAGTTTACCCCTATAGTATGCTCAAAGCTGCTAACGTGTTAGGAACACAAGAAATTCTTCGATTAGCTAGTCAAGGTAAGGTTACTCCAGTCCATTATATTTCCACTATTGATACACTTAAACCAGCAGCTAATTATGGAAACAAAGTAGTTAAAGAAGACGAATATCTTGATTCCGCTCAAGATATAACAGATGGTTATAGTCAATCTAAATGGGTAGCAGAAAAACTAGTCATCGCTGCTCGTTCTAGAGGAATTCCTACTGCAATCTATCGACCAGGAATGTTGACAGGTCACAGTCAAACAGGTGCATCCCAAACAAACGATCTTATGGGCAGGACAATCAAAGGCATTATTCAACTAGGCTCTGCTCCTGACCTAGATCTTTGGATTAACCTAACCCCTGTCAACTATGCTAGCAAAGCAATTATTCATGTATCCAAACAGCAAAAATCTTTGGGTAAAGCTTTTCATGTTGTTAATCCTCAGCCTTTGCCTTGGAAACAGCTTGTCAAAGAAATTTGCAATTTGGGTTATCCAGTGGAATTAGTACCTCACCAAGAATGGCAAGATAAATTACTCAAACTCGATAATTCCCAAGACAATGCTTTGCTAGCTATGCGATCGCTATTTACAGAAAAGTCTGACAATCAAATGACTTATCTAGTAACAGCGCAAGCATTTAGTTGCCAAAACATTTTAGAAGGGCTAACCGATTCTTCAATAATTTGTCCTTCGATCGATACCAAACTACTCAAAGCTTATTTCTCATTTTTTGTAAAAAATGTGTTTTTACAATCTTCTATTCAATACGTTTAAGATGCTAAATCGATAGTTTAAATAAAGTTTTTTTAAATGAGAAGATGGCTCCAAATTAATAAATTCTGTCTTTGTTTATAAGTTAAACAAGAAATTTGGGAACAATAAAATTGAATGTTGTTCTCAGATGACAGATGAGTCATTATTATGCGTAATTCTAGCCTTATACGTAAATCCCTCGGTTCAAGATTATTTTTCTATGTGTTGGGAGGAGCTTTGGTAGGTTTGGGAAGCATATCCTACTTTTTCTATCAAGCGCTAGAAACAAGAGCTAAACATGAAATCACTAGTAATCTGAGTACACAGGTTAAATCAGTTGAGGGAAAACTGGGTAGAGCAGAGCAATCTATGTTGGGCATAGTTGCTTCTGCTAAAACTATAAATAGAATGGGTGTTAAAGACTCAAATGCATACAAAAAACTAGTTCTTGATGTTCTTGAAAAACGTACACCCTTAACTGTAGGGGCTGGTGTGGGTCAGGCTCCTTATAAATTTTTTCCAGATCGCAAATTCTTTTGGCCTTATATCTACGCCGATCAAAATATTGACAAGCAAGTTGGTAAGGTTCTATTGCTTCCATTTGGCAAGTTTCGAGAAACCGACATATGTGAGCTTGAGTCTACCTGTTTTAAAAACGATTACTATACAAAGCCAGTAAAAGCTAAAAAAACAGTTTGGTTAGAGCCATACGATTGGTTTGGAATACCTATGACTACTACAACAGCTCCTATCTTTAACGATGATAAAGAACTTATTGGAGTTGTTGGATTAGATATTACCATAGCAGACCTAACTGAAGTAATTAAAAAAGAAATCCCTTCAGGCTGGGGAAATGGTTACTTCACAATTTTGAGTGAAAAGGGAAATCTACTTGCCTATCCTCCCAATCCTCAAAAAGCCAAAAATTTAGCAACCTATAAAGATATTCCAGAACTAAAAAATGTATGGGAAAAAATTGGAAAAAGTCAATCTGGAATGTTGCAGTTAAATAGTAAATATTGGGCTTATCAACACATTGAAGGTACTAATTGGCTGATGCTAGCAGCAGTTCCTCAGTCAGTTGTATTGATTCCAGTATTGTCTATCACTCTGGGAGGCGCATTGGGTGCAGGTGCTATTTTAGCTTTCGTGGTTATATTGTTTGTTCGCCGACTCAACTATCGCTTACAACCAATCTTGGAAGAATGCCAGAAACTAGCACAAATCGATAACGAACAACTAAAAATAGAAGGTGCTGACGAAATAGCAGTGTTGGAACGTTCTTTCAATCGAATGACAACGCAATTAAAAGCTTCTTTTGAAGAGTTAGAACAACGTGTAGAAGAACGAACATTAGAATTAAAAGAAGCGAAAGAATCTGCTGATGCTTCTAACCAAGCAAAGAGTGAATTCCTCGCTAATATGAGTCATGAATTAAGAACTCCCCTCAACGGGATTCTGGGCTACGCACAAATCCTGCAAAAGTCAGATACTTTGTCAGACAAAGAGCAAAAGGGTGTGGAAATTATTAATCAGTGTGGTTCTCATCTGTTGACTCTGATTAATGATATTCTCGATCTCTCGAAAATTGAAGCACGAAAAATGGAACTTCATCCTACAGAGTTTCATTTCCTCTCGTTCGTGCAGGGAGTTGCGGAAATTTGTGCTATTAAAGCAGAAGAAAAAGGAATTGAATTTGCTTATAAATCTGAAGGTAAGTTGCCTTTGGCGATCCAAGCTGATGACAAACGATTGCGTCAGGTTTTAATTAATTTACTCAGTAATGCCATTAAATTCACTGAAAGAGGTAAAGTAACATTTTTGGTAGAATCTCAACAGGTAAAAGATTCATCTTGTCAACTTCGTTTTCAAGTAGAAGATAGCGGTGTTGGAATCAGTGAAGATCATTTAGCCAAAATCTTTTTACCTTTTGAACAAGTGGGAAGCGTCAAAAAACAGTCAGAGGGTACTGGATTAGGACTAGCTATCAGTCAACAAATTGTGACTCTGATGGACAGTACTTTGCAAGTAAAAAGTAAGTTGGGCGAAGGTAGTACTTTTTGGTTTGATGTGGAAATACAAAAAGCTACAGGATTTACGGAAATATCCAAACCATTTTTATGGGAAGCTATTGTCGGTTATCAAGGACCAAAACGAAAAATTTTAATAGTAGACGATCGCTGGGAAAATCGTTCGGTTTTGGTTAATTTACTGAAACCCATTGGTTTTGAGACGATCGAAGCAGAAAATGGTCGAGATGGCTTAGGTAAATTTAGTCAAGAACAGCCCGATCTAATTATTACCGATCTATCTATGCCTATTATGGATGGCTATGAAATGATTTCTCAATTACGCTCCTCTCCTCAAGGACAAGCTGTAGTAGTTATCGTATCTTCTGCTAGCGTATTTGAAAACGATCGCTCTAAAAGTTTAGATGCAGGTGCTAATGACTTTTTGCCTAAACCGATCGAAGCTAAGCAATTATTGATGGCATTAGGACAACATCTCAAGCTAGAGTGGAGTTATCAGCAAGCTCGATCGGAAAAGCCAAAGGACACAACAACTGGAACTGGAATCGATCCAGCCGAAATTATTCCACCATCTCCTGAAGATACTTTCTTACTTTTCGATCTCGCTCGTAAGGGTTTAATTAATAATCTGCTTAAAGAGGTCGATCGCATCGAAAAAATAGACGATCGCTTTATTGTTTTTGTCGCTCAAATACGCCGTTTTGCCCGAAATTACCAATTAAAACAATTACGAGAATTCCTCGAACAGTATGTACAAGTCGAACAGTTGCCCTAAGATCGCATCAGTTTGCATTTAAATAGCTCTTAAAGGCTTTGTTTGTCTATTTATGAAGTAAGTTTTAAAGCAAAACATTAGCCTTAAAAGGCTTAAAAACACAAATCTGAGAATTTGCGTTTCATTAGACCTCTTGCAAAAGTCAGAACAAAATAAGAGAAAATAATTCAAGACC
>CAZJTL010000026.1:0-34848 GCA_964548905.1 uncultured bacterium | reverse complement strand
TAAGCGCTTCATTCCTGGCTGGCAAAGATACGGTAAGCAAATTTGCTCAAATTTAAACTAATTTATTTATTTTAATCACATTTTAGTTTTCGATACGCTTAGTTCAATTATGGTAAGGTACGATCGTTATCGTTAAAGCATTATTAAGCCGTGCTTGAATTATTAACCTCTGTTTGGTTCTTCTCCTCACACACAAGTGATAGTTATTTAAACTTTCCAGAAAAAACAGCCCAAGTCATTGTCAAACGAGACGATCGCACTATTGCAGAAAGCCAACTGGAACAGGCAATGCAACTGTATCGAGAAGGAACTCACGATTCTTTACAGCAAGCCATAGATCGGTGGAAACAAACTATTCCCTTGTGGCGTAAATTAGGCGATCGCGCCTCAGAAGCTCAAACTCTGAATAAGATTGGCTATGTCTACTCTTTTTTAGCAGATAAAATTACAGCCTTAAACTATTATCAACCAGCTTTAAAAATTGCTTCAGAGATCGGCGATCGCTCCCAACAAATAACTATTCTCAACAATATCGGCAGAGTATATGACGACATTGGCGAAAGACAAAAAGCTCTACAGCACTATCAACAGGCTTTAACTGTAGTACGTCAAATCGGCGATCGCTCTGGTGAAGTCACGGTACTCAACAATCTTGGTAAAGTCTATGAAAACATTGGAGAGCATCAAAGATCGCTTTCATATTACCAAAAAGCTTTGACTATTGCTCATCAAATCGGCGATCGCGCTGGTGAAATCACCGTACTGAATAATCTTGGCAAAGTCTATGACCATTCGGGAGACAAATACCACGCCATTCAATCTTACAGTCAATCCTTGTCTCTAATTCAACATCATCACGATCGCTCGATTGAAGCCAAAACCCTCAATAATCTTGGCTATCTTTATTCTTCACTAGGAGAAAAAGCCAAAGCCCTAGAGTATTATCAACAATCCCTTGCTTTGAACCGCGAACTTGGCGATCGAACAGGACTAATAGTTATTTTTAATAATCTTGGTCATCTTTACGTTTCCCTAGCTAATAATCAGAAAGCCTTAGACAGCTACAATCAATCCTTGTATTTTAGCCGTCAGTTAGGCGATCGTTTCAATGAAGCGATTACCTTGTATAACATTGCTCTTCTCAACAGTGATCGAGGTAATATTGACGAAGCGATCGCTCAACTTGAAGCAGCACTTACCATTCTTGAAAAGAAAGATAACAAAGAAAATAATAGAGCGATCGTATCTAAATCTCTGCTCGATCTTCAACAAAGTTATTATCAGTTTTATCGAGATTCATTAAAACTCAAGTAGTTTTCGTTGCTTATTAAAAATACGAATTTTTATTTGGCAATAATCTATAGTTATTGACATCAGTAGCACACTTGGCGATGATTGCCGATCGCGATCGAAAATCAAATTAAACTAACTTTGTGCAGCATTTCTGACAGTTTCAGCGTCTAAATCTAATAATTCTGCTACTTCTTGAATGCTAAAACCTTTTTTTAGTAGTTTTTCTACCATTTTTAACTTAGTTTTTAGTTCGCCTTCAGATATGGCTTCTTGATAAACTCTGGTTTCTTTTAGTAAATTCAAATTCAACATATTTTCTATCTCTTCTCGACTCATTAAAGGAAATTTATAAACAACTATGGTTTCTATAAATTCTAAAACTTGAACCTGTTCGATCTCATCCGTTAATTCTACTCTTGTTTTTTCGATTAATTGTTTGGCTAATTGAAAACTACGCTCTTCATTCTCGACTACTAATCTAATTATTCCTTTACCAAGAGATTCATTTTCTCTTATCTCAATTTCGTCGAGATAAAAACAACATAAATGAGGTTCGATTAGAGAGTTGTATCTTGCAGGAATTGGTGTTTCTTGGCTTCTCTTGGCATAAAAAACAATGGCATACCAATTTGGATTTTCTGGCTTATATTGGCTGAAATATAGAAAGATACTAGTAAAGAGTCGATCGTAGAATTCTTCGTCTTTATAAAACTGAATTTCTACAAAATAAATTGGTTCGTTGGGTAGTTCAGCATTGGGAGCAAATACACCATCTAGTCTGAAAGCACGTTGTTTAATTTCTGGAGAAGTAAATGAATAGGCATTGGTATTAGTCTCTGGTTTACCAATAAATTCAAAAAATATACTCGGAAATTCTTTAAATATTTCGGCAAAAAGTATATCTGTTTTCACGCTTTTTGATTTACTCTTTTTAGGAGTCTAACTTGTCTCTTGCAGAGGAAGAACTTTTAGCAACTAATACACCAAGCGATCGCTCTGAGGATATTCTAGACGATCGCGCGCTCGAAAAAGTGATGAACTTGCTGTCTTGTCAAGGTTTAGGAAAATAAAAAGATGCGGGATCGCGCCAAGAGATGCTTCACCCTTAATCGTTTCCCCCGCTCCTCTGCTCCCCTGCTCCCTAATCCCTAATTAGACTTGGTAAATTCTAAACCTTGTTCTTGAGCATATCTTTCCATAAAACGCATAAAGCGATCCCATTCTTCTAATGATTTCATAATTAAAACCGCTTCTACTGCGGTAGCTCTACCATTGATAAACTTACCTTTAACTTCCCTAGTGACAATTTCTCCTTCTTCGTCAATCAGATACATTCCTGTAATTTCGCTGGTGCTTTCAGGACTGAGAATTTTAGGAGCATCAAAATAAAAAGTCGCTGTACCAGTATCTCCACTGCGAGAGCGAGTCAGCCTCACGTCAGGAATAATTTCTTCTGTTACCCCTTTTGCAAATTCAATTTTAGCCATGATTAATATTGTTTATTTTTGTTAAGGTCGCTTATCTTATTGTCTCACAGATGCTTAATCCTAACTTAACTGTTCTTAAAAACTTTCGTAATTAATCGAGTTAGATTAGGTATTTAGTTATCAGTTATCAGTTATCAGCAGAAAAAGGGAGCAGGCAGCAGGCAGCAGGCAGCAGCAAGCAAGGGGGAAAACCTAGAACCTATGAACAATGAACCATGAACCATGAACCATGAACTATAAATTACCAACCTTACTAATTACTCTTAGTCTAGGATTATTACCAAATCCGATTTCTGCACTACCGCCACCAGAAGATAAACCAGAAGAAGTATTACGCACCGAAATTATTACTGAGGCGCGATCGCCTTTGGATGGAAAACCATTAAGCGCGGCTGAATACAATCAGCTCAAAAACAAGTTAGCAAAGGGTTCTTTCCCTACTGAAGCCAACAGCAAGATCAAAGAAACAGTTTTTTTGTTAAATATCCGTAAATTATTCAAAACCTTAACTCCTTTTTAAATTTGTTATCTGGCAATCGGACAAAAGTAGGTAAAGTATGTATAAGTATTAATAAAAATCCAGGCAATAACCAGACTTAACCACTTCTGGCGACATCTGGCAAGATTTCTTTGAGATAGGTTTTATACATGAAGCAGCTTATTACCGCCGACCAAGTTAACCAGATTGTCAATAACTTACACCACAACCCTTTTGAAGTACTCGGTTGTCACCCTTTAGAAAAAAACGGCAAGGTTAAGAGTTGGATCGTCAGAGCTTATTTACCACAAGTAGAAGCTGCATGGGTACTTTGTCCGCAAGAACGCACTGAATACCCGATGCAATCGATGCACCATCCTCATTTTTTTGTTTGTACTATTGAAGCATCAGAAATAAATAATTATCAATTAAAAGTTAAACAGGGCGATCGCGAAAAGGTCATTTATGACCCTTATGCTTTTCAATCTCACAATTTAACAGAATTCGATTTACATTTATTTGCTGAAGGTAATCACCATCGCATTTATGAAAAATTAGGGGCGCACCTGACAGAAAATAACGGAGTTAAAGGGGTTTATTTTGGATTGTGGGCTCCCAATGCTCGTAATGTCTCGGTTATTGGTGATTTCAATCACTGGGATGGCAGAAATCATCAAATGCGTAAGCTTAGTAATAGTGTTTGGGAACTATTTATTCCCGAACTAACCATTGGTAGCTCATATAAATATGAAGTCAAAAACTGGGAAGGACATATCTATGAAAAATCCGATCCCTATGGTTTTTGGCAAGAAGTAAGACCTAAAACTGCCTCGATCGTCGCCGATCTGGACTCTTACCAATGGCATGACGAACAGTGGTTGGACAATCGCCGTCATAGCGATCCTTTAGCTCAACCAATCTCGGTTTACGAATTGCATTTAGGTTCTTGGTTGCACGCTTCTTCCGACACAAAGACCAAATCTCTCAAAGGAGACACAGAACCCGTTCCCGTTTGTGAAGGGAAACCAGGAGCGCGTTTTTTGAGCTATTACGAATTAGCAGATAAATTAATTCCTTACGTTAAAGATTTAGGCTACACCCATATCGAATTATTGCCGATCGCCGAACATCCCTTTGATGGTTCTTGGGGATATCAAGTTACTGGTTACTACGCGCCAACTTCTCGCTATGGTACACCAGAAGAATTTATGTATTTTGTAGACCAATGCCATAAGAACAACATTGGTGTAATTGTTGACTGGGTTCCCGGTCATTTTCCTAAAGATGGGCATGGTCTAGCTTTCTTTGATGGTACTCATCTCTACGAACACGCAGATCCGCGCAAAGGCGAACATAAAGAATGGGGTACGCTTGTCTTTAACTATGGTCGCAACGAAGTTCGTAATTTCTTAGTTGCTAACGTCCTCTTCTGGTTTGATAAGTATCACATTGATGGGATTCGGGTTGATGCAGTAGCGTCGATGCTCTATAACGACTATTGCCGTAAAGAAGGAGAATGGCTACCCAATCAATATGGAGGAAGAGAAAACTTAGAAGCTGCTGATTTTCTGCGTCAAGTGAACAGCGTTTTGTATAGTTATTTCCCTGGCGTGCTTTCGATCGCCGAAGAATCAACGGATTGGCCGATGGTATCTTGGCCTACTTATGTGGGTGGATTGGGCTTTAACTTAAAGTGGAATATGGGATGGATGCACGATATGCTGGACTACTTCAGCATGGATCCCTGGTTCCGTCAATTCCATCAAAATAACATTACTTTCAGTATGTGGTATCACCACAGTGAAAACTACATGTTGGCTCTTTCCCACGATGAAATCGTCCACGGTAAGAGTAATATGTTGGGTAAGATGCCAGGAGATGAATGGCAAAAGTTTGCTAACGTTCGCTGTCTATTTGCCTATATGTTTGCCCATCCAGGCAAGAAAACCATGTTTATGAGCATGGAATTCGGGCAATGGAGCGAATGGAACGTCTGGGGTGACTTAGAATGGCATTTATTGCAATACGATCCCCATAAGCAGCTTAAACTGTTCTTTAGCGATTTGAATAAACTCTACAAAAGTGAGTCATCTTTGTATAGCAGAGATTTCGATCGCGAGGGTTTTCAATGGGTGGATTGTAGCGATAATCGTCATAGCGTCGTTGCTTTTATTCGTCGCGATAAAGATCCAAATCAATTTATCGTTGCTGTTTGCAACTTTACTCCCCAACCTCATAGCCATTATCGCGTTGGTGTTCCTGAAGCAGGATTTTATACCGAAATGTTGAACAGCGATGCCAAAGAGTACGGCGGTAGCAACATGGGTAATTTGGGCGGTAAATGGACGGATGAGTGGTCATTCCATGGTTTACCCTATTCTTTAGACTTATGCTTGCCTCCTTTAGCTGTATTGATCTTCAAGCTCGATCGTGCTAAAACTGCGGCTGTCCAGGCGAAAGCAGAGAAGGAATAGACGGGTTTATAAACTGCCGAAGTAAATTCGGCAGATAGCTCCTCAAATTGCACGCAATGAACCATGAACTATGAACGATCGACCCATTTCGCAGCAGATAGCTATAGAATTACGGACATAAAACTGCTCAGATTCCTCCAGATCATGCCTGATTTTTATATTCAGCCAGACAGTGATATTCCTGCTTCTAGGCAATTGTTCGATCAAATTCAATTCGCGATCGCTTCAGGACAGTATCCTCCAGGTCATCGCTTACCAAGTACCAGACAGTTGGCAATGATGACAGGTTTGCATCGCAACACAATTAGCAAGGTTTATCGACAATTAGAAGAAACAGGTCTAATTGAATCCTTAGCTGGTTCGGGTATTTATGTAAAAGCACAAGGTCACGAAGGCGGTGCTAAGATTGGTTCTTCCCTGCACAAACAATATCCCGAAGCAGATATCATCATTAAAGAAAGTATTGATGAATTGCTCTCCCAAGGCATAAGTTTGTCACAAATTAGAGAATTATTTCTCACCGAAATTGACTGGCGTTTGCGTTGTAGCGCTAGCGTCCTAGTTACCGTTCCTACTATAGATTTAGGGGCGGGAGAGTTAATGGTTAAAGAATTGGAACAATCTTTAGGGATTCCCGTGCAGTTGGTAGCGATCGAGGAATTGGCAAAAACACTAGACCGAACTGTTTCGGGTACGGTAGTGACAAGTCGCTACTTTATTGGACAAGCAGAGGCGATCGCCGCACCTAAATCTGTACGTGTCATTCCTATCGATATTTATGACTATTCTCAGGAATTAGAAATTATCAAGAAATTACCCAAAGATAGTTGCTTGGGTGTGATCAGTTTGAGTAATGGTATTCTCAGAGTTGCTGAAATTTTGATCTATAGCCTCAGAGGAGAAGATTTATTAGTCATGACTACGCAGGCGAATAATTTGCGTAAAGTCAACTCGATAGTACGTAGCGCCCACACAATTATCAGCGATCGCGCCAGCTATAATGCTGTCAAACAAGTAATTTTAAGCGCTAGAGACGATTTAATTCGGGAACCAAAATTGATTTGCTCAGAAAATTACATTGGTGAAAAATCGATTAACTTACTTAAACGAGAACTGGGTTTAGATTCAGTGCAAACATAATTGAGTTGTCGATCCCAATCGTTAGTAGGTAGTTTGGGAAAATAAGCAAAGTCGAAAACGATCCCAATAGTAGGAATATTTTGCCATTCGGGGCTACTCAGTAGGCGATCGTAGAAACCGCCGCCGTAACCTAAGCGATAACCAAGGCGATCGCAAGCAACTGCTGGAACGAGAATTAAATCTACTTGTTTTGCTTCAATGATAGGTGCATCTGGATCGGGTTCTTTAATGCCATATGCACCTGTTTGTAGTTCATCTGGCGATCGCACTAAATGCCAAACTAAAGATTTGTCAACGCAGCGAGGAAATCCCCAATCACGAGAATTATCTTCAAATAAAGAACTTAAATCTGGTTCTTGTCGAAAACTGAAATAAGCCAAAACCGTCTGCGCCGATCGAAATACGGAGAAAGATTGTAAGTTATTAGAAATTAAATCACTTTTTTCTCGCCAATCTTCTGGAGAAAGCGATCGCCTTTGTTGCAATAAATTTTTACGTAATTCCGTTTTATTCATTATTGTCATCTCTTCTGCCTTCTTGCAATGAACCATGAACAATGAACTATGAACAAACAACAATGCACAATAACATTCTTCAAGAACAAATCACATACTATCGCGATCGAGCTTCAGAATATGATGAGTGGTTTTTTCGCCAAGGACGTTACGATCGCGGCGAAGTTCATCGTCAGCAATGGTTGGCTGAAGTTTCTCAGGTAGAAGCTGCCCTTCTCGATAGTAAACCATCGGGGGATATTCTAGAATTAGCTTGTGGGACTGGGTTGTGGACGCGACATCTAGCAGCCATAGCAAATCGTCTTGTTGCAGTGGACGCTTCTCCAGAAGTAATTGCTATCAACAAACAACGGGTTAATTCTCATTTAGTAGAGTATATTATTGCCGATTTATTTGCCTGGAAACCAACTCAACAGTTTGACTTTATTTTCTTCGGATTTTGGCTTTCCCACGTCCCGAGCGCTAAATTTGCTGACTTCTGGACAATGGTAAGAGAGGCACTCAAACCCAACGGTAAAGTTTTTTTCGTAGATAGTGTGTTCAATCAAAAATCGACGGCTAGAAATCATTCTGCCCTAAATCGACAAGGATACTCAGAAAGAAAGTTAAATGATGGACGCACCTATCGCATCGTCAAAATTTTTTATCAAAGCGATCGATTGCAAGCGTCTTTACAAGATTTAGGTTGGCAAGGGAAAGTCGATCGCACGGCTAATTATTTTCTTTATGGTCTAGTTTATTAATTCACCAACCAGACAAACCACTAAATTTTTTACTGAGCATGAATATAATTCATAGCTTGAGGTTCTTTGAGAAAATGTCTGTGGCAATAGTCTGACGTGGGCTAGTGGGAACGCTAGCCTAGTTAAGAATCCGAGAAGCAGAAAATCTAAATTGCGAGATTTAGAATCTCCCGTCACAGCATTAGCTTGACGGCGAGAGTGTCAAAGCCAGAGCGTTTTTGAATGGAGTAGCTCATCCCCTTGGCAAAAACTAACTTATCACTTCCGATTGAGTTTAATCTGGGCTATCTTCGGCTGAGTCTTGTTTTTTGCCACCATTAAAACCACCACCGTTAAAGCCACCAGAACGTCTCCCACGAGAAAAGTTCTGTGCATTTTTTTTGCGAAATTGACGAGCATACATTTGATTGCGCTCGGCTTTTTCTTTTTTTAAATTGCGACGCTTAGCCATGATTATTTTCTCCAAAAAATAGAAAAGCTCCTGGCAGATCGAGTATCAATTTTCTTAACGCACTAACAAAACTTAGCTAAAATACTTGAAGAACTATAGGTGGCGCTATTCAATATAGACAAGAAAGCCGAGCGTTAAGTTCAATTTAATCTTATAATCTAATTGCTGCCAGAAGCCTAGAAAAAACTAGTTAAAGATGATTCCGAGTTTAGAAGTTTCTGGAATAACCGTCTCTTCTGCGGTTGCCACCGCCGCCACCACCAAAGGAGTTTTTGGGCTCACGAGGCTTAGCTTTATTGACCTTTAATTCGCGCTCCATCCATTCTGCACCATCAAGAGCAGAAATAGCACTAGCTTCTTCAGCTTCTGTACTCATCTCAACAAAAGCAAAGCCTCTAACTCGACCCGTTTCGCGATCGGTAGGAAGATGAACTTTTTTAACAGTACCATACTCAGCAAAAACATCTGTAATGTCTTCTGTTGTTACCTGAAAGGGTAAATTACCCACGTAAATTGACATAAACTGTCTCTCTCAATTAAAACCATGTAGAGATGTAAGCCGTCGGAGAGCAGTCTGTCTGTACCAAACAGGAGAGCCTGTTAATATCTAAACTAAACATGACTACCGATACTTTATTCTCACATTTGATGATAACACTAATATCTAGAGGAAAAAAACGCCAGGAATAGTTTTTAATGTGTAATTATTTATATTTTATTGACTAATATTAATCAAATAGTTTTCTTTAGCTACTTGCAACTCTTAGCATACTTGAAGCGATCGCACTCTAAAATAAACCACCAGAGTGATAATATCAAACAATGTCGGTTGCAAAGGAAAAGAAGACAAAAGAGAGAAAAACTCTCTCTCATTGTTTTTTCGCCACAAAGCAAAATAATTCTAGTTTTTAAATTGTGAACCCAGGAAGACTATATCTATGATTCGTGATATTTTTATGCCCGCCCTCAGTTCAACCATGACTGAAGGTAAAATTGTTTCTTGGTTAAAATCTCCAGGCGATAAAGTTAGTAAAGGTGAGACGGTAGTAGTAGTTGAGTCTGATAAAGCCGATATGGACGTGGAATCGTTTCATGAGGGGTATCTAGCTACTATTCTAGTTGAAGCTGGACAAGAAGCTCCAGTCGGTCAACCCATAGCACTGATCGCTGAGACAGAAGCTGAAATTGAGGAAGCCAAAAAACAAGCTAGCTCAGCAGCAACAAGTACTCCTGCACCTAAAGCGGTAACTTCCGAACCAGCACCAGCAGTAGCTGTAGCCACAGCAGCAACCAATGGTAGCAGCCGTAGTAATGGCAGAACCATAGTTTCACCAAGAGCGCGCAAACTAGCTAAAGAATTAAAAGTCGATCTCAAAACACTACAAGGTAGTGGTCCCTATGGCAGAATTATTGCTGTGGATGTTGAAAAAGCAGCAGGAAAGGCTCCTACCTCAGCACCAGCAATAGCTCAACCTCAAGTAGTTGCTACACCTACAGCTACATCAGTAGCAGTTGCAACCACCTTGCCAACTCCTGCCAAAGTAGTTCCAGGAGAAACCGTACCACTCAATACCTTACAAAAGGCAGTGGTACAAAATATGATGGCTGCTTTGCAAGTGCCTACTTTCCATGTCAGTTATACGATTACAACAGATGCTTTAGATAAACTCTACAAACAAATCAAATCTAAAGGCGTTACCATGACTGGCTTACTAGCCAAGGCGATCGCGATTACCCTGAAAAATTATCCTCTAGTCAATGCTAGTTATACCGACCAAGGAATTCGCTACAATTCTTCAATTAATGTAGCTGTAGCTGTAGCTATGTCTGATGGTGGTTTAATTACACCAGTTCTGCAAAATGCCGACCAAATGGATATTTATTCTCTATCTCGCGCTTGGAAAGATTTGGTAGATCGAGCTAGATTGAAACAATTACAACCAGAAGAATATAGTACTGGAACATTTACTCTGTCCAATTTAGGCATGTTTGGAGTCGATCGCTTTGATGCTATTTTACCTCCAGGGCAAGGTTCTATTTTGGCAGTCGGTGCTTCTCGTCCTCAATTAGTTGCTACTGGTGATGGTATGTTTGGAGTTAAATCACAAATGAACGTTACTATTACCAGCGATCATCGTATTATCTATGGTACAGATGCCGCAGCCTTCTTAAAGGATTTAGCGAAATTAATCGAAACCGATCCTCAATCTTTAACGTTATAGAAGGGAGTAGGGAGCAGGCAGCAGGCAGCAGGTAAATAAGTCAGAAGTCAGAATTTTTTAAGTTTTAAGTCGTAGGGGCAAGCCATTGCCTTGCCCCTACTTGCCTCCCCTACACCCTACACCCCACACCCTAATGAGTTGACTGTGATTACTGAATTCGATCGCGCGATGATGCAAAAATGCCTGCAACTGGCGCGTCAGGCTTTGGGAAGAACTGCGCCCAATCCTCTGGTTGGTTCAATTGTTGTTAAAGATGGGGAAATTGTTGGTCAAGGTTTTCATCCAGGCGCGGGACAACCCCATGCAGAAGTTTTTGCACTTAGAGAAGCTGGCGCAAAGGCTCAAGGTGCGACGGTGTATGTCAATTTAGAGCCTTGCAATCATTACGGACGTACACCACCATGTACCGAGGCTTTAATCGCGGCTGGAGTGGCTAAAGTAGTAGTGGGCATGGTCGATCCTAACCCTCGCGTCTGTGGAGAGGGAATTGCTAGATTGCGTACTGCTGGTATTGAAGTGCAGGTTGGAGTAGAAGAGGAAGCCTCTCGTCAACTCAATCAGGCTTTTATTCATCGAGTTCTCTATCAAAGACCTTTTGGCATTCTTAAGTATGCTATGACTCTAGATGGAAAAATAGCTGCAACTACAGGTCATAGCGCTTGGGTAACTACACCTGAATCCCGCGATCGCGTTCATCAGCTTCGTTCTGTTTGTGATGCCATTATTATTGGAGGCAATACAGTACGTCGCGACAATCCTCTATTAACTAGCCATGGCGTAAGCGATCGCAATCCCCTGCGAGTAGTAATGAGTCGGAGTTTGGATTTACCAGAAGAATGTCAGTTATGGGAGATCGAGCAGGCTAATACTATTATCTTTACGCAAACTGGTAGTAATGTTCAACTGCAACAAAAACTAAAAGATCGGGGAGTAGAAATAATCGAGTTATCTTCTCTAACGCCGATCGCTGTCATGGAAAATTTATATCAAAGAGGATTATCTCAAGTTCTTTGGGAATGTGGAGGTGTTTTAGCCGCAGCCGCGATCGCCGACGGGACAGTACAAAAAGTGATGGTTTTCATTGCACCTAAAATTATTGGTGGACAAAACGCACCTTCGCCGATCGGAGATTTGGGACTACTGAAAATGACGGATGCACTTCAGTTAAATGATGTTAGATGTTCTGCGATCGGTACTGATTTTTTGCTGGAAGGATATTTATGCTAGCTGATTATTGCCACTATATCGAAAATCTCTTCGGTAATTATGCCCAATATCAACAATTGGCGTTGTCTGCGTTTAGAGAATATCAATCTCGTCTCAATTGGTCGGTAGCTACAGAAAAGGTGAAACAGTTGTTGCAGGAACTATTTTAGAGAAGGCAGGGAAGCAGAGGAGCAGAGAGGCAGAGGAGCAGGGAAGATAGCTTCGCTATCGGGAGGCGGTGGAAGCAGAGGGAGAAATAGCTTAAAATGATTAGCGTTCTAGGCAAAAGAACGGAGAAGTCACTTGATCGAGTCCTCTGACCATGCTCGACCACCTCTCAAATTTATTCCCCAACGCTTCAATCTGCTAGTTCTCTATTTGATGCGATTGGCATTACCAATTCTGTTACGGGTGCGCTTGAAACCGTGGCTACCTGTGGGAATTAGGCGAGTTGAATTAGTCAATATTGACATACTAGCCAAACTCTATCAGCAATTTCAATCTGGTCAAATTCGCTTGATTATCGCTTTTCGCCATCCCGAAGTTGACGATCCTCTCTCAATGTTTTATTTGCTATCCTATGGTGTACCTAAGTTTGCTCGTCAACAAGGAATTATTTTAAAACCGCCGATTCATAGTCACTTCATTTACGATCGCGGTATGACTATTTGGGCAGGAAATTGGCTGGGGTGGCTATTTTCTAGGCTAGGAGGAATCCCCATCCATCGCGGTAAGCGTATCGATCGACAGGGGATTAAAGCTGCTAGAAATTTACTCATCAACGGTAAGTTTCCAGTTGCTATTGCCCCAGAGGGAGCAACCAACGGTCATAGCGAAATTGTTAGTACCCTAGAACCAGGTACGGCTCAATTAGGATTTTGGTGTATTGAGGACTTGGCTAAAGCAAATCGAAACGAAGAAGTTTTAATTGTACCGATCGCCGTTCAATATCAATACATCCAACCACCTCGATCGCAATTAGATCGGTTGCTAAATAAATTAGAAACAGATTGTGGGTTATCAGTTTGGCAAAGCGATCGCACTGTCAACACCAGTCCAGAAGAAGTTTTTCGTCTGCGCCTTTTCCGTCTCGCCGAACATTTACTATCCGAGATGGAACAGTTTTATCATCGTTTTTATCCCCAACTTTTAGCCCTAGCTAAATCAAACGCTGAGGATGGAATTGCTAGCGGCGATCGAACTTTGGATGCACGACTCCAGATCTTATTAGATACGGCTCTGAGAGCAGCCGAACAATATTTTGGATTATCATCTCAAGGTAACAAGATCGATCGCTGTCGTCGCCTTGAAGAAGCGAGTTGGAATGCTATTTATCGTGAAGACTTGCCCAATTTAAATACTATTGCACCTTGGCAAAGGGGATTAGCAGATTGGGCAGCCCAAGAAGCAACCCTGCGAACGCTACACATGAGGCTGGTAGAAAGTTTTGTTGCTGTTAATACCAGCTATCTTCAAGAAAAGACAACAATCGAGCGACTTGCTGAAGTATCATTAATCATCTTTGATTTAGTTGCTCGAATTAAGGGTCAAAAAAATCCTGCACGTCCTCGTTTAGGTTGGCGACAGTCACGAGTAACCGTTGGAGAGCCAATTTCAGTCAGCGATCGCTATGCAGCTATTAAAGGCGATCGTCAATCTACCAAACAAGCGATCGTCGATTTAACTAACGAACTAGAAATAGCATTGCAGAAGTTAATTCGTTAACAGGGAGCAGGGAGCAGGGAGCATCTTGTGCAGGGTAGCAGAAGGCAGAAGGCAGAAGGAAAATACAGTATGCAATTTAAATGTTGAATAGCTTAGTCGTGCCGTAGGCTATTGCGAATTGTCTCCCTAATCCCTAATCCCTAGTCCCTAATCCCTCTCAATCTTTGCTCAATCTTTTGACTGGAGAAATGACATCAAAAAGTGGGCGTTTAATCACATAAATCCAGATCAATCCTAATGATCCGAGGGAGACTGTTACTAAACTGACTACTTGAGCGATTTTGAGATTGCCTAGCATTAGGCTGTCAGTCCGTAAAGCTTCGATCCAGAAACGACCGCAACCGTAGGCAATTAAATATACTAAAGTCATCGTTCCCGACTTTAGCTGCTCTTTGTGTCGTAATCCCCAAAAGAAAATATATAGTAAAAGACTTAATACTAGTAGATTCCAAATAGATTCGTAGAGAAAGGTAGGATGAAAATATTCGTAATTGAGATATTCTGCTGGACGACTTTGAGGAGGAATGTAGAGTTTCCAGGGTAAATCTGTAGGATTGCCAAAAGCTTCAGAATTAAAGAAATTGCCCCAACGTCCGATCGCCTGTCCTAAAGCTACAGCAGGTACAACTAGATCTAATAATTGCCACAAAGATATTTGATTGAGTCGAGCAAAAATAATCGCTGCGATCGCTCCACCTAGAATTGCTCCATGAATGGCAATACCACCTTTCCAAATAGCGATAATATCACCAGGATGCTGAGAATATTCTTGCCACTCAAAGATCACGTAATAGATTCTGGCACAAGGAATCGCTCCCAGGACTAGCCAGATGGCTAAATCGCCGATTAAATCTGGGTTAATTTGCCGACGTTTGGCTAAATATTGCGACAACATCACTCCCAGTAAAACTGCTGAAGCAATTAAAAAACCATACCAACGGACAACGATCGAACCCCATTCAAATAAAATGGGACCAGGAGATTGGAAGACAAAACCTAACAGCATTGACAATTAGAGTTTAGGAAACAAGCGAGAAAATGAATCTCCCTTGTACTCTACCAGCTTATCAGTTTGTCTTTAGCAAAACTCAATAAATCAATTAAGTTTGAATGCAATTATCTTGTCCGTAAATTCTCGATCCCGATTCTTGGTAGGATAGGTTGAACCTGGGATCGTTTAAAGATAAATTATGCATCACCAATCTTTTTTATCACGTTTATTTTCTCTTATTTTAGTTGTGGCGATCGCCTTAGTTGGCTGTAGTTCTAGCCCTACTGGAATGACAGGCAATTATACTGAAGATACTCTATCAGTAGTGTCTAATTTAAGAACAGCTATTAGTTCGCCCAGCAATGAACCAAATCAAGTAGCAGCATTTAATTTAGCTAAACAGCAAATTAATGATTACGCTTCTCGTTATCGTCGTAATGCTAAAGTATCAGGCTTGCGATCGTTTACTACTATGCAAACAGCCTTAAATTCCCTAGCTGGATTTTATACTTCTTATGGTAATAGACCTCTTCCAGAAAAATTGCAAAAACGTTTATCACAAGAGTTTGCACAGGTAGAACTAGCTGTCAAACGAGGAAGTTAACAAATGGTTCATGGTTCATGGTTCATGGTTCATTGCTGAAAAAGGGAACAGGGAACAGGGAACAGGCAGCAGAAGGCAGAAGTCACAAGTCACAAGTCACAAGTCACAAGTCAGAAGCCAATAGGTTTTATTACTTGCTACTTGCTACTTGCTACTGGCTACTTGCTACTTTTCTCCCCTGCTCCCTGCTCCCTACTCCCTACTCCCTGCTCCCTACAAATAGCATAAAATCCCCTCTTTCGACCTAAATGAAATCAGAAGAGGGGTGTTTTTTTGGTGAGAGCTGGTGAGCGATCGATTGCTGCTGGTTGGAAAAATCAACGGGTAAATAATATTAATGGAACCTATTATTTAAGCCTATCTTGAAAATATAACTAAATGCAGATAATCTAATTAAAATAAATACTCAGCAACTTTACGGTAGCTTCATCTATTTTGTTGGTAGAAAATAGAAATATGCTGCTTAAATCAGCTCAGTTTAAATACCTATAAATACTAGAAAATAAAGGATAGAGCAGATCGGGAATACTTAATTTTATTGTTATTCGATCGAATGCAATCTTCAATATTAAATAAATAGGTTGAATTTTTATGCTTAAAAAAGTGCTAAACCCACCCTTATTCAAGAAAAAAAACAACAAACACTCTTTATCTAAACGTCTAATCACGTTCTCGATCGCCAGTACTACTTTCTTGAGTCAATCTCTATTTCCTCAACCTACTAATGCATATAATCAATCCTATTGTAAACTGAATTCTGAAGAAACTTCTATTAAAGAAAAGCTGCTGGAAGCATCTTTAGAAGGTAATACTAACGCCAAGCAACAATACAAAAACTTAGTTCAAAAACATAGCGTATCGCTACAACAATGTCGCTCTGTAACTTGGCCCCAAGAACAAGCAATTTGGCTGCGTCTTTACCCTTGTGATATTAGTGCTGGATCGATCGATCGCGTCTTAGATCGTATTGTTAATAAAGGTTATAACAAGGTTTATTTAGAAGTATTTTTTGACTCTCAAGTATTGTTACCACCAGCAGAAAATAAAACTCCTTGGATTTCTGTGGCGCGATCGCCTGGTGCAGAACAAACAGATTTATTAGCACAAGCAATTAAAAAAGGACACGAACGGGGACTCAAAGTCTATGCTTGGCTGTTTACTATGAATTTTGGCTACACCTACGCTCAACGTGGCGATCGACAGGCAGCTTTAGCACGCAACGGCAAAGGAGAAGATAGCATCAACTTTGTTGACGATCGCTCTCAAGCTTTTGTAGATCCCTATAATCAACAAGCGCAAACAGATTATTACAGACTGGTTCAAGCCATCCTACAAAGAAATCCCGATGGTATGCTGTTTGATTACATTCGCTACCCTCGTGGTTCGGGAAGTCAATCGGTAGTTCATGGCGTTAAAGATTTATGGATTTATGGCGATGCTTCTCTACAAACCCTTTATAATCGAGCTGGCAATAACAAAGGCTTAGCTCTGTTGGAAAAATTTATTAAACAAGGAGATATTTCTTTTCAAGACGTAACCTATATCGATAAGATGCACGCTAAAGAAAGTGAACCTCTTTGGCAAGGTCGTCAAGTTGCCAACAAAGCTGTTAAAGAATCTCCTGGCGATCGCTACAATAAAATTAGACAAGATTTATGGTATCTCTCCGTTGCTCATGCCGCACAAGGAATTTTAGATTTCCTCTCCTTTGCTGCTAAACCAGCGAACGAGAGGGGCTTACCGACAGGAGCAGTATTTTTTCCAGACGCTAATCGTTTAGTTGGTCGTTCTGGGTTTGACTCGCGTTTGCAAGCTTGGGATCGATTTCCCTCCAGCATGGAATGGCATCCCATGTCTTATAGTACCTGCGGTCAAGATACGAGTTGCATCGTTAATGAAGTTAGGCAAGTAGTAAAAACTGCGCCCCAAGGTACTAAAATTACTCCAGCTCTTGCTGGTGTTTGGGGTCAAAATTTTAGCGGTCATCTTCCTCTAGAAAATCAGATGCAAGCAATTCGCGCTAGTTTTCCTGAAATTAATTCAGTCAGCCATTTTTCTTTTTCTTGGCAAGAATTAGATCTCGATCGACAACGTAAATTCTGCAATATTCAATAATTATCAACAGGGGACATGAACCCAGGTGTCGATGGATTCTATAAATTGAAGTCTAAACGCTATCAGCATCCTTTTTTAAAACCGATCGCAACTAGTCATGGAGTTTGGAAAGTTCGTGAAGGAATTATTCTTTCTCTTACAGATGAGATAGGAACGATTGGTTGGGGAGAAATTGCGCCAATTCCCTGGTTTGGTTCAGAAACTTTGACAGAAGCTTGGAATTTTTGTCAGCAGTTACAAGAACAAGTAAGCTGGGAAGAAATTGAGAAGATTCCAGGACATTTATTTGCTTGTCAGTTTGGTTTTGAGTCCGCGCTGGCAGATTTAGAGGATGCAGTTTCTCAAATATCTTCAGTAACTCAAGTGTCAACCAAACACAAAGGAGAAGGCGAAGATTTTAAGCCGAGTTACAGTTATTTATTACCAGCAGGAGAAGATGCTTTAGATGCATGGCGATCGCTTTGGGAGAGGGGAGGAAGAACTTTTAAATGGAAAATTGGGCTTCAATCTCCTGAAGCAGAAATAAGAATTTTCCAGCAGCTAGTGCAACTATTACCAGCAGGAACCAAGTTAAGACTGGATGCGAATGGAGGATTGAGTTTTACTGAAGCAAAGCAATGGCTAAAAATAGCCACTCAAACTAGTTTAGTGGAGTTTCTCGAACAACCTCTTCCTCCTACACAATTCGATCGCCTGCTGGAGTTAAACAATGAATATCCTAACCAGCTTGCTTTAGATGAGTCGGTAGCGAATTTACTGCAATTAGAAAATTGCTATCAACAAGGATGGCGAGGTGTATTTGTCATCAAAGCAGCGATCGCTGGTTCACCAAAGCGTCTGCGTCAATTTTGTCAGCAACATCAACTGGATGTAGTTTTTTCTTCGGTGTTTGAAACTCAAGTTGGCAGAAAAGCAGCGCTAAAATTAGCAGCAGAACTATCCAATCGCGATCGGGCTGTAGGATTTGGTGTGGAGAGTTGGTAAGAAGGCAGAAGGCAGAAGGCAGAAGGAAATAAAAGTCTAAAGTGCGAATTGCGAATTGCGAATTGCGAATTGCTATAAGCCCTATTCCCTTAAAATAAAAAATAACGCTGCGCCATAGGTAAAACTTTAGCTGGTTCGCAGGTTAATAATTGTCCATCTGCTTTTACTTCATAGGTTTCTGGATCGACTTCGATTCTGGGTAAAGCATCATTTAACTTCAAATCTTGCTTACTTAAATTGCGAGTATTGCTAACAGCAACAACACTCTTTTGTAAGCCAATTTGTTGGGGAATACCTGCTTCCATTGCAGCACCAGAAACAAAAGTTAGGGATGTAGCTGCGATCGCGCCACCAAAACTAGCAAACATCGGACGCATATGCACGGGTTGGGGTGTGGGAATACTAGCATTAGCATCACCCATTTGCGCCCAAGCGATCGCTCCTCCTTTGATGACAATTTCTGGTTTAACACCGAAAAATGCTGGTTTCCAGAGACATAAATCTGCTAATTTCCCCTCTTCGATCGAACCGACATGGTTAGCAATGCCGTGGGTAATGGCAGGATTGATCGTATACTTAGCAATGTAACGCTTTGCTCTAGTATTGTCATTTTCCGTAGAATCTTCAGGCAAATGTCCCCGTTGCACTTTCATTTTATGGGCTGTTTGCCAAGTGCGAATAATTACTTCACCTACCCTTCCCATCGCCTGAGAATCAGAAGAAATCATACTAAATGCACCTAAATCGTGCAAGATATCCTCGGCGGCGATCGTTTCCCGACGAATACGCGATTCAGCAAAAGCCACATCTTCGGGAATACCGCGATCGAGATGATGGCATACCATCAACATATCTAAATGTTCTTCTAAAGTATTGACAGTGTAGGGGCGTGTCGGATTGGTAGAAGAAGGTAGAACGTTCTTTTCGCCACATACTTTAATGATATCGGGTGCGTGTCCTCCTCCTGCACCTTCAGTGTGATAGGTATGAATGACGCGGTTTTTAAAGGCGGCGATCGTCTCTTCGACAAATCCCGCTTCGTTGAGAGTATCGGTGTGAATGGCAACTTGCACATCATAGCGATCCGCCACTGTCAAACAAGTATCGATCGTGGCGGGAGTAGTACCCCAATCTTCGTGTAATTTTAAACCGATCGCACCTGCTAAAATTTGTTCTTCTAAGCCTTGGGGTTGGGAACTATTACCTTTACCTAAAAACCCTAAATTAACAGGGAAAGCCTCAGCAGCTTGCAACATGCGGTAAATATTCCAAGCACCAGGCGTACAAGTAGTTGCATTCGTTCCTGTCGCCGGACCCGTACCACCACCTATCATAGTAGTTACACCAGAAGCGATCGCTGTCTCGATTTGTTGGGGACAAATAAAGTGAATGTGGGTATCAATACCACCAGCAGTCAAGATCGCGCCTTCTCCTGCGACTGCTTCTGTAGCGGGGCCGATGATAATATCGACGTTATCTTGAATGTAGGGATTTCCTGCTTTACCGATTTTGAAAATTTTTCCATCTTTGATGCCTACATCTGCTTTGACAATACCCCACCAGTCGAGAATGAGGGCATTAGTAATGACCAGATCTACAGCACCGTCAGCACGGGAAATGGGCGATTGTCCCATACCATCTCTAATTACTTTACCACCGCCAAACTTAACTTCATCGCCATAGGTAGTGAAATCTCTTTCAACTTCAATAATTATTTCTGTATCTGCCAAACGAACGCGATCGCCCACCGTCGGGCCATAAGTTTCTGCATAAGCACGGCGATCCATCAGTTTTCCTCCAAGTAGGCGATTTATCGCCATTTTAACGGCTAGTTAACTCTTACTCAACGTTCTTATATGTTTTTTTTATCAGAAAAAGACAACAATACTGCGTAAAATAAAATACGACGCGATCGATAGTATACCGAAATAAATGGCTGATATTGTAGATATTGCAGTAAGCTCAGATTCTTTTACTACTCTAGTAACAGCAGTCAAAGCAGCTAGTTTAGTTGAAACCCTGAAAAGTCCTGGTCCTTTTACAGTATTCGCTCCTACAGACGAAGCTTTTGCTAAACTGCCACCAGGAACGATACAAACTCTAGTGCAAAATATTCCTCAACTAACGAGAATTTTAACTTATCACGTTGTACCAGGTAAGTTAATGAAAGCCGATTTAGAAAAACTCCCTTCAGTAACTTCAGTTGAAGGTTCACCGATCGCGATCGACTGTAGTGATAATTTTGAAGTCAAAAACGCTACAGTGGTTGCTGCCGATATTGAAGCCGATAACGGTGTCATTCATGTTATCGATAACGTGATTTTAATGGGCTAACCAGGGATTAGGGGATAGGGGATAGGGTGTAGGGAAAGTAGCAAGTAGCAAGTAGTAAGTAGCAAGTAAAAAAACTTCTGACTTCTGTACGGGCGAATGGCCATTCGCCCCTACGACTTCTGACTTAATTTCTGCCTCCTGCCTCCTTAAATGAGTTTTCAACTCTAGAAAAAGAGATGGTATCATGATAGTTTGCAGTATTATTTTTGAGTGCATCAATCATCAATCCTAGCTATGGCTTTAACCCAAGAGAAAAAACAAGAATTAATCTCTCAATACCAAGTTCACGAAACTGATACAGGTTCCGCCGACTTACAAGTGGCAATTTTAACCGAACGAATTAATCAGTTAACTGCTCATTTAAAAAGTAACGATAAAGATCATTCCTCTCGTCGAGGATTATTAAAAATGATTGGTCGTCGCAGAAATCTGCTTTCTTATATCCAAAAAGAAGATCTCGAACGCTATCAAAACTTAATTGCTCGTTTGGGCATTAGACGTTAATCTCTAGAGTAACTATGTCTTCTGAATCCGACCAAAAACGCTTGCCATTTGAGCCTCGCACTAGCAAGAAAAAGACACCCAAAAAGCCTCCTGCTTCCGCACCTAAAGCTTCAGCTAAATCGGGTAACGCGAAAGCAGAAGCTAGTCTGTCAGCGATTCCAGATGCAGTCAGCAAACGTATGATTCGTCGTATGGCTTTATTTTCTGGAATTCCTACCGCATTAGGCGTAATTTCCTTTTTTGGATTTTATTGGGTTGTCAGTCATAAATGGCTGGAAGTACCTACCTACGTAGTTTTGCTGCTCACGCTAGGCTGTTTTGGCTTAGGTGTTTTGGGACTGAGTTATGGCTTGTTCTCTTCGTCTTGGGATGAAGAAAGAGTTGGCAGTTGGTTGGGAACAGGAGAGTTTGGCGTTAATTTGCAAAGAACAATTAATGCTTGGCGGGAATCTCGTGCTTCAGCCAAACAACCTAAAGAAAACTAAGACCAATTGGCAATCTGCTGTTAGTTATCGTTGACATCCTCGCCGCCTTGAAAGAGCGGCGATGCCAAAGCATCACTACTTTGATTTCTGTTTCTTTCCCTTACTGGTTTTTCGCAACTGCCCTTTAGAACTATGCTGTCGATCGGGTCTTACGTTCGCTCCACAGACTGTAACTGCGAGTCCCGCAGCCAAAATGTGTGCGCCGCCTTAATGTCTCGATCGTGGTTAGTCCCGCAATTAGGGCATTCCCACTCTCGGACACTAAGCGGCAACTTATCGATTACAAAATCGCACTTTCCACACTTTTTACTGGATGGAAAAAAGCGATCGATACTTGCCATTAAGTAGAGATTTTTAGATTTCAGCATAATAAACCTAAGAAGCAAAGCCGCCCTAGAAGGGCAGGGTTTTAAACCCAATTTTTTGATAAAATTGCAAATAACTAATCATTAACTCATCAGAGTTAGATTCAGCTAGAACTACAAACAAGGAAAGTCAAAATGATCGTAGTGATGAAAGCTGGTTCTCCAGAGATTGAGATAGAGCGGATCTGCCAAGAGTTCACCAATTGGAAATTAACGCCAGAAAAAATCATTGGCAAGCATAAAATAGTGATTGGCTTAGTCGGAGAAACTGCTTCGTTAGACCCTTTGCAAATCCAAGAAGTTAGTCCTTGGATTGAAGAAGTGTTAAGAGTAGAAAAGCCGTTTAAGCGTGCCAGTTTAGAGTTTCATCATGGCGAGCCTAGTGAAGTAGTTGTCTCTACTCCTGGTGGCAATGTTTCCTTTGGTAAAAATCATCCTCTCGTTATCATTGCTGGTCCTTGTTCTGTAGAAAACGAAGAGATGATTATTGAAACGGCGAGGCGAGTTAAGGCAGCAGGCGCTAAATTTCTGCGTGGCGGTGCTTATAAGCCTCGTACTTCTCCTTACGCTTTTCAAGGTCATGGAGAAAGCGCTTTGGGCTTGCTAGCTGCAGCTAGAGAGGCGACTGGTTTGGGAATCATTACAGAAGTAATGGATAGTGCCGATCTAGAAAAAATAGCTGAAGTTGCAGATATTATTCAAGTAGGCGCAAGAAACATGCAGAATTTTTCTCTTCTGAAGAAGGTGGGAGCGCAAAGCAAACCAGTGCTACTCAAACGAGGTATGTCTGCGACGATCGATGAATGGTTAATGGCAGCAGAGTATATTTTAGCGGCTGGCAATCCCAATCTCATTCTTTGCGAACGAGGAATCCGCACCTTTGACATGCATTATGTTCGTAATACTCTCGATTTATCAGTATTACCTGTATTGCGTTCTTTAACTCATCTACCGATCGCGATCGATCCCAGTCATGGAACTGGACGCGCTGAGTATGTCCCAGATATGGCAAAAGCAGCGATCGCGGCTGGAACTGATTCTTTAATGATTGAAGTACATCCTAACCCTGCCAAGGCTCTTTCTGATGGTCCTCAATCTCTTACCCCCGATCGCTTTGATGCTTTAATGGGGGAATTATCTACACTCGCAAAGGCAGTTGGACGTTGGCATAAAGATCCTGTAGCTGTCGCTTGAAGCTGAAACTCGACTATCGATTAATCAACTACCCCGCCGTGTAGACAGACGGGGTTTCTTTATTTTTAAAGGTTTTAGGCTATTTTTCAAGATCGGCTTGCAGTTGGAACGGTGAAGATAGTTCGGTATATTGATGTCGATATTCTTTACATATATGTTTAGAGAGCATCGGTTGAATGCTAAAACCAATTTTATATTTGATGTAATTAACTTCTAAAAAAGACCTTCTTCTCAACGAATTTAAGGCTTGTAGTAAACTTGATGAACTCATTATAGGCTTAAAATGTTTTTGCAATTGTTCTAGGGTCATTGGTTGATGACTAAATGCCAGAACAAACATAATTTCTTTCTCTAAATCTGCTAAACGCTCAAATTGGCGATCGAATAATCTTTGAAAAACAGTAGGGATAAAAGCATCTAATTCTGTCTCAGTTTCCAAAAATTTAGATACACTACCACCAAATAGTTCTTCAATTGTTCCAGCTACCAATCTTAACGCTAAAGGATTACCGTGATAAATATCAATCAAATTTTGCCAACATTTTCGATCGCTTAATTTTTTTTCTAAAAATATTTTTTCTGCCGCTTTTCCTAAATTATCTAATTTGAATGAGTTAACTTTATCTACCTGTAATAATGAAATATCTGCTAGTGCTTCTTGAGAAATAATCAACAGGCAACTTTGATGATCTTCTTCAACTAAATGTTTAATAAACTGATTGTAATCATGATATTTTTCTTGATAAAAACCAGCCAACTCACTAGTAGCTAGAATTTCTTGAAAACTATCTAAAACAATTAGACAACGATATTGTCTTAGATAATTCATTAACTCAAAAATCTGTTCATTGACAGTGATTGCAGAAGACATTTTCTGCTTACGATCGCGATGAAAAACAGCCAACAAATTAGACAAAAGTTCTGCAAGTAAAGGAGTAGAACCTAGATTTCGCCAAAGAATAACGTCAAATTTTGTTTGGTTGTTCTGAACTAGCTTCAATGCTAAAGAGGTTTTGCCAATTCCTGCCATACCAAGCAAGATGGTTAAGCGAGATCGATCGTCAACAATCCATCCTGCTAGTTTTTTCAGTTCTTCTTCTCTACCATAGAAGCCGAGAAATTCTGATTCTTCTTCCTGCACCTGACTCGAACAATCGGTCTTATATCCTGACTCTTCCAACCATTCAGCGATTTCTCGCCAATTTTTAATTGAATTTACTTCATGGTTAGTTAAACTTTCTATGTATCTATACAATCCTCTACTTAGTTCGACACTCAGTGCGCTAGCAGTCCAATTTAGTTTATTTGCTATTTTCTTGGGAGAATAACCGCACAGTAAACCACATAAAGCAGTTTTTTCTAAAAGAGTTAATTTTATTTGTTTATTGGTAGTAACTTGCTTGATTTTAGTGAGATCGCCATAAATTGCTTGTAGATCCCAACTCTTTGTCGCTTCTCCAAAAACACTATTTTCAAATTGCATAAAATAACAGCTCACTGTAACTTTTTTTACAGCTAGTTTCTCTGAAATAGTGTTTAAGTTTTTTTCAAAACTGATATTTAGTCTACATAAAACTTTAAAAGATTAGGCAAAGCAAGTATGCTCCCATACATAAATCCAATCTAAGCTATGAAAATTATGTAAAATGCCAATTTTTGTTACCTATCTTTACTATCGATACTCAGAGAATCTGATTGTTCAATCTCTAAGAAATATATTTACCTAACTTAAAAATTTTCTGGTGTAAGCATGAGCCAATCTCTTTCTGTATCTGGAAGAGAGCAGTTATCGATTATGGCAGATCCAGCTATTTTTTGTGACGAAGAATACATCTTTCTGCCGATTACTAACTAATTCCTAATCTTGATTAGGTGTTTTTCTGGAAAGCACAATATTATCCTGATCTGAAGAACCAAGCTGAAAAGTGTTTGAGAGATAAGGTTTTGTTCGAGCATTACTCTCATACATTTTACCAACTTGGTCTTAGCAAAATTGAGACTTTAATTTAGTCTCCAATTTTGTGATCTATTTCACGTTAGCTAATGGAGCTAAAAATGTCAAATTTCGATATCATCCGCGCTTGGAAAGATGAAGAGTACCGTGAGAGCTTGAGCGAAGAGCAGCGCTCTCAACTACCTGAAAACCCCGCAGGTATCATTGAAATGTCGGATGAAGAGATGGAGTCGCTTGGTGGTGCTAGCCATGGTTGTGGCGGTAGCTATGGTTGTGACAGTATTGCTTGTAGCGCTGGATATTGTGTTTCCGCAGGCGGTACTTGTATTTCATCTGGTAAGTGCAAATTCAAGTAAATATCAGTAGATAAAGTCATGTTGCTCCCAACATCGGTTCTCTCGAACACGATTGGGAGCTTCTGCTAGATGCAGCTAACTTCAGGCTTAATCAAAAAAAATTTACTACTTACTCATCACCATGAATCAATTTCAAGCTTCTGCTTGGTATTATGCAACTACCTTAAACGAGCGCATTGCTTCTCTTAGAGCAGATTCAGATAACTATTTAAATTGCGAACAAAGCTCTGAACTGGCAAAGCGAAGAATGAAACGCTGGCGATCGCAAGCTCCGTTTACTAATGATGCTCATTTTACTAAGCGATTGGCTATAGATAACATTAACGAAGAGCAATTTTTAGCCCTTTTAGGGGAATCAACAGAGTCCATACGCAAGCGTTTTGCCGAACCTTGTGATTGGCTAGTCGATCTAGAGCAAGCATTTACCGATCGGACTTTTCAACCCCATCCCTTACCAGATTTAGCAGAAATTAAAGGGCAAGAGATAAGTTTATTTTTATATGCGATCGAACCTTTGATTTATCAAGGTCGTCGCCGATTAGAACAAGAAATAGAAAAACTAAATTTAACGAGGGCGAATTTAGCTGTCGAGTCGAATACTATTGTCGATCTTCTGTTTACCAATTTACCAGGTCAATTGCTTAGCATCTGTAGCCGCACGATGGTTTTGGAAATGCAAGCAGCCAAAATGCAAGGAGTGCTTCAGGGAGAAACTTCTCAACAGAGATTTGTCAACTTTGTCGAAAATCTGCGTGATCGAGGGCAAATCATTTCTTTGCTCCAAGAGTATCCAGTTATGGCTCGTCAGCTAGTTCTGACTATTAACCAGTGGGTAAAATTCTGTACAGAATTTTTGCAGCACTTGCGAGACGATTGGGAAGCAATTAAAACTACCTTCAGCCCAAACCGAGAGCCAGGTAAGTTAGTAGAAGTTAACTTTGGTGAAGGAGATACTCATAAAAACGGTCGCTCTGTAGCGATCGCTGTTTTTGAATCTGGTTTTAAATTAGTTTATAAACCCAGGTCTTTAGCTACAGATATCCATTTTCTGCAATTATTAGCTTGGCTGAACCAGCGTAGTCAGGAGATCGATTTTCGTCTGCATCGAGTACTTAATCGCGATTCTCATGGCTGGGTAGAATTTGTAGAAGTTCAATCCTGTCAGTCGATCGAAGAAGTCGAAAAATTCTACGAACGTCAAGGTGGGTTTTTGGCTTTACTGTACGCTTTAGAAGCAACAGATTTCCACTCCGAGAACTCGATCGCCGCAGGAGAATATCCAATTTTAATCGATTTGGAATCTTTGTTCCATCCTGGTAAAGCTAACAAAAATAACTTCGACACAAACGATCGCCCTCAACTGAGCCAATCCAATCAGCTTGCTAACGATCGAGTCACTCATTCCGTCTTACGTAGCGGTTTGTTACCCCAAAGAAGCTGGCAAAGTGACAAGGATGAAGGGGTAGATATTAGCGGCTTAGGTTCCCAGAAAGGGCAATTAACGCCCCATCAACTTCCTTATTGGCAAGATATGGGAACAGACCAAATGCAGCTCAAGTCTAAGCGCATGGAAATGCCAGAAACTCAAAATCGACCTACTCTCAATGGTGAAGATGTCAGTTTACTCGACTATGCCACATTTTTACTAGCTGGGTTTAAAAAAATCTATCAGCTACTTATAGAACATCGAGATGATTTACTGGCTGAAGATGGACCGATCGCTGCCTTTGCTGAAGATGAAGTGCGGGTTATTTTGCGTCCAACGAGATTCTATGGTTTATTGCTATTGGATAGCTTCCATCCCAATATGTTACGTAATGCCCTAGAAAGAGATCGTTTATTCGATCGCCTTTGGTTTGGTATTGAACATCAACCTTATTTAGCTAAAGTCACTACTCTCGAACACGCAGATTTGTGGAACGGTGATATTCCTATGTTCACCACCCGTGCTAATTCTCGCCATCTCTATAGTAGTTCTCACCAGCAGATCTCTGATTTCTTTGCCGAATCGGGCATAGACTCAGTTAAACGTCGTTTACAAGAATTGGGACAAGAAGATTTAGAGCAGCAAATTTATTTGATTGAGGCTTCTCTGGTAAATCTAGCGATCGATTTAGAGCGAGCAGATATGCCAACTTATCCCTTCGTTCCACCGCAGCAACTAGCCGATCGGCAACGATTATTAACCGCAGCAGAAGCGATCGGTGAGCATCTAGAAAAAATAGCAGTTCGTACCGACAATGATGCTAGTTGGATTGGGTTAAAACCTATTAACGAACGTTTTTACACTGTCGATTCCCTTGGAGCCGATTTATACAATGGTTTACCAGGCATTATTCTATTTCTAGCTTATTTGGGGGCAGTTACTTCCAAGCAACGTTATACCGATCTGGCTAAAGCTGCCTTAGTTACCCTCAATGCTCAGATAGAAACAGGTAAATTGCATATTAAATCTATTGGTGGCTTTGAAGGTTGGGGGTCGATTATCTATACTCTGACCAATTTAGGTACGCTATGGAACGATGCAGAACCGATTGAGCAAGCTCAAGAGCTAGTGAAATCGATCCCACCTCTAATCGAGGAAGATAAAGGCTTAGATATCATTGCTGGTTCGGCTGGAGCTATCTTAAGCTTATTAAATTTATACCGTTGCACTGCTTCACCATCTATACTGACTAGCGCAATTAACTGTGGCGATCGCCTGCTGGCTCGATCGCAGAAAATGTCTCAAGGTATTGGTTGGGAAATCGCCATGAAAGATACTAAACCCCTGGCTGGTTTTGCTCATGGTGCAGCAGGTATAGCTTGGGCGCTACTAGAGCTAGGGGCAGTAACAAAAGAGCAACGCTTTCGCACAGCAGCACTAGAAGGAATGGCTTACGAACGCAGTTTGTTCCGTCCCGAACTAGGCAACTGGCCAGATCTACGTGTTTTTAGCGATCGAATCTTAGCTGAGAACGAGCATAATTGCATGAGTGCATGGTGTCATGGCGCTCCTGGGATTGGTATGGCTCGCTTAGCTTCTCTGGCACACCTGGATGATGCTGAAATTCGAGCGGAGATTGATACTGCTCTAAAAACTACTTTAGAAAAGGGTTTTGGTGGCAATCATTCTCTTTGTCATGGAGATTTAGGCAATTTAGAATTACTTTTGCAAGCCAGCTTAACCCTTGAAGATTTTCCAGGGCAAGATCGGATCGACTATCTTGCTACAGTTATTCTCGACAGCATCGATCGCCATGGTTGGCTGTGTGGAATTCATCTCGGGGTCGAAACACCAGGATTAATGACTGGATTAGCGGGTATTGGTTATCAATTACTACGCCTTGCAGCCTCCGATCGCGTTCCTTCAGTTTTATTACTAGAATCTCTCCACCTCAAACATGAAGTGCAGGCTGAGAGAGAGCGTGTGCTTAGTCAAACTAATTCGTAATTACAATCAGCTTATTTGCTTGAAACTACCACAACCTAAAGGGAAGAGGGAATGGGCAACAGACACGACTTGGCAATTTTAGTTGTTTGATAAGGAGTAACAAGATGCCAGATATTATCCGTGCTTGGAAAGATGAAGAATACTTTAATAGCTTAAGCCAAGAACAAAAAGCGCAAGTTCCAGATAATCCAGCAGGAGCGATCGAACTTTCTGATGGAGAGATGGAAACTTTCGTGGGTGGAATTAAATTTACTGGTGGTGCAACAGGTATTAATGATACACGTTGTAGTGCTGTTGATGCTTGTCCTTCTTATCGAGGATGCCACTATTCCCTCAACCTGCGTCCTTGTATGACACCTTAAATTTGAGACTTTTAAGTATCTTCTGTGCTTTACAGGAGCAAGGCATTTGTCTATGCTGTCTATGCTCGGTGTCTTCTTGTTTCCTAGTTTCCTAAATTTATGAAGTATCAACTCGTACAGCAACATAGCGAAGAAGACTGTGGTGCTGCTTGTCTAGCGACGATCGCTAAGCATTACGGTCTACAATTCACGATTAGGCGTTGTCGGGAAGCAGTGGGAACTGGACAGCAAGGAACTACTCTATTGGGATTGAAGCAGGGAGCAAAAACTCTCGGTTTTAATGCCAGAGGAGTTAAAGCACCCCTAAGTGCTGTCGATTCAAAAGTTTTACCTTTACCTGCGATCGTTCACTGGAAAGGCTATCACTGGGTGGTTTTGTACGGTAAGCGAGGTAAAAAATATATAGTTGCCGATCCTGCTGCTGGTGTCCGCTATTTAGAGCAAAATTGGCTGTTGGAAGCTTGGAGAGACCAAGTGATGTTGGTTTTAGAACCAGATCCGATCGGCTTTTTCAATCAAAAAGATGAAAGGGAGCAAATTGGTGGATTTGGTCGTTTCCTCAAGCGCTTGCGTCCGTATCGCGCCATTGTTGCACAAACTTTCCTGCTCAATGCAGTTTTAGGTTTGCTATCTGTTGCTAGTCCTTTGTTAATCCAGATTTTGACAGATGATGTACTGGTGAGAGGGGATAACGAATTGCTAGTTAGTGTGGCGATCGCTGTCACGATCATGCACTTAATTAGCAGTAGTCTTGGTTTAGCTCAATCTAACTTAATTGCCCATTTTGCTCAACGTCTAGAATTGGGATTAATCTTTGAATTTGGACGGCAAATTCTCCGTTTACCTCTTAACTATTACGAATCGCGTCGTAGTGGTGAAGTTGTCAGTCGCATCGAAGACATTCAGATGATTAATCAGTTAATTTCTCAGGCTGTAATTAATCTGCCCAGTCAATTTTTTGTAGGTGTGGTTTCTGTAGGCTTGATGTTATTTTACAGCGTGCCTCTGACTGGAGTGGCAATGGTGATAGCTACGATTATGTCTCTGTCTACGATAGTTTTCTTACCAACTCTGCAACAAAAAATTCGCAACCTTCTCGTTTTATCTGCGGAAAATCAAGGGGTTTTAGTAGAAACCTTCAAAGGAGCAATTACAGTTAAAACCACTAACGCTGCTCCTCAAATTTGGGAAGAATACCAAAATCGCTATAGTCGTCTGGCTAATTTTAATTTTCGTACCTTACAAATTGCTTTTGTTAATAATATTTTTTCTACTTTTGTTTCTAGTGTTGGCACGATCGCCTTACTTTGGTTTGGTAGTACTTTAGTAATTAACCAATCATTAACGATCGGAATGCTCTTAGCATTTAACAGCACCAACGATCGCTTGACTGAATTTGTTAAAACCATAATCACCTTTGTCGATCAATTCAGTCGTGCTAAAACTGCTACCCAAAGACTGACCGAAGTTATCGATTCCACTCCAGAAACAGAAGATAGCAAGCCAAAACCTCGACTCGAAATTCCCGATCGGGTCGATATTATTTGTGAAAATCTCAACTTTCATCATGCTGGTAGAGTCGATCTCCTCGAAAATTTTTCTCTAACTATGCCTGGTGGAAAAGTAATTGCCTTAATTGGCAAATCTGGTTGTGGTAAAAGTACTCTTGCCAAAATGATCGCTGGTTTATATTTACCTCAGTCTGGCAATATTCGTTTTGGCAACTACAATCAGCAAGATATTTGTTTGGAAAGTCTCAGACAACAAATAATTCTAGTTCCACAAGATACCCATTTCTGGAGTCGTTCAATTCTGGAAAACTTTACTCTAGGTAATCCCGATCTAGCTTTTGAAAAAATTGTTGCAGCCTGTCAAATTGCTGGTGCGGATGAGTTTGTCAGGAAACTACCTGAAAAATATCAAACCGTGTTAGGAGAATTTGGCTCAAATCTTTCTGGTGGACAAAAACAAAGATTGGCACTAGCTAGAGCAATGGTTAATAATCCACCAATTTTAATTCTGGATGAATCTACTTCAGCTCTCGATCCAGTTAGTGAAGGAGAAGTCTTAACTTCTGTTTTAGATTACAGACAGGGAAAAACCACAATTATGATCTCTCATCGTCCTAGAGTCATTCAAAGAGCAGATTGGATTGTCTTGTTGGAGAAAGGACGCTTACAACTACAAGGTTCTCTTTCAGACTTAAGCGATCGTGCTGGAGAACATTGGCAATTTTTTACACCCTGATAGATCGATCGCGACTCGATTTAAGGGAACGGAGACGAGGAATGAGATAAATAGGTAATTTAGATGCCGAATACCTTATGAATAAAAAATCGATCGATATGACTTCTGAAGACGAACTTTTTTGTGAAGTTGAGCTAAGTTGGAATTTAGCTAAATTATATGCCGATCTCGATCGCATCAAGCAGAAACAATCTAATCAACAATCACTGATGTCTTTGGAAAAAGCTTGTTTGCGAGGTTTGCTTTGTGGTTGCACTCCCGAACAAATTGCTTCTCAATTCGATCTTCAAGTTTATGAACTCATCTTGAGCATTACTGGCAAACTGTATCTTTACCTGCAAACCATGCTAGGTAAATCCAGAGAGGAAAGTAAAAATTATCAAGATCTTCCTAAATGGTTGGAAGCAGCAGGCTATAAACAGAAACCAAGATCTTTCTGTTTGTCTTCACGTCAAGATTGGGGAAAAGCGCCCAATGTCTGCACTTTTTATGGACGTTCTCAAGAACAAAATACTCTCAAGCAATGGATTTTAGCAGATAAAAGCCGTTTGCTAGCGATTGTTGGTTCAGTTGGTATTGGCAAAACTACCTTGCTCTCGAAAATCGCCAGAGATCTACAGGAAGAATTTGATTTCGTTATCTGGCGCAATCTTGATGAAAAATCTTCTTTTGACCACTTTTTAGCGGAATTAATTAGTTTTTTCCAGCAAAAACCTATAAAAAAAAAATATATAGCAGTAGATCTTAATCTGGCTGAGCTAATTAAACATTTAAAATCTTCTCGTTGTTTGATTATCTTAGATGATTGGCAGTTAGTATCTAAAAACGAACAAAAATACCAAAACTATCATCAACTCCTCAAAAGCGTAATAGAAGTACCTCATCAAAGCTGCTTGGCGATCGCCTGTTCGGAACAATTTTCTGACATGGAGTTATTGACGAATAATTCAATACCTTGTTTGCAGCTTGAAGGAATAGGAACAGCCGCCAGAGAAATTTTTCAAGCTCAAAATTTGTCCGATCGACATCTCTGGGACAAACTGATTAAGACTTATCGAGGTAATCCTCAAGAACTACAATCGATCGCTACTACCATTAAGAATGTTTTTGCCGGGAGTGTGATTGAATTTTTAGAGCAAGAAACTTGTTTGGCAATTACTTTAGATAACCATTCTAGAGAGCAAATTGCAGGGCAATTTCATCAGTTATCCGAACTAGAAGGGCAACTAATCCAAATTTTAGCCAATGCAAAAACGGCTATTAGTCGGGAACACCTGCACCAAACACTTCCAGCTTATAGACAGGGATGCTCTCGCCCTCAAGTGTCTTCCCCCGAAATAACTAAAGCACTAGAGCGCTTATTAAAGCGAGCGCTAGCAAAAATCACCGTTAGTCAAGGCAAATTACTATTTGTCCCTGAAGCAGGAGTAAAAGAATATCTTACCCACTTAAATACACAGCAATCGGCACCAATTGCTCCTTCAACAAAGCAAGCGATCGCAGTAGAGGATCTAGTTGAAGGGTTAATTAAAGGAGGAAAGTCATCAGTTATATCTAATCCTCAAAGCAAACACTCAGAAATAATCGCTCCTCAAACTTATTCTTTACCAGTAGTCCAAGAAGATGACTTTTTACCCCCGATTGGTTTTTGGGGAAAACTCGGCGGTTTATTTATTGTCAGTGCTGTAGGTATTACTTTGCTTGTCTGTGCGGTTACTCCCTACAAAAACACCGTTAAAGCGCAAGCCAAAATACGTCCAACTGGAGAAGTAAAACTAGTCGAAGCAGAAATCGAAGGTAGAGTAGTCGATATTCGAGTCAAAGGCAATCAAAAAGTTAAACAAGGAGATATCATTGCTACTCTTGATAACTCTCGTCTCCAGACTAAAAAAAGTCAACTTGAAACTACTGTTGAGAAAATCGACTCACAACTACAACAGATTCAAGCACAGCTTGCTGCTCAAGATCGCCAGATTTTTGCTGAAACCAAGCGTATTGAACGTTCGGTAAAGTCGGCGATCGCCGAACTCAGACAAAGCAGTCGAGAATTCGAGGACAAAAAAATTACCAGTATTGCTCAGGTAAAAGAAGCAGAAGCTAATTGGAGATTATCCGAACAGGAATTACAACAGGCTCAAACCGAATTGCGATCGGCTCAAGCACAATTAGCCTCAAGTGAATCTGAGTTGAAAGCTGCTGAATCTAAGAGCCGTCGTTATCAAGCAATAGCAGCTACTGGCGCACTTTCTCAAGATCAATTAGAAGAAGTAAGATTGGCAGCCGAACAACAACGGCAACAAGTGGAGTCTCAAAAAGCTACAGTTGAGAAGCAAATCCAGGGAATTCTAAGACAACAAGAAGCAGTCTCAGCAGCACTCGCCAAACTGCAAAATGCTAAAGCAGCACTAGATCCTAGTGATGCTCAAGTCGCGATCGCCTCAGAAAAAATCGCTCAAGAAAAAGCTTCAGGTGAAGCAACTCTAGCTTCTCTTAGGCGAGAGAAAGAAGCTTTACTTCAGCAGGAAATTGAAATGCAACAGCAGCGAAATCGTGATTTTAAAGATCTCGAACAAACAGAAAAAGACCTCCGCCAAACTGAAATTATCGCCACTGCCGATGGTATTATTTTTCAAATGAATCTGCGTAATGCTGGACAGACTGTCAGTCCTGGTAAAGAAATTGCCAGGATTGCTCCAAACAAGAATTCTTTGGCGATCGAGGCTTTAGTTCCTGCCGATGAAATTAGTAAGGTCAAGTTAGGACAGATGGCACAAATGAGAGTTTCTGCTTGTCCTTATCCAGACTATGGTGTTCTTAAAGGTCAAGTTAGTCAGATTGCTCCTGATGCGATCGTACCTCAACGCCATGATGCCGCTCCTCAAACTCCTCTTCAATCTTCTCAGTCTTCAGAGTCCCATAAAAACGAATCGGTTTATCAGGTGCAAATTAAACCAGAAACAACTGTTTTAGGTCAAAAAAACCATCAATGCTCTCTGCAAGTAGGTATGGAAGGTAGAAGCGATATCATCTCTAAACAAGAAACAGTACTCAAATTTATGCTGAGAAAAGCAAGACTGATTACGGGTTTTTGACAGACTTCCCCATGATTCTTCCCAACTTGCTAATATTTAGTTGTTCAATTTTTGCTGAATAAGCGATCGCCTCGATCTAATTTATGAACGAACC
>CAZJTL010000025.1:0-34916 GCA_964548905.1 uncultured bacterium | reverse complement strand
TTCTGATTTTTTTCAAGTTCAGGAACTAACCCCTATTCTACGCTGGCTAGCTTTAACTTTTCCCTTGCGTAGCACCTCATTAGTTTCTGAATCCCTTCTAAAAAGAGATTTGCAATTTCGCTATCTTGCTGGAGCAAATGTCATTTCATTTACTCTTGGTTATGGGATTGTAGGTATAATTCTTGCTGTTTTTGGATTTGGTGTATGGGCTTTAGTGACTGCTAATATCGTACAGATATTTATCCAAAGCATTATCTTAATAGCTATTAAACCTCATCCCAAAAGTCTTCTTTTTGATATTCACTCTTTTAAAGAACTAATGAATTTTGGTGGAGGATTAACTATTACCAGTCTTTTTAATTATCTTGCACTTCAAGGAGATTATCTCATAGTTGGTCGTTTCCTGGGTGTAGAAGCTTTGGGACTGTACAGTAGAGCCTATCAGCTAATGGCTCTACCAGCAACAACTCTTGGTCAAAGTTTAGATCAAGTGTTATTTCCCACCATGGCAAGAGTTCAAGATAAACCAAAACAATTAGGCATAGCATATAGACGAAGTATTACTGTTGTCGCTTTACTAATTTTGCCACTAACTGTTTGCACAACTATATTAGCTCCAGAAATTATTCAAGTATTATTGGGAAATAATTGGAAAGAAACAATTGTTCCTTTTCAAATTTTATCGTTCGGTATGTTGTTTCGTATTAGCTATAAGATTTGTGATTCGTTGATTATAGCTAAAGGGAAAGTATACCAGCAAGCTTGGCGACATGGTTTTTATGCAATAGCGGTTTTGGGATTCGCCTGGCTTGGTCATTACTGGGGAATTGTCGGCGTAGCTATTGGCGTTCTTTGTGCTTTGGCTGTTAATTTTATACTGTTAAATCAGCTTAGTTTAGGATTAACCTCCTTAAATTGGGAAGTTTTTTTAACTGCGTATATACCTGCTATTTTGTTGACAAGTGTAACTTTTACAGCAGTCATTACAGTCGTAAAGCTATTAAGAGATTGGTCTATTACAGGTATATGGACTCTCTTAATATCTACAGTTATTACCTCGTCGATATTTTTGTTTGTGTTATATTTTGCTCCTAAGTTCCCTGTGAGCAAAGAGCTTGTGGGTAAAGATTGCTTATGGATGATTGAAAAAAGTAGAGATTATTTAAGCAAATTGAAGGTAAAACCCAAAATTTAAGTTTATGGAGGTAGATACCAACTATTGAAATGTCAACCCGCAAATTAATGTACATTTTATTGCTTCTTTGTACGGCATTTTCTCCTTGGGGAGATTTAATGCGTTTTGGAGCTACTACAGCAACAGGAGGAGAGCGAGGAATCACAACTATCTTAGCTTTAGCATTTACTGGTTGGGGATTGTGGTCTGGAAGAACAAAACAAGCTATTCAAACTTATCCAACTGCATTGTGTTTTCTTGCCTTTCTACTTGTTAGCGGTGCTGCATCTCTATTTGCGTCAGAAGCTAGACAAGCTGTTGCATTTACATTGTCATTAGGAGTTTATTTTCTTGTTGCTTTTTCAGTAGCAGGATTGCGATTACAAAAACAAGAAATCCTTCAGTTATTAACAGTATTTGCTGTTTCTTCTACACTGATGTGTTTTGTTAGTCTCATTGATTATTTTGGTTTAGTCAATCTATATCGAGTTAATCCGAGACAAGCTAGTAGGGGTTTGGAAGTTGCAAATTTGTTAGGTCCTTTTTATAGTCAAACAGCTATGGGCGCACATTTAAGTCTAGCTTTCCCCATTCCATGTGCTTTTATATTTTTTAGAACAGATAACAAAATCTACCAAAAACTTTTCTGGGTTCTGTGCTTTGCAACTATCAGTTTAGCTGGAATTTTAACTTATTCTCGGGGACTAATTGTAAGTTTTGTGATTGTGATGGGATACTTGTTTTATGTAGGGAAACAAATTAAAGGAAAAAATTTTTGGTATAAAAATCTTGTGACAGTTAGTTTAACTGCGGTTATTACTATAATTTTATTTCAAGTTTGTTTACCAAATCAATATGAAGCTCTATTAGTTAGACTAAATGACACTACACCGACAGCAATCCAAAATAGTGACTCCGATAAGGCACGTTTTGGAGGTCTTGAATCAACTTTAAATGACCTAGCTGAATCGCCTTGGGGTGTTGGATTTAGCGATTCACAATATCAAATTGGCGCTCGCCTAGAGAAAAAAAATGCACACAACACTTTAGTTGATGTGCTAAGAGCAGGAGGATATCTTGGATTGGTTTTGTTTCTGATGTTTATTGGACCAATATTTATCAAATCTTTTCAATTTGTCAATCCACAAATAGAAACTCCTTTATTTAGCGCACTTGCTAGTTTTTTCTTTTATGGGTTAACTCATACCATATTTGGAACTCTTTTTGCTTGGATATTAGCAGGTGTCTCTTTTTACATAATAACTATCGAACGCAAATATCATAAAAAATTTTTATAATTATGGCATATAGTAAAAAACTTCTTGTCGTAGGTGGTTCGTTTGTCAAACAAAATTTAGATGGTACTTGGACTACTAGTTTTCCCATAGCTAATTATTTGCATGAATTAGCAGAATACTTTGAAGAATGTACTTGGATGGTGCAATCTTTTGAAGGAGAAATATCATTAGAAGGTCAATTAGATCCACAATTGATCAATGTTATTCCTTTCAAAGCAGATTTAACAACTCCTTTAAACTGGCTGCGTCTAATTTTCTGTTTAAGGCAAAAACCCTATGTAATTCTTTTCTTTCCAGCCTTGTTAACTTTATTACCTGTGATACCAGTAGTAAAAAACTTTTCTCGGAAAATGGTAGTTTATCTAGGTAACGATTACGACACTACTCTTAACCAAGGAAAAAAGAAGTGGATAGGCTGGTCAACATTGTATCGTTTCAGCATAGAGTATTGTTTAAAAACGGCTGATTCAGTTATTGTTCGAGGACAATATTTAGCCAAAAAAGTAAGTTTATTTAATAAAAATGTTACCGAAACTTTTCCTTTAGGTAACATCAACTTAAATAATGTTTTTTGTCAACAGGAAAAAACAAAGGAAGATAAACATATTTTGTTTTTAGGACAGGTTTTATGGTTAAAAGGTTTAGGTGATTTGTTTTTAGCCTTAAAGTTAGTTATTGATAGCCATCCAGAAGCACAAATTATGCTTGATGTTGTTGGCGATGGTTCGGAGCGGCAAGAAATTGAAGAAAAAGCTAAATTTTTAAACCTTGATGCACATATCAAGTTTCATGGTTGGGTCGAAGAAAGAGAAAAGCTATCTAATTTTTTTAATAACGCAGATGTTTTGGTAGTACCAACTTCTTCTTACCCAGAGGGTGTTCCTCGCGTCATTGATGAAGCTTTAATTCAAGGATTGCCAGTAGTAGCAACAAAAGTAGGTGGTATTGCAGAGGAATTTGCCAATGATGAAATTATGCTTGTTGAGCCTAATTGCTCCGATCGCTTAGCGAGTTCAATTGCGGCGATATTATTTGATGCAAAAGTACGTGATTTTTATCTAGCAAATATGCAAAGCAGGTCGCCAAAATGGGCTGAGTATGGCTCGGCGGCAAAGCAACACAAAACTATTCTACTTGGAGAATACAAAAGTATTTAACAACAAATGAAAATTTTACATGTTATCCCTTCAATTGCTCCAGTAAGAGGCGGTGCTAGTCGAGCAATTATAGAGATGGTACAAGCACTACGAAAATATAAAAAAGTTGACGCAGAAATTGCTACAACTAATGACAACGGCGATCTATTACTCGACGTTCCCTTGGGCAGAAGCATAGAGTATGATCGAGTACCAGTTTATTTTTTTTCTCGCTTTACTCCAGCAATTAAATCCTTACGAGAATATAACTTTTCTAGTCAATTTACTATTTGGTTGTGGCAAAACTGTCATAAATACGATCTTTTACACATCCATGCTATATTTTCCTACACTTCAACAGTAGCGATGTTTATTGCTCGAATTAAAAATATCCCCTATATCGTTACTCCTCATGGGTTATTATGCGATTGGTCTTTACAACAAAGTGCTTTTAAAAAGAGACTTTATCTATCTTTGAGCGAAAAGGCTAACCTTAATAATTCTCAGGTTTTGCACTTGACTACAAAACAAGAGTCTCACGAAGTTGCCAAACTGAACTTGAAATCGCCTGATGTTGTTATCCCATTAGGTCTTGCTTCTCCTAACATCATACCTAATGCTCGTTTTCAACTTAGAAAACTGCTCAAAGTGCCAGATGATGAACCTCTAGTTCTATTTATGTCTCGTCTTCATCACAAAAAAGGATTAGATTATTTGATTCCAGCTTTAGGTAAATTGTCTTGCAAGCGCTTTACTTTTATATTAGCTGGCAGTGGTGCTAGTGACTACGAAAAAGAGGTCGAGGCGCTTTTACTCTCTGCTGGTATCAAACATCGTACTCATCGTGTTGGGTTTGTCAAAGGAGAAATGAAAAATTTATTATTGCAAGGATCGGACTTGTTTGCTTTAACTTCCCATTCAGAAAACTTTGGTGTTGCAGTTTTAGAAGCATTAGCAGCAGGACTACCTGTTCTTATATCTCCTGGTGTTGCTCTTGCTTCAGTAGTTAACGAGCATCAACTCGGTTACGTGACAGATTTAGATGTAGAGGTGATCGCCTTAGCACTCCAACAATGTTTAAGTGACTTAGGCGATCATCAAAAAACTGAAGCCAGGCGTAAACGCGCTAATCAACTAATTCTTGAGCAATACACTTGGGAGTCAATTGCTGCTAAAATGAGCGATTTTTATGAAAAATTTGTAAACAAACACAAGATAAATAACCTATAAATTATTTCTTCAGTTTTGTCCTTGTAAAAAACTAATTATGACTCAAACAAACACGATTAAAGAAAAAGAATACGAATATTCTTATCAAGATAGCAACTTAACTAATGCTCATTCTTTTTTGATGAAGCCATTGCTATCAATGTTACCTAAATCCACTAACTTAGAAGGTAAAAAACTTAAGCTTCTGGATTTAGGCTGTGGTAATGGTAGCCTCAGTCATGTTATGGCACAACAAGGATTTGAAGTTGTTGGTATTGAAGAGTCTTCACAAGGGATTGCTCTAGCTCGCAATGCTTTTTCAGACTGTCATTTTATCCAAGCCAGTCTTTACGATTTACCATATCCAGAACTAGAAAATTCTTTTGATGTTGTTATATCGATTGAAGTCATCGAGCATTTATTTTATCCCAAGGAACTAGCTAGAGCAGCCAAAAAATTATTAAAACCTAATGGTCGTCTAATAATCACTACTCCCTACCATGGTTACTGGAAAAACCTTGTTCTTGCATTGTCAGGAAAAATGGATGCACACTTCCATGTGCTTTGGGATGGAGGTCATATAAAATTCTTTTCAGTTGAAACTTTAACTACTCTATTAGAGGAAGAAAGCTTTACAAACATTAACTTTAAATTCGCTGGTAGATTTCCTTATCTATGGAAATCAATGCTGTGTTCTTGTTATCCAAGCAAACTGTAGATTTTATACCAATTTTCGAAAATAGCTAGATATATGGCGAATTTATTTCTTATTAAAATTAATTTTAAAATACTTTGCTAGTTTTGACTTTTGACATCAAAGCCTCTTGCCTTTTGCCTCATTACTAAGTCTATTATTACTTTTGAGAAATGATATGATGTTGCTTTCTGTTATTATCCTCACCAAAAACGAAGAATCAAACCTGCCAACTTGTTTAGCCAGTCTGCAAAAACTCAACGCTGAAATTTTTATTGTCGATTCTGGTAGTACCGATCGCACTATTGAAATAGCAAAAGAATATGGTTGTCAAGTTTTTCAACATTCTTTTGAAAATCATGCCAAACAACTGAATTGGGCTTTACAGAATTTACCTGTTAAAACATCTTGGATTATGCGTCTTGATGCCGATGAACGTCTTACCCCTCAACTAACCAAAGAGTTAAAACAAATCTTACCTAATACACCTAGAGAAATTAATGGCTTTCAAGTTAAACGTCGTGTTTTCTTTATGGGGCGATGGATACGTCACGGCGGTTATTATCCTACTTGGTTATTACGAGTATGGCGTACAGGAAATGGTACTTGCGAACAACGTTATATGGATGAACATATCGTTTTATCTCAAGGTAAAATTGCTAATCTCAAATACGACATCATCGACGAAAATCATAAAGGCTTGAGTTTTTGGGTAGATAAGCATAATAACTATGCAGACAGAGAAGTTAAAGATATGCTCGATATGGCCACAGAACAAAGCGATCCGCTTCTAGAGAAAGGTCAACTTTCACAGGCAACACAGCGACGATGGGTTAAACAAAACTTATATGGGCGATTTCCTCTTTTCGTTCGCGCTTTTTTTTATTTTCTACTACGTTACACAATTGGCTTAGGTTTTCTCGATGGCGTAGAAGGTTTAATTTTTCATTTTTTACAAGGCTTTTGGTATCGCTTTTTAGTTGATGCCAAGATTTACGAACTGCAAAAAAAGATTGTCTCAAGCTATTGAAAAGTAATTGTGTCTGTTTGAGCAGGTTGATTCATATTTCCTTTTGAAAGGGCATTTTTAAAATTTTATGGCGATTCATTTAGTTACTGGAGTAGCAGGTTTTATAGGTTCGCATTTAGCAGAAACATTATTGCTAAAAGGAGAAAAAGTCATTGGTATCGATCAATTTAACGATTACTATGACTCTACTCTGAAACGAAAAAATGCGATCGCGCTGGAAAAATACGCTAATTTTCAGCTAATTGAAGCAGATATTAGCGCGATCGACTGGCAACCTATTCTTAAAAATATTTCTGTTATCTATCATCAGGCGGCACAAGCAGGGGTTCGTGCTAGTTGGGGGGAAAGTTTTGTTCATTATACCGAACGTAATATTAATGCAACGCAAGTATTATTAGAAGCAGCAAAAGAAGCCCCGTCACTAAAGCGTTTTGTCTACGCTTCAACTTCTTCAGTTTATGGTGATGCTGAAACTATGCCTACTTCAGAAAGGGTTTGCCCCGAACCTGTCTCACCTTACGGTATTACCAAACTAGCCGCAGAACGTCTTTGTTGTCTTTACCAGCAAAATTTTGGCGTACCGATTGTTGCCCTGCGCTATTTTAGCGTTTATGGTCCGCGTCAGCGTCCTGACATGGCATTTCATAAGTTTTTTAAAGCAGCGATCGCCAAACAGCAGATTACTATTTATGGAGATGGACAACAAACGCGAGATTTTACCTTTGTTAGCGATGTCATAGCAGCTAATTTGTCGGCTGCTGTCACACCTGAAGCAGTGGGAGAAGTGTTTAATGTTGGTGGTGGTAGTCGAGTAGTATTACTCGATATTCTCGATCGCGTCGATGAAGTTATCGGCAATCCTATTCACAGAAACTATGTAGAGAAAGCGATAGGAGATGCTCGTCATACTAGTGCAGATGTAACTAAAGCAAGCAAAATTTTAAACTATCGACCCAAAATTTCTTTGCTTGAAGGATTAACTCGAGAATGGCATTGGATTAAATCTATATATCTTTAATTTTCTCTTGATCTTTAATACCGATTGTAATTGTATCAACTGAACACTGAACTGGCATACCTAAAAATCTTTTAATAAGTTGCTTATATCCTGATTTATCTATTGATACCCCTGGAACTAAAACTGGTTTACCTATAATTTTTTTGAAAAAGGTTTGGCGATAGCTATCGTATGTTCCTAGAGGAACTCTATGTTCTCCAAAAACTATATATTGAGATGGATCTACTTCTAATGTCTCAGTTACGCTCAGTTGACAATCTAACCCAGCTTGACTGTAGAGCGCCTTCATTCCTTCAGGATAAATTCTCCAACAATCAACAGGTGCTTCATGATAGGGATAGCTTACTGGATTAATAGTAATTACAAAGCCATTAACTTTGCATACTCTAGATAACTCTTTCATCCATGTCCATATTTCCCTAACATGTTCTATTACTTGAGCAGAAATGACGATATCGAAGCTATTATCAGGAATGGGAAATGAATATTCGTTCTCAGCAACGTATGTTAATTTTTCGGATTGGAAAATATCTAGTGTTTCCCACTTTATGCTTGCGTCATTTAATATAGCTTGAAAATCTGATGGATGAGAATTTGGTCCAATTTCAAGCACTCTCATATTACTTTTAAATAAATGCTTCGCATATTTTTGAAAAAGCAATTTACTGTTGAAATGCACAATTAAACTCCAAAACAAACTAAGTGCGTTGCAAAAATAAAATTTCTGCTTCTTCTTTTTGAAATTTTTCTTTTAATAAAAAACCCGATTGAACTAACTTTGATTTAACAAACTCAGTCTTCTCTCTACCCAAAATGTGTCCGTGTAATTCAATGACAATTTTTTGAACGGTATTGAGGTTAGCATATTGACACAAATTATATTCTCCACCCTCAATATCTATAATTAAAAAAGTAGGATTTATACGCTTTACTTCATCATTGAAAGATATAACAGGAACTTTGACACATTTAGCATTATCATGTCTTTGTATAATAGATGAAGACACGAAATTTTTCTCTATATAAAAATTTTGTTCTCCAGCTTTATCTCCTATTAAACACATTTGTAATATAGGAAAAACATGGTTAAGCTTATAAGTTTTTTGAATATGATCTTGCATGGATAAATTTGCTTCATAAGCAAACACTTTGTTAGAGCCTATTTTTTTAGCGCAATATGCTGAAAGAAAGCCAATACCTGCACCAAATTCCATAACAATATCGTTATGAGAAAGTTGTTTTTTTAACAGGTTTAATTCTGTATCTTCATACAAACCTTTTCGCAATGCTTGTCTCATTAATTTAGAAAGACTGCGATCGGCTTTTATTTTTACTCCATCTATTTCCACCTCAATAGATGGATATATTAATGATTCATACTCAAGAACCAAACGGTTTTCTATTCGACTTAGAAAATTTGTTACTATGCTTGGCTTAATAATATTCATACTGTTATTTCATAGCAAAATTGAACATAATAATAGAATTGTTTCAACTTTAAGTTGAGAAATTAAACTTACTTGTAGTAAGAGTCTACTATGAATTGATCGAATTAATTTTTTTTAGTTATTTCACAAGTATAGCGATCCTATTTGAGTTGTAAATTAATCGGCTATGGTAGGCAAGAGGCAAGAGGCAATAGGCAATAGGCAATAGATATTTTTTATGAATCATTTAGGATTGCTATATATTATCATGTATCGCTTCAAGGTAATTCAAAAAAAATCAGCATTGCTGATTTGATGTATAAAACTGAAAATTATAGGGTTCGTGGCTATGGGCTATCAGTTTTGTTTAAGCGTGCAGGTTGACATCGAGTTTTCGGGTTTTCATACCTGAATTCAGCAACGCCAAAAAATCTAATAACCAACTTAGGACGTTCACACTTAATCTGTAATTACTGCAGAACTAGGATTTGAAGAACTGGTGTTGATGGCACCGCGATAGATTCCATCTACACCAGGAAAACTGTAAGAGCTTAAATTTATTCCTCCTTTTGCAACAGAAGAAGTGGGGGTGTAGTTAGCATCTAAAATTGGATCTGCAAACACGCCATTACCTTCCCAACCTGTTTTTTGCTGAAACTCATTCCAATTATATATATTTGACTGTCCTTCAATTCCTGCCCAAAGCATGTCAGAGCTTGATTGCTTTCTATAGTGTAAATTGCCATTAAGCATTAACGTTTTGTCTGTTTTTAAAAGAGCTTCTCCAATATATTTGGTGCCTATCTGGATAAAAATATTATTAAAAACTTGCTCGGGAATACTGGAAGAACGTAGATCTGGAGTTAAACCGTATCTGTGATATCCGATAGTTTGATCTCTCACTATAACAGTGTTGTTATAGATTTTACGAGGATCTCCATCCTTACCAAAAGTACCTTCAACATGAAGTCCAAAACTAGGCAAAGTTGCTTCTCCATTGAGAGGAACATCTTTGACGGGAGAACCATCAAGAGTCTGGCTAAAACTACCATCAGCTCTTTTTCTAAAGAATAGCTTTGGACTAGAAGTATCAATAATATTGTGGTGAATATACTTCTTGCCCGGAGAAGGGTTCGCTACATTTGCATGGCGAGATACACTTGTACCTGTAGCTATCATCTTATTATGGTCAATGTTAACGTTATACCAATTAGAACCTAACTGAATTGCATCATCTTGTATATTTAACAAATCATTACTGCTAATTTCCAAATTATATTCGTTAATACTTGAAGTTTGTGCCATGGCAGCCCAAATTCCATCATGAATATTTTGAATATGATTGCCAATAATCGAGACATTATAAACGTCGCCGTCAATCAAAATTGCGTGATCTTGAATTCTAATTTTATTTCTGTCTGTTAATTTAATATCTTGCCATGTTATCCAAGATGGCTGAAAACCATCTAGATAATTATTTTTGATGGTGATATTGTGGCAACCTGATGAAACTAAAATGGCATTTTCCCCATAATGACCGTAAAGAAGTAAATCAGAAATAGAACTATTAGTTGTATTTGGGTGAAACAATATACTGGAATGTATAAAGGTAAGATTAGAAATGTGTACATTATCGACTACAGCTTTATAGCCAATTAACCAACTACCAGAAGTAGCAAGGTAAATTCTTATTTGGTTGGGATTGGTAGGAATAGTGGTAAAACCCTTATTTACCATTTGTTCAGTACCACTAAAGCGAACAAAAACATATCCCTGATCGTCAAGGTAAATTCCAGGTCCATAATATCCACCTAGATACTGGTAAGTAGCATTTAATTGTTCAAGGGTAGGATAACGGAAAAATTGGTATAACTTTCCGTTCCATAAAAAGGAACCTGAAATTGAGCCTGGAGTTGTATTTGAGATTGGATTTTGAGAGCGGTAAAGTTGGGTTTTTGAGTCAACAATTACCCAAGAATTACTTGTGCGCTGCCAAAATTGAGAATATGTAGGATTAATTTCAACTTTTCCTTCTCCTCTAATTTTAATGTTAGATTTTTGAATCTTAACATTATCTGTTTGATTATAAGTGCCACTTTTGAGGATTAATTCATCTCCTGCATTTAATTTAGAAACAGCAACACTAATGGTATTCCAAGGTTTATCTTGAGAGCCAAGATTGTTGTCATTTCCATTAGGATCGACATAATAGGTTTTAGCGTAACTAGACGTTAAATTTGACAATAAGGTAATTGCAATTGTGTAGAGAATTATTTGAATAAGTTTCATGAAATCAAACAACTTCCTATAATTAAAAAAAATTGACGAACAGTGAAATAACTAGATTTAGTAAGCAAAATTATTTATAAAACCCATTTATAGCAATCCTAAATCATTTGTGAAACGCTTCTATTGCCTATTGCCTATTGCCTATTGCCTACCCCAACCGATTAATTCACAACTCAAACAGGATTGCTATAGTATCTTTTTTATTGAAAATAGACTTTTCAAAAGGCGAAAAAAATAAGCAACTTGACTTAAAAATAGGTGTTTAAGAAATATTGATTGACATAGACATAATAGTCAAACCGAGAAGGATTAAAGCTTGTGGTTACAGTTAGAGATCTCAAATTGTTTCTATAAATTTATAATCCTGAAAAGAATTTTTTAACTAGCCAAACTATTTGCTGTATAATTAGCAACATACTAACTGTAGAAACTAAAAATTAAAGCGTTTTTTAAGTTTTATAACAGATAGACTTATTTAAAGACATGACAACTGTTGTTCCAATATTTAAACAAGTTTCAGAAAAAATTATTCGTCCAGAAGTTGACCTACTGCTTTGTTGTGCTAGAACTTGTCTCAATGAAGAAATCCGAGAAAAAACAAAAAAAATACTACATGGAGACGACTTTGATTGGAACTATTTCACTGAAATAGCAACCTACCATGGCGTGACACCTCTTTTTTATAAAAATGTCCATGATATTTGCCCCGAATTATTTCCGAACCACATCTTATTGCAGTTTCAAAAAACCTCTCAAACTAATGCTTCACATAACTTATTTCTTACGCAGCAACTTGTTAAAATTATAGACTTATTTACTGCTCATCATATTCCAGTTATTCCTTACAAAGGAGTAGTTTTAGCAACTTTAGCCTATCAAAATCTAACACTCAGACAATGTAGCGACATAGATATTCTTGTCGAGCGACAAGATTTACTCAAAGCTAGAGAATTACTGATGTCTCAGGGATATTTATCATCTGATAGCTTATCTAAAGAAGAACTAGATAACATTTTCCAATTTGCTCAAGGTCATGCTTGGCAAATGAGTCATTCTAGTTACTCTCATAGCGTAGACCTTCACTGGACAATCATACCTAATTATTTTGTTGGCAATCGCACATCTGAATTATTTCAGGAAAAGCTTCAATCAATTTCTCTAGCTAATAGATCTGTCATAACCTTCAACCCATCTAACTTGCTTGTAATTCTCTGCCTTCACGGAACGGTCGAAGGATGGAGACAACTCAAAAGATGCTGTGACATAGCTGAACTGATATACAGATGTGAAATAGATTGGCACTATGCGATCGAACAGGCAATTAAGCTTAATTGTCAAAGAGAATTGTTGGTTGGTCTTCTGATTGCTAATCAACTTTTAGATGCTAATTTACCCGAAGAAATGCAAAAGTTAATAGAAGCTGATTCATTGATAAGATGGTTTAAGCCAAGGTTAAGAGAATGGATGTTTCCTAGTGATGGCTCATCCTATGGTTTTCAAACTCGCTTTTTTTACATTTTGATGAGAAAGGGTTTATGGAATAGAGTGAAATATGCTTTTAGCTTAGCTACAGCCACTAACAATCAAGATATCTTTCCAGGATTTTTTCTAAACTTACCTTTTCGTTTATTTCGATTGATCCAAACTTATAAACTCAGTTTTGGAAGAATAAGTCTTTTGTTAAAGTCAATTATAGGGCGTTAAAGAGTAATCTTTTTGCTCAGTATGACAAATTATTTTTTCGAGCAAAACTTAAGATGAAGGGTATGCAGTCAAAGCAAAAGTGCAAAATGTATACTTTTCTATGTTTAGCTAGTTTTGGCTGGATACTGAGTTTACTATCCATTATTCCCATAAGATTGGCGATCGCTCACTGGCAATGCCCCTTTCCTCAAGCTATTTTAACTCTAGGCGGTGGTGAAGTTAGAGAAAAATTTACCGCTCAATTTGCCAAAATCGATCCATCTCTAGAAATTTGGGTTTCTTCTGGTATCCCGATCGAACAAGCCCGTCCCATTTTTCGAGCTGCTGGTATTCCTGATGAAAGAGTACATTTCGATCGCCGTGCTGTAGATACCGTCACCAATTTTACCTCTTTAGTTAAAGACTTAAAAAATCAAAAGATTCATCACATTTACCTAATTACCTCTGATTTTCATATGCCTAGAGCCAGAGCGATCGCTACTATTGTTTTAGGTAGCCAAGGAATTACTTTTACTCCTATTTCAATACCTTCCGCTCGTTCTCCCGAATCAAAACTAGAAATAGCTCGCGATGCGAGTCGGGCTGTTATTTGGCTGATAACAGGTCGTACTGGTTCAACTCTCAATCCTGACTACGAACAGAAAATTTAAACTTAATGAATCTGAATAAATTGAAATTTAAAGTATATCTTTATTTATCCCTAACCAGGGGATAGGGTCTATTTCATATAATTAATATAAGGTTTAATTGATATCCCTGCTAACTAGGTTTTTTAGGACTACAAATGGTTACTATCTCCGAAAACACACAGCATCTATCTTCACAAATTAACAGCAGCGATCGCGTTGCCGTTTTATTGATGGGATATGGTGAAGTTGAAAGCTACAATGACTTTGCCAATTACAACGAACAAGCACTAAATCTTCTTACTGCTAAGTTTGCACCAGTTCCAAGTTGGATTTATCCTCCCTTAGCAAGACTTTTAGCAATCTTTGACTTACACGAATGGAGTCATCAACACGGTAATTTTATTTCTCCTCACAATCAAATATTTGAAAAACAGAGATTGGGTATAGAACAAGAACTGAAAAAAACTTGGGGAGATAAAATTTCAGTTTTTAAAGCGTTTAATTTTTGTGCGCCTTTTCTTCCCGAGCAAGTTTTAGCACAAATCAAAGAACAAGGCTTTAGCAAATTACTGATTTATCCCTTACTAGTAGTCGATTCCATTTTTACAAGCGGTATCGCTGTCGAACAGGTAAATAAAGCATTAGCCAAATTAGCTACAGAAGAAGAACACTGGCTAGAGGGAGTTCGCTACATCCCTTCATTCTACGATCGCCGCGAATACATTCAATTACTAGCCAAAATGGTCGAGGAAGAAATCGATAATCATCTCGCTCAAACCTATTTACCTTCACAAATTGGCATCGTTCTGATGAATCATGGTTGTCCCCACAAAGCTAAAGGATTTACTTCAGGTATTGATGAGAGTCAAAAACTCTACGAGTTAGTTCGAGAAGAATTAATTAATAAATATCCCCTCATCTCAGTAGGCTGGCTCAATCATGATACTCCGTTAATTGAATGGACACAACCCAACGTAGAATTAGCAGCCAAAAACCTGCTCGAATTGGGTGCTAAAGCGATCTTGATGATGCCGATCGGGTTTGCTACTGAAAACCATGAAACCTTGCTCGACGTGCATCATATCATTCATAATTTAGAGCGTCGAAACTCGCAAATAAAATGTATCCAAATGCCTTGTGTTAACGATCGCCCAGAATTTTTAAAAATGGCTGCTGATTGGGCAAATTCTCAAATTGAAGCCTTAACCTCTCAAGTAGGTATTAAAGTTAATTCTTCTCTGGCATCAAACTTAGGCAATTCCGATCGCCACCATCATCATCATCATCATCACTAGTTAAATATTAAAAAGGACGCATAAAATTAAAATTAATTGCGCCCTTTTTTTTTTCAAATAAATTTAAAAATAGAGAGGAAGGAGGGTGGGGGGTTGGGGTTTGAACCTCCTTCCAAAATTGACTACGTTTGCTTGGTCTGTTTTTATGCAAGTAAACTGATGCGAATTGATCTGAAATTTTGGCTGAGAGGCTTCTAGAATAAAAGTAGGAATAAACTCGATTAAAGAGTTTTAATCCTCACACAGAATTACTTGTCAGACCATGAAAACTATTCGGAAAACAGCCACAGTTCCCAATGTGGTAAGTAACTTAACTATATCCACAATTTTATCAATTGCTGCGATCGGAATAGTTTGGGGAACATCCACACCCTTAATGGCTGCTCAAAACGTACCAGCTTCAACCACTTCAGATCGATCGACAAATATCCAAGATTTATATAATCGAGGCATATCCAGAACCGAACAAGGCGACTATCGAGGAGCAATTGCAGACTTCGATCGAGTAATTTCTCTCAATCCCGAAGCGATCGAAGCATATTGCAATCGAGGATTAGCCAGAATAGGTTTGCAAGATCTTCAAGGTGCGATGACTGATTTCGATCTCGCACTGCAAATTAACCCTCTTCATGCCGATGCCTATAATAGAAGGGGTAATGTTTTAGCTATGCAAGGCGATCTTGCCAAAGCACTTGCCAATTTTAGTCAAGCACTACAAATCGATCCTAATTTTGTAGATGCCTATTACAATCGAGGTTTAGCGCGAAGCGAACAAGGAGATTTAAAAGGTGCGATCGCCGATTACAATCAAGCTATTCGACTAGAACCAGATTTCGCTGAAGCTTATGGAAACAGAGGTTTCATTCGTTATCGTGTTGGCGATAAGCTAGGCGGATTGAGAGATTTAAATCACGCCGCACAATTATTTTCCGATCGCGGTAATCTTGATGGCTATCAACAAACGATTGCTTATATTCAAATGATTCAGCAGTCTCCTTAGAACCCACATTCCGCAGGTATCGATTGCTCATTGAGGAATTATTCAACCTCAGTTCGGGTTAAGACAGTTTACAGGGAGGGTAGCTATCAGCTTTCAGCTTTCAGTTCTTTCCCTCCTGCCTTCTGTTAAGAATTCGCCCAATCCCTAGCCCAATCCAGAATTTTACGCACCTCAGCCATATTTGACGCTTCGCAGTAAAGCCTTAATACTGGTTCAGTACCACTAAAACGAACTAATAGCCAACTGTCGTCCGCCAGACGAAATTTATAGCCATCAACAGCCAAACAATCGACTACAGATTTACCAGCAACTTCTTGTGGTGTTTCTGACTGCAAGCGGGAAACCAGCTTATCTCTTACTTCCATGCTGGCTAAGGGTAAATCGATGCGATCGTAATCGGAAGTAAAACCAGCTTTCTCTTGTAATTTTGCGTATTGAGTGCCTAAATCTTCACCCGATTCGACTACTGCTTCAAGAACATACAAAGCTGATAACAAAGCATCGCGTTCGGGAATGTGAGTACCGTAACCAATACCACCAGATTCTTCACCACCGAGTAATACTTCTGCACTCAACATGCGATCGGCAATATATTTGTAGCCGATTGGCGTTTCAAAAAGAGAAAGATTGTAGAGTTTGGCAATTCTCGGAATTAGATCGGAACCAGATACAGTTTTAACTATTTCGCCTGTAAATCCTTTCCTAGTTGCTAAATGATCGATCAGAATGGGGATGAGAATTTGCGAAGAAAGAAAATTCCCTGCCCCATCGACTGCGGCAATACGATCGCTATCCCCATCAAATACTAATCCTACTCTCAAACTATCTGGCTGTTCGTGAGCAGCACTACGAATGGCGCGGAATAAATCAGATAAATACTTAGGCAGGGGTTCAGGTGGACTGCCACCAAACAGAGGATCGCGATCGCCGTTAATTTCTTCAATTTCGCAATCTAACAAACGATTTAATCCACTAGCCGCCGCACCATGCATCACATCAGCAAAAACCCGCAATTTTCCAGAAGCGATCGCCTCTTTAATTTTGCCAATATTAACTTTGACGCGCAAACCCTCACAATAGCTAGGCCAAGGGTCGAAATATTCTAAACTTCCTGCATTAGCGGCTGTTTGTTGGGGTTTATCTAGCAATGCTTCAATTTTTTGCGTCACTTCAGGTGCGACCGAACCACCAAAAGCACCTTTTACCTTCAAACCCAAATAATTGGCTGGATTGTGACTGGCAGTAAGAACCAATGCGCCCAAAGCATCTTGAGTTTTTGCCGCCCAACTCAAAGCAGGTGTGGGTGCATAGGTTTGGGCTAGTAATACCTCAAATCCAGCCTCTCGTAATGCTTCTGCTGCTATTTTGGCAAAATCTTCTGCCATAAAACGGCGATCGTAACCAACAATGACGCGACGATTGGTTTTCGTCCCTTGATAATTTTCTATCAAAACTTGTGCCGCTAGAGGAGCCAACATTGCTACACGCTCAAAAGTAAAATCAGCAGCAATGACACCCCGCCAACCATCGGTACCAAATTTAATTGGGCTTACTTTAAATGGCATGAAATAATCTTGTCCCAACAAACAAATTAAACCTCTCTAGATTAGCTCGATCGACTAATTAAGAGAAGTTTTTTGCTAAGGTAATCGTACCATACTTGCTACTTGCTACTTTTCTGTTCGTCTCCCATCTCCCCCGCTCCCTAATCCCTAATCCCTATCTCAACTATCCAATTAATGCAAGCACGACTACTTATTTACTGTTCCCTCTTTAAACTGGTTTATCTTGTTGAAGTTCGTCTGCTTCAGATGCTTCTGATTGAATTTTTTGTAATAATTGTCGCAGCCTCATGCGTTCAATATAAGGCCAACCACCAGCTTCTTCAATTTCTTTGACAAGTTGATACAAGTGTTGTCGTGTTTGAGGTAAGCATGGCTCAAATAGTTCGGATCTAATCCTGCGATGGATCAGTTCCAGATGCCGCAAAAGAGTGAGCAAAGCAAAAGGATCTCCACTATTTTTTTCTGCCAAAACCCAAATAGCTGAATCGATCGCCTCAATTTCAGGATCGGGATTTATCTTATTCAACTTTGATTCATCGTCCATCAGAATTTCAACTCGATCTAATTTAATTAAAGTAGTGTTACAAGGTGGCTCGTTTCAATCGTATAGTTATTGATGTGACTTGAGATCGAAACATTCTTGATAAAGAATTAGTCAGGTTTAACTATGAATAGTATCTATTCTGGTAGAGTAGATTTCAATCAGACTAGCCAAACTTGTCTAAAACTCTATTAATTCTCATATTCATTGAGGATGTCAAATCCAAAATTAAACAAAAGAGGTTGACACATGAGGTTTCGTGCCATAATTGCCGCCTTGTTGGCTGTATGCCTAGGGCTGCTAACAGCTTGCAGTGGTCCTGCTAACGCCCAGAGCAGAGACCAATTAACATACGATGAGATCTTGGGGACTGGACTTGCTAACACTTGTCCCCAACTAGAAGAAACCCGTCGTGGTGCGATTCCGATCGCCCCAGGACAGACTTTTACTTTGACAGATTTGTGTTTAGAACCACAACAATACTTTGTCAAGGAAGAACCTGCTAATAAGCGTAAAGAAGCAGAATTCATTCAAGGTAAGGTCTTAACCAGAGACACATCTACTCTCGAACAGATTACTGGAACTATTACTGCTGGTAATGACGGAGTACTAACCTTTAAAGAGCAAGATGGTCTCGATTTCCAACCAATTACCGTACAATTACCTGGTGGAGAACAAGTACCTTTCTTATTTACCATCAAAAAGTTAATTGCTACTACTAAGCCAGGTTCGCAAGCGATCGACGCTTCTACAGACTTTAAAGGAGAATTCAAAGTTTCTTCCTATCGCGGTTCTGTTTTCTTAGATCCTAAAGGTCGTAGCGTTGCTAGTGGTTATGATACTGCTGTAGCATTACCAGCGCGATCGGATGATACCAAGTTTACTCGTGCTAACGTTAAACAATTTGAACTTGGTAAAGGAAAAATGTCTCTTAATGTCACCAAAGTCAATGCCGACACTGGTGAAATTGCTGGAGTTTTTGAAAGCGAACAGCCTTCAGCAACTGACTTAGGTGCAGAAGAACCTGAAGAATTAAAAGTTCGGGGGATTTTCTACGGTCGCGTTGAATCAGAAGCTTAAGAGCTACTTATTTATAGGAAAAAAATAAAACCAGTTTAGTTTCCAGGGGCAATTTGCCCCTTTTTTGTTGCTCAAAATTTAAAAGACTAACAAATATTAATAATAATAACTTTGCTCTGTTCATAAATTAAAGTTAAACACTCGATTTTTTAAATATATAAATACACCGACATCAAAGCGATCAAATAATTCATCTTAATGGTGTCAATCCGCAAATATACACAGCTCGGGTTAACTCCTCAATAACCATCAATTTGATAGACAGTTGATTGACTGACACAGTTAGTAATTTCACTTACTTTTTATCATCTTTAAAATTTAATCCGTAAAATCCTGGGTCAAATAGGAGGTACTTAATTAAACAGAAATAGTAGAAATGCTGTTGTTCTTATTTTGCCCAACGAATAAGCTAGATTTAGCTTATAAATTTGTTCACCAAAGATGTCTTGAAAAACAATACAAGGCTCTTTTTTTTGAATAAAAGCTAATTGCTGGAATCTAAGCAGAATAACCCAGAGAAAATCAAAAAAAATAATTTCTGAGTTTTTCTTGGTAAGAATAGGAAATATTCAAATGTCAGCTTGTATTGATAACGCTATTAAAATTGATAGTTTGCATTTATTTCAGAATTATCAAAACCATAAAGATCCTGAATTACGCAATCAAATCATGAAGCTTAATTTAGGATTAGTTAAAAAAGAGGCTCGTCATTGGGTAAATCAGTGCCATGAAAGCTATGAAGATTTGATGCAAGTTGGTTGTATAGGTTTAATTCGAGCAATTGAAAGATTCGATTTAGAAAAAGGAAATGCTTTTAGTTCCTTTGCTATTCCTTATATTAGAGGAGAAATTCAACACTATTTAAGAGATAAAAGTTGTACTGTCAGAATTCCTAGACGTTGGTTGGAAATAAGAAGACAATCGGTAACAGTAATTCAGCATTTCCGAGAGAACTTTCACAGGCAACCAAATGATTCTGAAATAGCACAAGTTTTAGAAATTTCTCTGAAAGAATGGCAAGAAATTAAACTAGCCTATCAAAATCGTGAGCCTCTAAGTTTAGATATTTCAGTCGGTCATGGTGAAGATTCACAAACTAGTTTAAGTGAACTGGTTCCCGATCCAAAGCATCGCAGTTTTCAATTAGCTCATGAAGATCGAATTCGCTTACAACAAGCATTATCTCAATTAGAAGAAAGAACCAGAAATGTTCTAGAATTTGTCTTTCTTCACGACTTGACCCAAAAAGAAACTGCTAGGCTACTAGGCATTAGTGTAGTGACAGTATCTCGTCGAGTTAAAAAAGGTTTAAACGTTCTCAAAAAATCGATGAAACAAGAACAGTTATAAACAAACTCTGGATGATTATTAGATGAAGCTGTTATTTTAGATTTGGCAAATAAACTTCATTAAAGTAATCTCTAAATGAGGTTGGTACAAGCAAAGCTTGGAGAACTGTTTATGTCCAAATTTTTATTGATGTTTCTGTTGGGAATAATCGCTCTCTTGGGGCAAAGTTGTTCTCAAGAAACAACTCAAACAACACCAACACAAAATACATCTAACCCTCCTGCAAATACGAGTAAAACTCCTGCTAATTCTGCGAATTCAAGTCAAAGTCCTGCCAATACTAATGTCAGTGCTTCCAATACTTCTAATACTTCTACGGCTCAAACCGCAGCTTCTGTAGCATCTGAACCTGCTAAGGCAGTCAATGGCTTGATTCCTTCGACTAATCCCGATCGCCGAATTCAAGCAAGTATTAAGGGACGCAAAGATCCTTTTTCTTTCGTATCGTTGATCGCTAAGATTAAGTTACCTGAAAAGAAAGCAACCGATGTAGCTGCTAAACCAAATAACAAGCCTAAAAATTTCCCATCGGTTCCTGCTTCGGTTCAAAGTACTCCAGTCTTGGAACCACCTAGATCTGAGCCGACCTTAGCACAGTCTGTGGCGGTTACTGGGGTAATTGACATTGGCGGTATTCTCAAGGCGATCGTTCAGGCTCCTGAAGAAAAAGAAAGTCGTTACGTTGAAGTAGGACAATATTTATCTAATGGACAAATATTGGTTAAAAACATAGATACTAGCGATCCTCTTAATCCTTCGGTAGTATTTGAACAAAATGGGGTTGAAGTGTCTAAGAAAGTGGGAGAAGCTTCTGCAAATTCCAATTCTCAAAACACTCAAGCATCTGTATCTCCTGGTTTAAATAATTTGAGTTTTTAGGATCGATCGGCTATCAGTAGCTTATTAGTTGAGTTTGTTCAATTGACAAACAACTTTGGCACTTATTTCTCCACACGTTTACTTATTTTTAAATTAGCTCAATAGTTTGAGAAACGTTATGATAGCTGGTACTTGACAGTAATTGCTAATATTGGTGATGATCTTTTAGCCTTAGCAATTTCTAATTGAAAAACCTATGTATGACTTCGCGATCGTCGGTGGCGGTATTGTTGGACTATCTACTGGTATGTCTTTGGGTAAACGCTATCCCCATGCTCGCATTTTAATTGTAGAGAAAGAAAATAGTGTTGCCGCTCATCAAACGGGAAATAATAGCGGTGTCATTCACTCTGGTATTTACTATAAACCTGGAAGCTTTAAAGCCAAGTTTACTCGCGAAGGTAGTCGCACTATGGTCGAGTTTTGCCAAGAACATGGTATCGACCATGATGTTTGTGGTAAAGTCATTGTAGCTACCGAACCTGAAGAGTTACCGCGATTAGAAGATCTCTATCAACGCGGTTTGCAAAACGGTTTAGAACTCAAAAAACTCAACGCCGAACAGGTAAAAGAAATTGAACCTCACGTAAATTGTTTAGAAGGTATTTTCGTTTCTACTACTGGCATTGTTAATTACAAACAGGTATGTCAGAAATACGCCGAACTGATTCAAGCTCAAGGTGGCGAACTAAAATTTAATACTAAAGTTACTAAGATTATCGATCGCGGCAATGGCAAGATTTTAGAAACTAACAACGGTAGCTTTGAAACTCGTTTTTTAATTAACTGTGCTGGTTTGTATAGCGATCGCATGGCTAAATTAGATGGTGTCAATCCTGAAGCCAAAATAATTCCTTTTCGCGGCGAATATTACGAATTAACTCCCCAAAAACGCTATCTAGTCAAGAATTTAATTTATCCTGTTCCTAACCCAGAATTTCCCTTTCTAGGTGTCCATTTTACCCGAATGATTGATGGCACTGTACACGCGGGACCAAATGCTGTTCTCAGTCTCAAGCGAGAAGGATATCACAAAACTGATTTCGACTTGGGTGAGTTTATGGAAGTGATGACTTATCCTGCTTTCTGGAAACTTGCTAGCAAATATGCCGATGAAGGAATTCAAGAAATTATTCGTTCCTTTAGCAAAGCAGCATTTGTTCGCAGTCTGCAAAGATTAATCCCTGAAGTGCGATCGGCAGATGTGATTCCTACTCATGCTGGCGTTCGCGCCCAAGCTTTGAGCGATAGCGGTAAATTAGTAGATGATTTCCTAATCATCCAAGATCGAAAAGCGATGCACGTTTGTAACGCGCCCTCTCCCGCCGCGACAGCTTCTTTAGAAATTGGTCGTGCGATCGTTGAAGCAGTAAGTCAGGAAGGTAAGCTGTAGGGGCGGCACAATGCAATGCCTGGGGTGGAGACGCAAGATCTCGCGTCTTTTTCTGTTGCCTCTTGCCTCTTGCCTCTTGCCTCTTACCTACCAAAGACTATTGGCATTAGCTTCTGTAGGAGTCTGTGAAGATGAGGCTGGAGAATTAGTTGGTTGAGAATTAGCTACACTAGCCTCTTCAAGATAGCGATCGATACTGATATAAACGCGATCGCTAGATTCATTAACTGGCGTTGCACCTGATGCTTGAGAACGAACTGCCATTAATTGCTTGAGAGTTTCACCAGGGTTACTACCAGGTTTGAGAGTAAATAGTTGTCCCTTACAAGCCCCCTTTTCTGATTGAGCAACACAAACTACATTGTTGCCGTTTTTGCGTCCAGTAGTCAGGTATTTGAGAGTTCCTTCTTGATAGTATTGTTGAAACTTGGCTGATACCATTTGACAGCGCTTTTGGGCGGTAAAGCCAGAAGCGTTAAAATGATCTGATACCCAACGTATGACTGGTACATCACCTTTGCTGGTGCGAGCAATAGTTGCGGGTGCGCCTTGCCAAGTACCACAAATAAATTTAGTTTCACCAGCAAGAGCAAGATCGCTAGGTACAAAGCTACTAGCTACCGTAAGCACAGATGAAGTAAGCACCCAAATTAATAAACTTAGTCTCATACAAAGAGCGAAAATTAATCGCGATCGATCGCTTAAGCGAATAATAGCAAATAATACTTAATTATTTGTATTTACCAGGTAAAAAAATAAGAATCAGCAAACCAATCAATGGTATCGCTCCTAAAGTCCCCCACAAATAAGAATATCCTTTGCTCCTGGCAATTAAAGCACATCCCCAAATGAAGAAAATTTTGGCAATCAAGTTAATCGTCTGTGTCACCATGCCAACACCAAGTATCAAAGCGAGGGCGTAAACAATAAAAAAGTTGATAAATATGGACATAACTATCAAAGTTGCTGCTTTTTCTCCATAATCTGGCAACATCTTTTGCCTCTTCCAATTTGCTAAGTAGTCTATTCGTAGCGATTCAATTACTTAGTTGTATCTCGATCGATTTGTCTTTTCTGTAGCCAACGAACAATCGTAGTAGCAATTCAATGCCATTCAGAGAAGGAAAAGCTAAATTAAGAAGAAATCATACAGAGGAAAGCGAAATTTTGCTATGGAGTGCGATCGCAATTTAGAGCAATTTACCAGCGATAACTATTCTGGAATTTGTCCCGAAGCTTTAGAATATACGCTCAAAGCTAATCAAGGTAGTTCTCCTGCTTACGGTAACGATGAGTGGACGCAAAAAGCTACCGATCGCTTTCGAGAATTATTTGAAATTGATTGCGAGGTTTTCTTTGTTTTTAACGGAACTGCTGCTAACTCATTATCTTTAGCTGCACTCTGTCAATCTTATCACAGCGTCATTTGTCACGAATCTGCACATATCGAAACAGATGAATGTGGTGCGCCAGAATTTGCTTCCAATGGTTCTAAATTGCTGTTAGCAAAAGGACATCATGGAAAATTAACTTCATCTGCGATCGAGGCGATCGTGACTAAACGCAATGATATTCATTATCCCAAGCCAAAAGTAATCAGTGTCACTCAAGCAACTGAATTAGGAACTATCTATTCTCTAGAAGAATTAGCCTCTCTTAAACAAGTTGCCCAACAGCACGGTTTAAAAATACATATGGATGGGGCGCGTTTTGCCAATGCAGTTGCATCAATGAATCAAACTCCTGCCCAAATGAGTTGGCAGTCTGGTGTAGATGTATTGTGTTTTTGTGGAACTAAAAATGGTATGGCGTTGGGAGAAGCAATTATTTTCTTCGATCGCGCTTTAGCAGAAGATTTTGCTTATCGTTGCAAACAAGCGGGACAATTAGCCTCGAAAATGCGTTTTATTTCTGCCCCTTGGCTGGGTTTATTAGAAACTGACGCTTGGTTAAACAATGCACGACACGCCAATCAATGTGCGGCATATTTAGAGAATCGTTTATTAGAATTAGATGGTATTGAAATTATGTTTCCTAGAGAGGCTAATGCTGTTTTTGTCAAAATGCCTCCCTCGGCGATTCAATATTTACATCAACAAAATTGGCAATTTTACACATTTATTGGTATAGGTGGAGTGCGTTTTATGTGTTCTTGGAATACTACCAAATCTAGGATCGATCGATTAGTAAACGATATCGAAATAGGGATTATTACCTCGAACTTATAGCAATCCTTCGAGTTGACGGCGAATTCTATCTAAATCCGTATTAGACATTTCTGATTCTGCTTCTTCGCTTTGTTTGCTTTGTTCCCTTGTTTCTGCGTAATTACCTTCTAGATTCCAGTCTGTTGAGTCTACGTTTTGCTCTGGTGGAATTGCCAGTTGCTCATCTTCTACTATTTCACAATCATAGCCAGCACTCTGACAAAATTCTTCTACTTCCTCTGAATCGATCGCTTCAACATTAGCAGAGAGAAAATCTTGTGCTTCTAGCATAAGAGCATAACGAGTGGCATCGTCTTCATTTTTAAACATTAAGACTTTGTTGCGATCGCCTATTTGAATTGTATGTATCCCTTCGTTTTCAGTTCCAGCATTGAACAGCAAGATGTATACACGCATAATCACTCTAATGATAAAGGACTGTGGCGATCGCTCCAAAATCGAGATCGCCAGATCGTAAGCTTACGCTCTTTAAATTCTCATTCTAAATTCAGAATCGATCAATTTTAGCAATTGCTAATTTCTTAGCAGCCACTTTTGCCCATTTAGACGTTGCAAGGTGTATAGTACCATCAAATCTAAGGTTACTTTGCGCTCATCAATCATAAATGATTCGATCGTGCTAGGTTTTGCTCCATTGGCAGCATAGGAAAATGCTTTTTTGCCATTAATACTTTCATCGAGAAAATAGAGATTGAACTGACGTTTCCCATTTTGCCAGTTAGCTTTTACTTGCCAGCATTGCTCGTTAGCACTTGCACCAGTAACTTCTAAAGGCTGTTTGGCAAATGCGAGCTTTAGATCTTGAATTCCTTGTCCAGCAAGAGCATCTTTGAGAGCAGGCTGAAAATGTTGTTCGATAAATTCAGGGAAAGGTTTATCTTCAATGGCGGGTGCTTTTTCTTTTTTTGCTTTAGCTGGTGCAGCAGCAGGCTTAGCTTTAGCTGGCGTAGTTTCTTCAGGTGCTTGTGCTTCTGGATTTGGTGTAGTTTCTTCTGTCATATTTCCGATTTCGATCGCTATTTATTAAAAATTAGTTGATTGGATCTTAAATAACTATTGCAGTTAAGGTCTAATTTTATCAAATCTTAGAGTCAAGACAGGAAATAGCCCTATCTTCTTGAACCTCCTTCAGTCGAGGCAAGAGGTAATGTCTCAGTAGGGGTAAGGCAATTCCTTGCTAATCTTAGTAAGATTACTGAGGATCTATCATTTAACTTTGATTAAGCTATAGCTAATTAGCACAACAAATACAATTATCGCTATTGTTTTTTGCACGGATATTTGGTTTACTTTTAAATTTAATATTGAATTTTTTTGATAATAGCAAAAATATGCAATTAATGAAATCAAAAAATATTATTTTATTTCTTATAGTTTATATATTATTGTCGATCTTAGCTCAATTGCCAATTTGGCTAAACGAATTTTTACCATTGCAGGATTATCCAAACCATTTGGCGAGAATGCAAATTATTATGAGCATTAAAGATGATCCATTATTGCAGAGTTACTACCAGGTAAAATTTAGTATTATTCCCAACTTAGCTATGGATATAATTGTACCAGCTTTAGCTAATTTTTTCGGATTAGAATTTGCTGGAAAGTTAATGATTGCCTTGACTTTTTTTATTATTACTAGCGGCGGTATATTTTTAAATTATGTATTATTTAGAGCCATAAATTTTTGGTCATTAACTACATTTATTCTCTTGTTCAATCAAGCTTTTATTAAGGGTTTTCTCAATTTTCTCTTTGGTATTGGTCTGGCTTTGTGGTGTATAGGGTTATGGATTCTAATTAGAGAAAACAAAGCTTGGCTAAAATTAGTTTTATTCACTTTTCTGAATATTACTTTGTTTATTTGTCATCTTTATGCTTTTTGTTTTTATGCAATTACAATTGTTTCTTATGAAGTGCAATCAATTGTTTTTGCTTCCAAAAAACTTAAAAAATCTGATTTAATCAAAAAACTCTCGACGATCTGTTATCAATTTACAATTCCAATAATTTTATATCTTTTTAGTCCTACCTCTGAAAGCTCTTTATCTCTATCTTATTCACCTATTATCACTAAGGTGAAGTATTTAAAGATGAAATTATCCGACAACTATAATTCATCATTAGATTTAGCAGTAGTGTTATTTTTGATAGTAATACCTTTATTAGGAATTAGTAGTAAAAAACTTAGCTTGAATAGGTCAATGATTTTTTCTATTCTAGCTTTAATTGTTGCCTATTTACTATTGCCAAATACTTTATCTAGTTCTCAAAATGCAGATTGGAGATTATTGATACCATTATTTTTACTAATTTTATCTAGCCTAAAATTTAATGATAATAAAGTTAGTAATATTGCTATTGCTACTATTTTTATTTCAATCTTTAGCTTAAGGATATTTTCCATTAATCTGGAATGGCATAATTTTCAAAGTGAATATAAGGAAATTGTCAATGCAATTACTTATATTGATAAAGGAAGCCGTCTTTTTTCTGCGAGAGCTTATCAAAGCTATTATGAAACTTTACCTTTTATGTATGCACCAACCTATGCTGTTATGAAAAAATCATCTTTTGTTCCATCATTGTTCGCTTTTGAAACTCAACAACCAGTTCACTTTAAGCCTAAATATATTGAGCTAGCTAAAAGTACTGGGAAATCAGTTTATTCAGATGGTAAAGGGATAGACTGGAATAAGATTATTAAGCACTACGATTATGTTCTTTTAGCAAGGGAAGATTTGTTTCAAGATGTTCCTAAATCTTATCTAGATAAGATATTTCAAGGTAAATACATTACTTTGTACAAGATAGATGGGCTGTAATAAATCTTCAAATTTTCCCTATTTATTCTGCACTAAGAACTAACAAAGCATTTAAAATGGCGGCGGCGACAGCAGAACCACCTTTTCTACCATTAACTCTAATTTGGGAAACAGCAGTACTAGCTAGAACTTGTTTCGATTCAACGACGGAAACAAAACCTACAGGCGCACCAATAACTAAAGCTGGTTGAATTGATGAATTATTAATTTCAGTACAAAGGGATAAAAGTGCCGTAGGTGCATTACCAATTACGTAAATAGCTTCTGGATGTTGCTGGAAGCATTTCTCTAAACCTGTTTCGGTGCGAGTTTTACCTGGTAGTGCTTCAGAAGCAAAGTCGATCGCGCAGAAGATGGGATTGTTAAAAGTTTTAGCCACCATTGTCCGAATCCCCTGAGTTACCATGCTGACATCGGTGACAATCGTGGCTCGATCGCGCAAACTTTTGATGCCAGAATCGATCGCCCTTGGACTGAATTTGAGTAATCGAGCAAATTCAAAATCAGCAGTAGCATGAATGACGCGACGAGCGATCGCGTATTCTTGTGGGCTAAGGTGATGTTCCCCAATTTCGCGATCGATAATGGCAAAACTTTGCTCGACGATAGGATGATTTAAATTGCTCAAAGCTCGATCGCAGACCAATCATTTTCTCGGTAATAGCGCATCATATCATCAAATTTTCTCAACTCAACTGTTTCGATCGCAAAAGAATTGTCTTCGCTCAGCAACCATTGTTCGCTAAGTTCTGCAAAAAGACGATCGATCTGTTTTTCTGGAATATAATTGCGATCGTTTGCTAGATCGCCAAAATAGCCTACAGTGATATGGGCAGTTAAATCGTATTGCTGCTCGATTCCCAGGGCAATTAATCGAGGATTTTGATAGACACAACGACGCAAATCAATAATTTTTCGGTAACTTAATTCATCTTTGGGAATAAGGCTAACTACTACGGCGCGAGGTTTAATAATCAAACCAGTCGATCGCCAGATCGGATAATTTTTATCTTGATTAATTTTGCTATATTCAGTAAAACTTTCGGCAATACTTTGTCTTAGTTGTTGCTCAAAATCAGGATTTTCTTCGATCGCCTGAAGATAACTACTACTCCAAATCAAGTCTGCTACTGTTAAATGAAAACTTGCTGGTGGTACTGGTATGAAGAAGTCTGGATCTAACTTTTGGCATAACATTTCTTGCCAACTTGTGAGTTGGTTATAAAATGTTTCGTTGACTGGATCGTTTTCCATGGGAGGAGTAATTACAGAATAACCAGGAAATGAAGTCGGTTGTCCTCGCTCGAATTTTGGAGATTTCTGGATATTTTGCAGTTGATTTGGGTAACTAATCGGTAGGGCTAGACGTGCTACTCGATTAATATAGTCTTGATAAATTTCGTTCAACCTTATTTTCCTCTCTGATACAATGCTTGCGCGAGATAATTGCTACACTCACAGATCTAGCAATATGGCAAAAACAATAGCTTACTTAGCATTTTTACCTTAGCACTTCACTCCTACTGCCACTTACACCATGTCATTTTTGAATGCAGCCTAGATTTTAAAATTGCCGATCCCTAATCATAATTTATCAATTTTTCTCTAGTAAATTTGTAACTTAATTAAGTACATCGAGGCTAATTATTTGTATATTCCCTATTTCCCTAACCCCGTAAGGGCAGGTTTCTAAACCTCGTAAGGGCAGGTTTCTAAACCTGCCCTTACCCCCTAATCCCTAATCCACCTTGAATTTAATTTATGCCAATCTATTTTTTTTGGGGAGAAGATGACTTTACGATCGCCCAAAAAGTCAAACAACTGCAAGAGCAAGTCCTCGATCCCAACTGGGTGCAATTTAACTATCATAAGCTCCCAGGCGATCGCCAAGATAATATTATTGAAGGTTTAAATCAAGCAATGACTCCTGTATTTGGTATGGGAGAACGTTTGACTTGGTTAGTCGATACTACTATTTGTCAACAGTGTTCGGAAGAATTATTACAAGAATTAAAACGCACCTTACCAGCAATTTTAGAATACTCGCATCTACTCCTAACTTCAGCGAAAAAACCAGATGCCAGACTCAAATCGACTAAATTGCTCAAAGAATACGTTCGGTTCCAAGAATTTTCCCTAATTCCTCCTTGGAAAACCGAAGAAATTAGTCAACAAGTTAGGCAACTAGCCAAACAAATCGGTGTTAAATTAACAGCTAATGCTGTTGAATTATTAGCTGAATCAGTTGGTAATAATACTAGGCAGTTATGGCTGGAATTAGAAAAATTAAGTTTATATAGCAATAGTCCTAATCATTTATTAGATGTAGATGTTGTTGACAATTTAGTAGTTGGCAACAACCAAAATAGTTTGCAGTTAGCTAAAAGTATTTTAACAGGAGAAATTGCCACAGCGTTGACTTTAGCTAATGATTTAATTAATCGCAACGAACCAGCTTTAAAAATAGTTGCTACTTTAGTTGGACAATTTCGCACTTGGACAATTGTAAAACTAGCGATCGCTTCGGGAGAAAAAGACGATCGCCTCATTGCTAGTACTGCGGATGTTAGTAATCCTTTTCGCATTCCTCATTTACGTAAAGAAATAGCTCACTGTTCTGCTGAGAAACTTTTAGCTACTTTGCCAATTTTATTAGAGTTAGAATTTCAGCTTAAACGAGGAGCAGAACCTTTAAGTCTTTTACAAACAAAAATTGTTGAACTTTGTTCTTTGATGAAAAGTAATTAGCAAGTAAAAACTTCTGCCTTCTGTAGGGGCGAATGGCAAGAAAGCCCCTACGACTTCTGACTTCTGCCTTCTGCCTTCGTTTAATGACGATCGAACCACCAAGGATCGGGAGATGAATTAGTTTTCACCAAAAAAGCTTTTTTCCGCAGAAACCGCATCAATCCCGCCGAACCCATCCGCGAACCACCTAAACCAGAGTATTTAAAAGAATTTTTTTCTCCTTCATAAATTAAAGCGGTAAGTGCTGCATCATTAATCGAGATAGCACCAGCATCTATCTGTCTGGCAACTGCTAACGCTTCTGATTCTTCTGCAAAGATTGCTGCACTCAGTCCATAAATTGTGTCATTTGCTAAGTTAATCGCTTCTTCTACAGTAGAGAAAGGCATTACAGGCATGATCGGGGCAAATGTCTCTTCAGTCATTACTTTCAGGGAATGATTTACCTGAGTCAGCACTGTTGGATAACACCACCATCCTCCATCCTTTTCTTCTACTTTCCCGCCACAGCGAATAATAGCCCCTTTCTCGATCGCATCTTGTAAATGTTCGCTAATAATTGCTGCTTGTCTCTCGGCGATAATTGGACCAATCTCACCGCTTTCAAGGGTGGGATAGGCTAATTTTAAACCTTCTGCTTTAGTAACCAAGCGATCGACAAATTCTTCAAAAATAGATTCAGCAACGTAAATCCGTTCGATCGAAAGACATGATTGCCCTGTATTAACTACCGAACCCCATAAAATTGCTGATGTAGCTAATTCTAAATTGGCAGATGACAGCACGATCGCGGGGTCTTTTCCTCCTAATTCCAAAAAGGCAGGAATAAAGCGTTTAGCTGCTGCTTCTGCGACTTTGCGCCCTGTAGCTACACTACCCGTAAAGCAGACTAAATCCACATACTCGATTAAACTAGCCCCCGTTTCTCCTCCTCCTTCAATAAAGGTTAATAGGTTTTTTAGCCTGGGAACGGTTTCGATCGCAACTGTCAAAGGTTTTACAAAACGAGAAGCAATTTCACTGGGCTTGACGATAACTGCACAACCAGCAAGTAAGGCTGGAATGGTATCAATTGTAGATAGCAGGAGAGGAAAATTCCAAGGACTAATTACCCCAACCAGGGGATAAGGAACTGAGGTTTGTTGTAGTTGGATAAAGGGAACTGTGGTATTTTTGTTTGATTCTTGTAATAAATCTGGGGCTAATTTACACCAGCGATCGATCCCTGAGAGAAACGAATCAATTTCCAAAATTGAAATAGACAATCTTCCCGTATCCTTGATTAAGGATTCACTCAGGCGTTCGCGCTGAGATAATATGGCTTGTTTCCATTGCTGCAAGGCTTCGATCCTACCTTCTATACCGATTTGTTGCCAATGAATTTGTGCTTGACGTAAGTTAGTACATTGTTGTTGCAGTAAAGAATGGGATGGTGGAAGGATTTCATGGTCAAGCTTTCCAGTGCGAGGGTTACGGACTTGTATTGGTTTAGTCATTAGTCTTTGATAAGGTTGTTACAATAAAGAATCGATCGCTTAAAAATAATCTTATTCAGTAAAAAACATGACTGTCGTGGAGTCCCGATATAGCGCAACAAAAATCGAACAAAAATGGCAACAGCAATGGGCAGAACTCGGTTTAGATAAAACCTCGGAAGATAAAAACCAGCCTAAATTCTATGCTCTTTCCATGTTTCCCTATCCATCGGGCAATTTACACATGGGTCATGTTCGAGTTTATACGATCGTCGATGTTATTTCTCGCTTGAAACGAATGCAGGGTTATCGCGTTCTCAACCCAATGGGTTGGGATGCCTTTGGTTTGCCTGCGGAGAATGCGGCGATCGATCGCAAGATTCCACCTGCGGAATGGACGTATAAAAATATTCCCCAGATGAAACAACAACTGCAACAGTTGGGCATTTTATTTGATTGGAATCGAGAAGTTACTACTTGTTCGCCAGATTATTACAAGTGGACGCAGTGGATTTTCTTGCAATTTCTGCAAGCAGGGTTGGCATATCAAAAAGAAGCGGCGGTGAATTGGGACCCGATCGACCAAACCGTACTTGCTAACGAACAGGTGGATAATGAAGGTCGTTCCTGGCGTTCTGGTGCTAAAGTCGAACGTAAATTGTTGCGTCAGTGGTTTCTCAAAATTACTGACTACGCCGAACAACTACTCAATGATTTGGATAAATTAGACGGTTGGCCCGATCGCGTCAAACTAATGCAAGCAAACTGGATCGGCAAATCGGTTGGTGCTTATTTAGAATTTCCGATCGTGGGTATGGACGAAAAAATTCCAGTATTTACTACTCGTCCCGATACCATCTATGGTGTCACCTATGTTGTCCTCGCTCCCGAACATCCTTTAACTGCTAAAGTTACTACATCAGAAAGAAAAGAGGCGGTAGAAAGGTTCGTTCAAGAAGTTGCCAGCGAAAGCGAAATCGAACGGACTGCGGAAGATAAACCAAAACGAGGAATTCTCACGGGAGGGAAAGCAATTAATCCTTTCAACGGTGAAGAAATACCCATTCTCATTGCCGATTACGTATTGTACGAATACGGTACTGGTGCAGTTATGGGGGTTCCCGCCCATGATACCAGGGATTTTAAATTCGCCACAGAAAATAATCTACCAATTAAGGTTGTTATTGTTCCTGAATCAGATGTCGAGACGTTTCAGGGAACGTCCCTACAGGAAGCATATACCGAACCTGGAATTATGGTTAATTCCTCTCAATTCGATGGTAAAGATTCTGAAGAAGGTAAAACAGCCATTATTGAATATGCCGAACAAAAAGGTTACGGTAAGGCAAGAATTCAATATCGCCTCAGAGATTGGTTGATTTCTCGGCAAAGATATTGGGGCGCACCCATCCCTGTAATTCATTGTCCTAGTTGCGGTACGGTTCCCGTTCCCGAGGCAGATTTACCAGTTAAGCTACCCGAAAATGTTGAATTTAGCGGACGGGGTGCATCTCCTTTGGCAAAAATAGAAGACTGGGTAAATGTTCCCTGTCCTAGCTGCGGCGAACCTGCCAAGCGAGAAACGGACACGTTGGATACTTTTATTGATTCCTCTTGGTATTTCTTGCGCTATACCGATGCTAATAATGAGCAAAAGGTCTTTGACTTAGATAAAGTAAATGACTGGATGGCGGTGGATCAGTATGTAGGTGGAATCGAACACGCGGTTTTGCACTTGCTTTACTCCCGTTTCTTTACTAAGGTTTTGCGCGATCGCGGTTTAGTTAATTGCGATGAACCGTTCCAACGCTTGCTAACTCAAGGCATGGTGCAGGGTTTGACCTATAAAAACCCAAAAACGGGTAAATATGTGCAGCGATCGCAAATCACCAACCCAGACAATCCCCAAGATCCAGAAACAGGTGAACCCCTATCTGTCTTCTACGAAAAAATGTCCAAATCTAAATACAATGGGGTCGATCCCCTCAATGTTTTAGCTAAATATGGGGCTGATACAGCACGGATGTTTATTCTGTTTAAAGCACCTCCAGAAAAAGATTTGGAATGGGACGATGCTGACGTTGAAGGACAGTTTCGTTTTCTCAATCGCGTTTGGCGTTTAGTAATGGAATTTATTAGTAATCCGCGATCGGATGCCAGCGATCGGTCTAAAGAAGTAACTAAAGAAGAAAAAGACTTACGCAGGGCGATTCATATTGCTATCAAAGAAGTTTCTGAGGATTTAGAAGGCGAGTATCAATTCAATACAGCAGTTTCCGAATTAATGAAACTCAGTAACGCGATCGCCGATGCCAAATGTATCAACTCTCCCGTATATCGAGAGGGGATTGAAACTTTAGTAATTTTACTTGCACCTTTTGCACCCCATCTTGCTGACGAATTATGGTCGCAATTGGGTAATACTGAATCAGTACACTTACAAAGTTGGCGCAAAGTCGATCCAGAGGCTTTAGTAGTCGATGAAATTACCTTAGTTATTCAAGTAATGGGTAAAACTCGCGGTACAATTCAAGTTCCTGCTAGCAGCGATCGCCAAGCATTAGAACAATACGCCCTAGAGTCGGAGATTGGCAAGCGCTATCTAGAAGGGAAGGAGATTAAAAAAGTAATTGTAGTACCAGGCAAGTTGATCAATTTTGTTGTGGTTGGTTGAGCAACAAATACCAATTGGAAAAAGAAATGACATACTTAATGGCTATCTTTGCTATCTGTGGCATTGTTGCAATGCTTGTAGCTATTTTGCTGTTCAATCCCATTGGTATTAGCAACAAAAGTGCTAAAAAAAGAAAGACTACCAGCATAACCTTAGTACTAATTGCTTCCGTTTCTTTAACATTTAAGAGATGTAGCAATTCAAGCTGGATTTAAAACCGAACATATTTTTATTGAGGATATTGGCTGGAATCACGAC
>CAZJTL010000024.1:29520-34988 GCA_964548905.1 uncultured bacterium | reverse complement strand
CCTTCAGACTTTAGACTGTCTTACTTTAGACTTTTATTACCTTCTGCCTTCTGCCTTCTGCTGCCTACTGCCTACTTCCTGCTCCCTTTTTTACAATGAACTATGAACTATGAACTATGAACTACAATCGATATAAGAAACAGGAAAAGTCAAAGATTAAGCTTTCGATCGCTATCTTTTAACTTTTCCCCAATTAAAGGCAATGATTATATTTCGATTCTAAACGAATTATTAATGATACGGCACAGGAAATAGAGAATATTTAAAGGGCTATTGCTCGTTTAACCAACCCTGAAATAGAGCGTCGATAAGTTGTTCTCTGAGTTGTTCATTTAAGTGCAACTGATACCATTTTTCGACTCTGAGGATATGATAGCCAAGCTTGGTTTGAATTGGTCCAACAATTTCACCTTCTTTTGCTTCGGCGATCGCTTCTTGTATTTCCTTGGTTAATTCTCGCAAAAAGCGAACTCCCAAAAATCCGCCATTTTCATGAGATTTTTTGCCTTTGGAATGTTCTACAGCTAAAATACAAAAATAAGCTTCTCCTTCGCGCAAAGTTTTGGCAATTTCCATAGCTTCTGTTGCTTCAGCAACAATAATTTGGGAGAGTGCTACACGTCTGAATCGTTCGCGATTTTGTAGATATTGACTATCTACATCAAAACCAAACAAACGCTCTTTCAACTTTTTAGCGAATAGTTGAATTTTAACGCCTTGCGACCAATCATCCACACTCAAACGCTGCTGTGTTAACCAGTTTTGGGTTTCTTTCACACCTAGCAACTTATGTTTGAGGCGAAACTCATTACCTGCTGCTTGCCATTCCTCGTCAGAAACTGTAATTCCCAAGCGATCGCAGTTTTCTAAAATAAATGCCTGTTGTTCTGCTTGAGTAGCAATCTCTCCCAATTTAAAAGCATAACGCAAATACTGGATAATTTGCTCATCTGTCGCTGGAGTCATTTGTGGTGGTGAAGTTGTTTCAAACGATTTTTGCATTTCAACCATAGTTTTAAGGGGATTAGGGGTTAGAAAGGGTGTAGGGTGTAGGGGTGTAGGGTGTAGGGGAAGTAATGAGTAATGAGTAATGAGTAATGAGTTAACAGCCGCTATGAAGGTTCCTCGGAGGCTTCGTTTTCTCCGACTCCGCACTTCCTACAGAGAGGGCAATCCACTTGCGGTTGCCCCTACTTCCTACTTGGCTGTTTCCTCCTGCCTCCTGCCTCCTGCCTTCTGCTCCCTGCTCCCTGCCATTAACGATAAATTAAACGTCCTGGATCGATATCATTAACTCTAACGCGGTTGCGGTGTAAATCGCCGTAGAGGTTAAGATAATCGATTTCTTCAGGAGTTAGTTTACCTTGTTGCACAGAGGCGATCGCTTCGTCGATTTCTTCACGCTTTGTCAATCCAGCTAAAGCGACATCGACGCAATTTTGGCTCAGAGAGTAGCGATATAAATCGGGAATGGAAGGTTGCCAGCACCCTGATGGCAAAAAAGGTGGAACTGCCGAGACATTAGTCTGCATTCCTGCTGATTTAAATGTCATGATACCTGGTCGATTTGGATCGCGATCGTCTAGATGGGCAAAAACTTTTTGCTGTGCGCCGCGATGAGCAATATTATGCCGCACCATGACTACATCTAGCAAAGGACTATTCAACCATTGTTGTGCCAATTCGTGACTGTGAAAAGAAGCGCCAATATAGCGAACAATCCCCATTTTTTTCATGCGTTCTGATGTGTAGAACATTTGTTCGATCGTGCGCTGATAGACGCTATTGGGACCGCGCAAATCGTAGGATGCATCTATGCATTTGCTAAAATCAGCCGCATTGTCATTATCGATCCAACCCCAGAAAAGGACATCGATATAGTCCATTTTCAGATCGATAAACTGATCTAAAAGGGAAGACAGCACTGCTTCTGGAGTTTTGACCATGTAGGTTACTAACCCTAGTACTACTTGTTCTCTGACTGAGGAACCAAGTCCACATAACTTTCGTAAAGTTGGTGCCATCGAACTGTAGAGATAGTGATGCAAATCGCTGGAATAAAAAAAGTAGTTAATGCCTTTGTCAAAGGCATACATGGTATCTTCACTAGAAATATGTCCGCCACCACCTAATGCCAAACAACTAACAGTCAAATCGGTACGACCGAGTTGACGATAAAAAGGTAGGTTGGATTCGGGAATTTGAATGCGATCGCTAATCTTTTGGACTTGGGAAGAAGCAGATGCTGCTGTTGTTTGTTTAGGATCGCTTAAATCTGTTAAATCGATTAGCTTCATAGTTCTAAGTCCGTGTAGATATCTTCAGCTTCAGCATTTAAATAGGAATATTCTAGTTCAATTCCCAAGCGAGAGAAGTTATCTAAAATTGCCTTCATGCGTGCTTCTGGAGAGTTGTCACCTTTTTGCCAAGTCTCTAGTAAACTATCAGCAACAATTTGACAGCGATGAGTACCAAAACTTTCTTTGGTTTTAAACTTGGCATTTGGTTCTTCTGCTAATCCCAATCCTGGCGCTAGTAATTTGGTAAACAGTGGTATTTCTGATTGAAAATGGCTTTGATGTTCTTGATATATATCTCGCAGTAATGGTTTCACCGTTTCGTAGTAGCTATTGTCAAAATAGAGAACGGCTGAATCGTAGCGCTTGTAGTCAGAAGGATTATAAAGAGCTTTAAAGGAAAAAGGTACGGATAACTGATTGAGTTTTGCGGTTAAACTAGCCATTACTGCTAACGCACCATCAGGATCGAGATGAAAATAGATTCGTACTAAAGTATGATTGTTGCCATTGGCATTTTCTGAACCAGCATCCCCGACCGCCATATAGAAACCCTTTTGGACGCAGTTTTTCGGCAATCGAATCGCTACAGTATCTCCAATTTGCGCCGATCGCTCTTCTGGTTGCAGATGACGATCTCGATCGATATGTAGAGTCAATCCATTGTTAATCACGGCGACACTACTATCGCTTTCCTCTCGAATTATCTGCCAGCCTTTACTGAAATAGCCTTGACCTTGATTGCTTTGGTGCAGACGATTGTAAAAGTCTATATCTACACCCAAAAAAGTATTATTTTCTAAATTCTGAAGCAAGGCGCGGTCATCTTTTTCCTTGTTGGGTACAAGAGAATCTCTAAGAAAGCCATTGTAATAGATACCGTAGAGAAACCCTTGCAATTGAGAACTTAGATATTTGTCTTGCAATTTTTGAGGAAGTTTCTGAAATAATTTTAATGCCCGCTCTGGTAATTCTATCGGCTTATAATCTGGATGACGAATGGACAAATTCGATTCAATTTCCAGTCGATTGACAATATCTTCTAAAGCAGCTTTTAATTTTGGCGGTATTTTATCTAGTTGTTGATTGTGCTGGGAGTCTAATAATTGCATCGGGATTTACCTATGATTAGTGGCTAGAGTTATATTTAGCTGTTATCCTTGCTTTTCGATCGCTTGAACTTAATACTAAGCTGACATTGCTTGTCGTACCTGTTCTTCTTGAAAACCAAAAATACTAATCATCGAGGCTTCAGGACGGCACAACAGGCTTTTAGCAACCTGAAGCATACAAATACCATTGTTATTAAAGGATTTTTGATATTGTAGGTTAGATTGAATTACTTGGATCAGGGATAAACCAGCAAATTGAACTACTCGCTTGAGGAAATCGGGACGGCGATCGATTATGGCTGGAAAATTGCTTATGTAGTTAGTCATTAAGGCAGATATGGAAGGTCTAACGGTTTCCAGGGGAGTCATTGCCATGCGTAAAGCTTCATCGATATCGATCGAGTTGCTAACTACTAAACTATCTAACCAATAGGCTAAATAACTGCCAATTAGCATACCTAAATCAAAACAAGGATCTCCCCAACAAGCACGTTCCCAATCAATTAATTTTAGAGGGATTGTATCTGTTGTGACTTGTTCCCAATCGTTGACTAGTAAAATATTATTTAACTTCAAGTCGTTATGTGCCAAACAACATGGTTCTAAAGATTGAGCCAGTTCGGCGATCGCATTTCCCAAGCTATCGTAACGTTGATAGAGTATTAAGAATTTCAAACCATCCGCAGGAACTTGACCAAAGATTTCTGGTTCGATTCGATTGAGACCTTGCCATAAACTAGTAACAGCATCGTAAGCTTGTGCTTGAGAATTAGCTGCAAAAAATTCTTTAAATTTAGCAACATCTAAAGTTTGGCGATGAAAAGCCGCAATCATTTTACCGATCGAAGCGGCGATCGATACAGGAAAATTGTTTTCTTTGCCGTAAAGTTCTCCTAAATTGCGATAATCATTTAAATACTTAACGATTAAGATAGAGTTTTCTGGATCGAAATAAGGAATTTCAGGAAGCCAAGTACGCCAGTTATCTAATTCTGGAAACTGCCTGACTAACTCCTGGATACTCCATTCGCGAACAAATTCTTGTTGGGATTTTCCTTCTCGATCGTGTGGTTCTTGTTTTACTAAAATCTGGCGATCTTCAGGAAAACTGACTAATAAATTAAAATTTTTAGCAATTTTGGATTCTATTTTACTTACTTCTCGTTCCTGTTGTGTACAAAAACCTTTTTCTATTAAATATTCAAAAACGTTTTGAGAGCTTAATAAAAGTACCATCTTCTACACTGAGATATACTGACGAATGTTAAATACAACTGGAAATTAACATCATTTATCGCTTGGCAATTTTTCAGACTAAATACTCAAGTTGCTCCCATTGGGAGCAACTGAACAAAATTAAATTGACAACAGTAGATACTTTAGGCTTAGCACTATTCAAATTTGATTTGACTGTTAACGTAATGACATTAACACTAAAGAGACTAATCCTAACTAACTTCAACCGACGTTTACGGTTCTCATAATGCCAGTTTTGTTAGAGACTGTGAAATTTTTAATTTTTAGACTGTGAATGGCAGTACCTTTAAAGGTCTTACCATGCACATAGCTTGGGATTTGAATGAACAACTCATCTTCTGCGTCGCCTGCACCTACTAAGTGATCCAGAGTGTCATCAGTTAGCTCTTCCAAAAAACTTTCAGAGTCTTGGAATAGCTCTGAACCCAAAGGAGACAACTCTGTTATGTTGAGTTGAGCCATAAAGTTTACTCCTTGAGATAGTTGCAATTATTTCCGTAAATCACACTGGGAGAACCAAAAACTAGTTTTTCCCACTCCATCCACTTCAGTTATTTATCGGAGAAAACCTTTAAGGTTTTAAACCTTAAATACTTTAGACTATGAATATCCCTTGTCGTTCCGATCTCATCATATAGGTTGCAGAACCTTTATTGGTTAAATAATTTGCTCTATCGAGGTTAATTCTTTAGCCGATAAAAGTTTCAGTTCTTAATTTCCCAGTTAGCAAAAGTAGTTAAGCTTGTTGCTTGTTGACTAGATTACTACTACCGCGATCGCGATCTTAGAACTTAAATTTTAC